>USIO01000004.1 GCA_900554815.1 uncultured Clostridium sp.
TTATATAAAGGTTTATGGGTAACCTTTTAAAAACCTAAATATATTATACAAGGAGGGGTATACTGTATAAAAAAAGTAAGTAATATACAGCTATTGTCATACATCATGTTTATTATTCCATTCTGGTATGGACTATTCTACGAATATTCAGCATTTATAGCAGGAATTATTTTTTTAATTTTGTTTTGCAAAATAGCAATTCAAAATAAAAAAATAATTATAAAAAATAGCAAAAATTTTTATATCTATATCATATTAATATTTTCGTATTTAGTAACTGCGCTTTGGGCTATTGACAAAGAAATGGCAATAGAAGGATTCTTAAAGTTTTTACCAGGAATTTTTTATTTTATATTATTAATGCAATTTGAAAAAGAAGAAAAACAAAAAATATTAAACACTATACCTTTAAGTGGAGCTATAATGTGCTTAATATCTTATGTTTTAGGACAAATACCAGCACTTAAAGCACATTTTTTCTCAGGAAATGGAAGGCTAGTAGGCTTTTTTCAGTACTCCAATAGCTTTGCTTTGTTTATGCTTATAGGAATTATTATAATATTTAATAAAAAACAAAAAGATTTAAAAGATAAAATAACTTTAGGTATTCTTGCACTTGGAATATTAATAACAGGTAGTAGATTTACTTTTATACTTACTGTACTATATTTATTTTATCAAATATTAAAACATAGAAAAAACAAGAAAAAAATATTAATAGGAGTACTTTTAGCAATATCAGTATTAGTAGCATCAATTATTCTATTGCAAATTACAGGGAGTATAGATATATTCGAAAGACTATTTAAAATATCTTTAGAAGAAAGTTCTGTAATGGGTAGGCTTATATATTATTTAGACGGACTTAAAATAATAGCTAAATATCCATTTGGTTTGCGGTTATATGGGATATAGCTACTATTACCCAGAAATTCAAACAGCAGACTATACTATAAAGTTTATACATAATGATTTTTTACAGCAAGCTGTAGATACAGGCATTATTCCGATGTTCATGCTAATATATTTGTTTGCAAGTAATATAGTGTCTAAAAAATGTACTGACTACCAAAAGGAAATACTAGTTATTATGATACTACACATGCTATTAGAATTTGATATGCAATTTTTAGTAATCCATTTAATATTTGTTATGCTATTAGAAGAAAAAGAAGGAAAGATTAAATGTTTTAAGATAAAAAAAGCTAAGTTAACAATTATATTATTAACTATAATTCAGATAAGTATTTTTTCATACTTTGGTATATCTTCTTTTTCAGAAAAGTATGGAAACTATGAAGTTGCTTTAAACTTGCTTCCAAATAAAACAAATTCTAAAATACAGAAATTAAAAAATGTACAGAATATATCAGAAGCTTATGAAATTGCAAATGAATTATTAAAAGACAACAAATATGTTTTGCCAGCATATATGGTAAAAGCAAATTATGCTTATTATACAGAAAATTGGGAGCAAATGGTAGAAAATCAAAAACGAGTAATTAGCCTAGATAAATATGATATAAAAAATTATGAAGAATATATTTATATAATTAGCAATGGACTAGAAAAAACAATAAAACAAAATAAAAACGAAGACACAAAATTTTTAATAGAACAAGCTTTAAATGTTGTAAACATATTAGAAGAAGTTAAGAAAAATACAAGCCAATTAGCGTATAAAATAATAGATAAACCAGAATTGGAATTAAATGAAGCAACAAAACAATATCTAAATGTGTTAGAAAATTTTGATTAACAAATAAGGAGGAACAAAATGTTAAAAAGCTTTAAAAGGGTAACTAGCTTAATGCTTGTTATGCTTGTTGTGTTTACAGGAGTAACACCTATTATAAGTAATGCAACCACACAAAGTCTCATAACAGATGCCACTCTTTTAGCAACAATACATGACTATAATGGAGATAAAATAATATCACAAACTGAACTAGATAAATTATATTATCTTCAAATTTGGGAAGGGGTAAAAGACCTAAATGGTCTGGAAAATGCAAATTATCTACGTAGAATTTACTATGAATATGATGGTACAGACCTAGACTTTAGCAAAGTTCAATTAGATAAAGTAACAGAACTAGTTATTTCAATTTCAGATAATAATAACTTTGACTTGGAATTCTTAAACATATTCCCAAGACTAAAAAAACTTGAAATAATATCAGATTATTCTAGTAATGTAAATTTATCTCAAATAGTAAATTATCAAAATATAAAAAATCTTGAAATAAGAATTAAAGATATTAAAAATTTAAATGGAATAAACCAGTTGCAAAACTTAGAAGAATTAGCAATAGTAGCAGAAAGCACAGTAGACTTAACTGGTATAGAAAAATTAAGTAAACTAGAGAAATTATCATTTAACAATGTAAAACTTCAAAATGCAGAAAATATTGGTAACCTAAACAATTTAAAAGAAATTATTTTTTATTCTTGTGAAGGGGTATCTTTACCAAGTTACTTAAAGAATAATACAAATTTAAGCAATATAAATTTTTCGTATTCTGATATAACAGATATCTCATTCGTAGAAGAACTAAATGAACTAGAAGTAATAGATTTAACTTCTACAAATGTAACAATAATTGAAGCATTAAAAAATTTACCTAAATTGGTTAGAGCAACTGTATTTGATTCTAAAGTTACAGAAGACCAAAGAGTTAACTTAATGAAATTTGAAGATTATACTGCATATGTAGGAGAAAGGAAAAATATTTCTCCAACATTAGATGGAATTATAGACAGGGAGAACTGGAACTATACTTCTTCTAATGAAGATATTGCTATTGTTAGTGAAGATGGAGCAATACAAACACTTAAGGCAGGAGATACTACAATAACAATGACAAATAAAATAACAAACGATGTAAAAACAATGAAAATTACAGTAAAAGGCATTGAAAGTAACCAAATAGTAGGAACTATCTCAAATTCAGTACAAGTAACCACTAACTTAGTATTAAAGGAAAATGGAGAACTATGGAAAATATATATAGATGAAGGAAAAGCTGAAAAAATTGACACTAATATAAAAAAATGTGTAAGTGATTTTATATATACCCCAGAGGGCCAAGCTATTCCGTATACATTAAAGATAAAAACAGATGGTACAGGAGAACTTGAATTTAACGGGGTAACAAGCAAAATAGAAAATATAAAAGACATATGTAGAAAGGGATATTTAAGTACAGATGGAATTTACTATGAACTTTTACCTGATGGTTCATGGTTAGAAGTAACTAATAATGTTGAAAAGATAGTTGACTGGTATTTAGTAAAAAATGATGGAAAAACATATGATACTTATGGACAATTGGTTTGTAACTTTAAAATAATTGCAGCAAGTGGAACTACTGTTGTGGATGAAAATAAGGTTGTTTGGAAAAAAAGCTCAACTTCTGTAACTTCTTACAAGTGGGAAAAAATTGGTGAAAACTTTAAACGATTTACAGACGGAACAGAAAATTCATATTCAGCTTCATATGAAACAGAGGACGGAAAGATTATGGATGTATTTGGCAAAGAAGTTCAGTACCAAAAAGAAGTGTATTGTGAGTCAAATAAATTAAGACTTGATAAACAAAATAATGCTTTATTAAATGATACCATTATTTTAGACAATGTAAATTCTATTCTTGCCATAGATTCAAATGATATTGTATTTATAAGAAACGATGGAAGTGTATGGACTATACAATTAGAAGGAAAAGCTAAATTAGAAAAAATAGAAGAACAAGCAGAAAAAGTATTTTTTACAAATGATACCTTAAAAACAAAAGTAATAGTATTAGATGAACACGAGGGAAATATAGTTACAGGCGAAGCATTAACTGGATTCAATATAAACAACTTAGAGGTATCAAATGTTACAAAAAACTTTAAAGAAGAATATTTAGTAAAAGTATTTTCTAATGATAGAGAACTAACAGCAGATAACAAAATAGCAACTGGAGATATAATTAGATTATATAATACAGAAAATGAACTTGTAAAAGAATACACAGCACTAGTATATGGAGATGTAACAGGTTCTGGAAGTCCAGGTTCAAAAGACGCACTAGCTATTGTAAAAAATAAAACAGGTAAAGTTATAATAGAAAAAGCATTAAACTTAGAAGCAGCAAGAGTAACAGAAAATACAAGAAAAAAAGCAGGAGAACCAACATCTTCTGATGCACTAGCAATTATAAAAGCTAAACTTGGAAAATATACAATTAGTTTATAAGGAGGAAATTAAAAAATGACAGATAAAAAAGTAATAAGTCTATTATTAGCCGTAATAATGCTATTAAGCAGTTTTATGCCAATAGCTTATGCTGCAAATAATAATGAATTTACCATAGAAGATAGTGCTTTATTAGAAAACTTAAGAGGATATGATGAAAATGGAGATGGTAAATTTTCTCAAGAAGAAATGGATAAAATGACAATAGTTACAATACCAGAAGGAGCTAAATCAATTAAAGGATTAGAACATGCAAATAATATAGAAACTTTAGCATATTACTACAATGGTACACTTATTGATTTTAGCACACTTAATAAAGACAACATAACATGGTTAACAGTTTACCTTAATAAAGAATATGAGACAATGGATATAAGTTTTATAAAGGACTTTAAAAACTTAGACAATTTAACAATTACCTCAAATTATCCAATAAATATTGATATATTACCACTTGCTCAACTAACAAAATTAAGTTCATTATCTTTAAGCAATGTATTAGTTTCAGATTATGAAGATATAAAAACATTAACAAATTTAGACTATTTTTCGAATACTAATAATGATTACCAAAATAAAAATATAGTAGATATATCAGCAATTAGTAACCTTAAAAATCTAGAATATATATATATTAATGGAATGGAAATTAAAA
This sequence comes from uncultured Clostridium sp., assembly GCA_900554815.1. GTDB lineage: Bacteria > Bacillota > Clostridia > TANB77 > CAG-508 > UMGS1754. The sequence continues at coordinate 4,902 of USIO01000004.1, forward strand.
ATATAAATGCAGTTTCAAATTTAAGTAAATTAACATCAGTAGCATTTCAAAATTGTTCTGGAATCTCTGATTTATCTGCATTAAAAAATAGCAAGGGATTAACAAGAATCTCTGCTTCTAGCAGTGACATTGCAAGTATAGCATTTATAAGTGAATTGCCAAATTTAACATCTATAGATTTATATGGCACAAAAATTTCAGATAAGGAAAAAGCAAACTTTTTAGTTTTAAAAGACTATAATGCATATATAGGCGAAAATTTTGATATTGATATACAAGCAAGCATTTCTGGCTTATTAGATGCAGAAAAATGGAACTATGTATCAGAAAATGAAGGTATTGTTATTGCAAATGGTTCAGTTGCAACAGCTAATAGTGTTGGAACAACAAATATAAAAATAACACTAAAAGAGGATGAATCAATTTCTAAAACAATGAAAGTAACAGTATCTGGAATTAGCAGTAATCAAGCAACAGGGACAGAAGCTGGAAAATCGACTTTAATTTCAGAAGAACTTATTTTAAATGCAAATGGTGACTTATGGAGAGTATATGAAAACGCAGGAAAAACACAAAAAATTGACACAAATGTAAAAAAATATGTATATGAATTCATATACACAGACAATGATGAAGCATTTAACTATACACTAACACAAAAAAATGATGGAAGCGTAAAATATGTATTCAATGGAGTAGAAAGACCTATAGAAAATGTAAAAGATATATATAACAATGGATACTTATCAACTGATGGTGTATTTTATACAATTAATGAAGATGGAACATGGGAAGAAACAACAAATAATGTTGAAAAAATAGTAGGCTCATATTTGGTAAAAAGTGATGGAAAAACATATACAACAACTAATTCATTAGTATGCAACTTTAAGATAATTGCTGCAAGCTATAATAACGTTGTAGACGGAAACAAAACTGTTTGGGAAGTATGGCCTGGACAAGAACCTAAAAAAATTGGAGAAAACTTTAAAGAATTCGTACCAGAAGATAACACACTATATTACACAACAGATGGAAAAATTATGGACGAATATGGAAACGAAAAACAATACCTAACAGAACGCCCAACAGCATTAGGAAATACTTTTATTATTGACAAAAATAATCAATTAATCTTAAATGAAAAAGTAGTTTTAACAAATGTAGTTTCAATGATTTTAAGATATGAACCTTCAAATACTGGTACAAAAAATAGTGCATTATTAGTTCGTAATGATGGAAGTGTTTGGATTTTAAAAATTTCTGGAGAAGCTGAACTTACAAAATTAGAGCCACAAAGTGATAATGTTTATTTTGAAAACAAAAACTATACAACAAAGCCTACAGCAGGTGTTACATCATATACAGCAGAAGTACTTGTAGGATTTGATATTAAAAACTTAAGTGTAAATCAAGCAATTTCAGCATCAAACTTTAAATCTGGTTTTACAGCAAAAGCATTTAAAGATGGAATAGAACTAACAGGAACAGAAAAAATATCAACAGGAACAATTATTGAACTATATAATAGCAAAGGAGAACTTGTTGAAGAATATACAGCATTAGTATATGGAGATGTAACAGGTTCTGGAAATCCAGGTTCAAAAGATGCACTAGCTATAGTAAAAAATAGAACTGGCAAAGTTGCAATTGAAGATGCACTAAATTTAGAAGCTGCAAGAGTAACAGAAAGTTCAAGACAAAAAGGTGGAATTCCAACATCTTCTGATGCACTAGCAATTATAAAAGCTAAACTTGGGAAATACACAATTAATGTTTAAAAATTCTAAAAAAGTATTTACAGATTATTAAAAAAGTGGTATAAATAAAAAGAAAGAAATTGTTCTTAAAAATAAAGTAATGGTGGGAAAGCAGCATAAAATGAGTAAACATATGAAAAAAGAAAGCCTAAGCATTGGAAAAACGTTAAAAGTAATTCTAATTGTAACCCTCATACTGACAGCTCTAATATCGATTGGTGCTATTGCTTATGCAAAAATTTCTGAAAAAACCGAAGAGAATAAAGTAAATCAAGTACCAAACATATTTGGAAAACAGCTTGACTTATTATTTCAGGTAATGGAACAAAATAAATTATCTACATTAAAAGTTATAGAAGTTAATATGCCAGAAAAAAAGGGAAACTACAATATCCTAGGCGAAATAGAAATTCCTAAAATTAATGTAAAAATGTACATTTTAGACAAAACTACAAATGACAGCTTAAACTTATCTGTTACTAGGTTTTGGGGAAATGGAATACATGAAGCAGGTAATTTTAGTATTATAGGCCACAATTATAAAGGCATGTTTAGAGACTTAAAAGAACTAGAAATAGGAGATACTTTTACGTTAGTCGATAGAACAGGTAGAATTTGTACATATGTAATTTACGATATCTATATAGTAGAACCAGATGATGTTTCTTGCATTGAAGATACATTACTTGGGCAAAGAGAAGTAACACTAATTACTTGTACTACAGGAGGAGAAAAAAGGCTTATTTTAAAAGCAAAAGAACAAAAATAATAATTATTAGGAGGAACAAAAATGAAAAAATTAATTAGCTTAATTTTAGTATTAGCATTAGTATTAAGCATGACAACAGTTGTTAATGCAGTTGTTGAAACAGCAGATCTTAAAGTATCTTTAGACAAAACTACAGCAAAAGTTGGAGACGAAGTTACAGTTACAGTAGACTGGAAAGAAGTAATGGAAGCAGTTGACTTAGAACTAGAATTTGATGAAGAAAAATTAGAATTTGTATCAGCTTCTTTACCTGAAGATTGGATAGCTACTGATAGAATTAAAAATGGTGTTGTACAAATTTCTTGGTTTTCAATGAATGGACAAGGAATAACAAACATTACTTACAAATTTAAAGTAATTGCAGAAGGAGATGCAACATTTACAACAGCAGAGGCTGTACTTGCTGATGCAAATGTTGAATCACCAGAAAACTACAATTATGGAACAGCAACACTTAAAATAAGCAATGCAACTGTTGAAGAACCAGATGCAGAAGAACCAGGTACAGACGAACCTACAACTGAACCAGAAAAACCAAACACAGACGAACCTACAACTGAACCAGAAAAACCAAACACAGACGAACCTACAACAGATACAGAAAAACCAAATACAGATACAAATAAACCAGCTACAGATACAACAGATGAAAAACCAACAACAATACCACAAGCTGGAGCTAACATAACACAATATGCAATTATTGCATTATCACTTGTAGCAATTATAACACTTGTAGCAATTATTGCTAAAGTAAGAAAAAAATAATTTAATATTTATATTAAAAAATAATTGATAGTTAAACTATCAATTATTTTTTTTAAAATTTAGTAATAAAATAATTATTTTCATAGTAAAAATTTTTTTAGTATGATATAATACAAATTAGTTTTAAGGGGATCCAAAAATTTTTAAGCCATTGAAATAAAATAAAACTAAAGTTAAAATATATTTATAGAAAAAGGATAAGTAAAATGAAAAATATAAAAGAACTATGGATAAAATATAGAAAATTTTTAATTGCACCACTAGGAGTAAGTTTAATATTATTCCTTTTATATTTTATAAAAGGAATATATCCATTTGGAGATATGACAATTGCAAATGCAGATATGGGACAATCCTACATGACCTTTTACCATTTTTTATATGATGTAGTTTATAATGGAAAAAACTTATTTTACGATTACAATTTAGGAATGGGGTCAAACATGTATGGAGGATTTATCATAGATGGTGTATTAAATCCTTTTACTTGGATAATATTAATAACTGGAAGAGAAAATATTGCTAATATGTTTTCTTTTGTTTTAATTCTTAAAATAGCTTTTATTGCTTTAACAGCTTTTATTTTATTTAACAAATTATTTAAAAAGAACCAGTATTATAATATAATTTTTGCAATGCTATATGCATTATCTGCCTATGTACTTATGTACAATACAAACATTATGTGGTTGGATGTTGTAGGACTATTTCCTTTATTTATATTGGCAACTAAGCATATGTTTGAAACGAATAAAATCTACTTATATTCTATTTGTTTAACACTTATGCTCTTATTTAATTATAATTTGTCATATATGGTTTTAATGTTTATTATTTTTATATTACCAATTTATATTAAACTAGCTTTACCAAAAGAAAAAAGGAAACAAGCAGTATACAATATTATAATAGGTACAGTCTTGTCTGCAGCTTTGTCTGCTTTTGCAATAATACCAGCATTTATTCAAACAATAACTTCTTATAGAATGTCTGGAAGTATAAACAACACAGTACAAAATACAAATATTTTATTTAAAATAGTAGTGTTTTTATTTTATTCATTGCCATTATATGGATTTATTAAATGGCTAAAATGCTATAAAGAAGATAAAACTAATATTAAAATAGTTTTAACTACTTTACTTTTTACAGTAGTTATTCCTATTATTTTTGAAAGAGTAAACTTATTATGGCACACAGGCAGTTACCAGTCTTTTCCTTATCGTTATGGATTTATACCTATTTTAATATTATATTTAGGAGCATTAAGATATTTTGCAAATTTTTATCAAAAAGAAAAAATAGTGCATAAATACCAAAAAATAATACTTGAAGTATTTGCTGTAATACTATTTATAATAACTATACTGGTGCAAATAAGTAATGCTATTTCCATTAATCAATCTATTCCAGCTTTTGAGCTTGAACTTAGAAACTTTATTATTATTTGCATTACTGCAATTTTAATGATTTTTGTTATAACAATTGTTCATAATATTGAAAACAGATTAATAAAAAATATTTTATTAACAGGAATTATTTCAATTGAAATTCTAATATATTCATATGCTTATATTGGAGTAGAACCTGCTTACCGTAATGGTAGAGAATGGTCAGATGAACCAATTTTTACTTCCTACGAAATTGCAAATTCATTTAATATAGAGGATTCTTTGTATAGAATAAAAGATTTAACAGGACTAACAAGCGAAAACTGCCCACTAGTATATAACATACCTTCTATGGCTACATTTTTACATATTATTAGTGATGAACAAGTTAAAAACGCAGAACAACTAGGCTATTCTCATAATAGAAAAAAAATAAATGGTTTAGGAGGAACTGTTTTTTCAGATGCTATCTATGGAGTAAAATATGTTTTAACAAAAAAAGATTTACCTAATGAAATTTATAAATATGTTTCTACAAGTGAAAGTGGTATTAAATTATATGAATATATAAATACATTACCACTAGCCTTTACATACCAAAACGAAATAATAGATATTCCAAAAGACTTAAGGGTTTTTGAAGTACAAAACTATGTTTACCAAAAATTATTTAATAAATCAGATTCCATTATAACAACACTTGATAATAACTCAATTACAACCCAACAGGAAGACAAAAACTATCAATATACTATAAAAATCAAAGATAGGTCAATTTTATATATGCATAAAGGAAATATTGCTCTTGACAATATTACTGTTAATGGAAGGAAAATAATTATGCCTGTGCTAGAAGACGAAGAAAATACAATTTATCCAATATCTAATAATAATGGAATATTAGACCTGGGAATTTATGAAAACGAAATAGTGACAATCTCAATGGAAAGAATAATAGGAGAGGACCTCAACGACTTACAATTTGGAATTTTAAATTTGGACAAATACTATAAAATGTTTCAACAAACATTTGAACCTATTGAAATAAAAGTTGAAAAAAATGAAGTCACAATTTCTGCAAATGTCGAAAAAGATAGTAAATTGTTTATACCAATCAATTACGATAAGGGTTGGCATGCAGTCGAAAATAATCCAGAAATAAAAAGAACATATAACAATTTTATTGGTATAGAACTAAAAGAAGGGAAAAACAATATAAAATTAAGGTTTGTGCCATATTTGTTTATAGAATCTACCATAATAACAGTAATTACCATAATTGCAATGATTATATGTTATTTTATAGGAAAAAAATTTGAAATACGAAATATATCTTGGTTAATGAATAGCTTCTTTATATTAGGAATTATAATTTATGCTGGAGCGTTATGGAAAGTATATATTGTAAGCATTATTGATACTTTTATTAGGTAAAAAAATAAAAGATTATAACATTTTAATAATATAGTAAAGTTTGAAAGGAAAATAAACTATTATGCATTTAAATAAAATGCTAAATAAATATAAAGTGCATATATTAATTTTAATAATTATAATACAAATTATAATTAGAATTTATGCTGGAAATTGCAAACAAAATTTATTTTGGGACGAGGCGCTTTCTTACGGTCTAATGAACTATAAAACTCTTTACATATCAACAAATGAAGACTTTTTTGATAATTGGCATAAAAATGACTATATGAAAGAGTATTTTGAAATTGATAAAGAAGAAACTCTAGATTTAAGACCTGTATATGAAAATCAGAAGAATGACGTACATCCTCCGCTATATTATTTATTACTAAGAATAGCTGCTACTTTTATACCAGATTCTTTTAGCAAATGGACAGGAATTATATTAAATATTATTATTTCTATATTATCAACACTTGTTCTATATAAAATTGCAAAACATATATTTAAAGACGAATTAATACCTTTACTAGCATGTTTTTTAATTATGACAACAATAGGAACAGTAGAGACTACTACATTTATTAGAATGTATGAACTATGTACATTAAATTTTCTACTATTAGCGTTGTGGCATATAACATATGCTGAAAAAGAAATAGATAAAAAATCAATGATTATTTTAATATTATGTGTTGTACCAGGTTTTTTAACACATTACTATTATGCAATTTTTGCAACAGGCTTAGGCCTCATATTTATATACCAAATAATTAAAAAGAAAGAAAAAGAAAAATTATTAAAATATATAATGTCAATTTTTATTGCTATTATATTATGTATTATAATTTTTCCTCCACTTATTTCACATCTGCTATTCTCATCACGAGGAAGAGAAGCTATTTACAATATTGAGTATATAAAAAATTTAGGAACTAACCTTGTTGAGCATTTAACTTTAATTACAACAGATACTTTTAATTTAAACATTTTTTATTATACAATAGTAATATTACTACTAACAATTTTATATTTTTACAAGAAAAATAAGAAAAAAGAAAAAATCATTTTTTTAGGTGATAGTAATAAATTACTTCTTATTTTATTTGCAACTTTATTTTATATAATAATTATAAGTAAAATAGCCCCATATGCTGAAATAAGGTATAGCATGCCAATTATACCTTTATTTATGATATGCACATTAGCAATTATATATAATATTTTAAAGAATAATAAATTTCTTTATTTAATTTTAATAATAATTACTATATTGAACACAGGAATTTCTTTTGCAAGAATGGATGATTTGTACTATAGTTATAAAAATGATAGTCAAGGCATGACAGAAATTAAAGATAAAAGACCTACAATTATTTTTATACAGAATATAGATAATGAATATTTACCAGCTAACTACTATTATATTCTTTATTTTTCAAAAGAATTTTATTATACTAAAAGCAAGATAAACTTAGCTAATTTATTAAATGAAGTAATCGAAGATGAAGTATATATTTTTATAAATGAGATGGACAAAAATAAAGACCAATATATTGAAGAGATACAAAACAATAAAAAATTTAACAATATAGATTTTAAATATAATATAAAAGACTATAAAGTATATCAGGCATACTAAAGGAGGATATTTAATTTGGAAAAATTAGTTTTAATTGATGGTAATAGCATTATTAATAGAGCTTTTTATGGAATTATGAGTAGCAAAACACTAATGACAAAAGACGGAGTTTATACTAATGGAATTTATGGATTTTTAGCAATTTATTTTAAAATTTTAGAAGACATTAATCCAGAATATGTTTCCATTGCTTTTGACTTAGCAGCACCAACAAAAAGACATGAACTATATAAGCAGTATAAGGGAACCAGAAAGCCTATGCCAGATGAACTAGCAGCCCAGCTACCTATATTAAAAGAAATTTTACGAGCAATGAACATTAATATTATTGAAAAAGAAGGATATGAAGCAGATGACATACTAGGAACTCTTGCAAAATTTGGTAAAAAACATAAACTGGATGTTACCATATTAACAGGAGATAGAGATTCATTCCAGCTAATTGAAGATGGAATCCAAGTAAGAATTCTTAGAACAAAAATGGGGAAAACAGATAGTCAAGACTATACTGTTGAAAAAATTAAAGAAGAATATGGAATTACTCCTAAAAAATTAATTGAAGTAAAAGGCCTTATGGGAGATGCATCAGACAATATTCCAGGAGTACCTGGAGTTGGAGAAAAAACGGCATTGGAATTAATAAAAAAATATTTATCAATAGATGAACTATACAAAAAAATAGAAAATAATAAAGATAATATAAAAGGAAAATTAAGAGAAAAATTAATAGAAAACAAAGAACTAGCATACTTATCTAAAACTTTAGGAACAATTAACACAGATGTGCCTATTCAAAAAAGTTTACAGGAAATGGAAAGAAGAAAATGGAATGACGAGTTAGTGTATAAACTTTTCGAAAGATTAGGATTTCAGCGTTTTATTGAAAGATTTAATTTAAATAAAAAAAATTCAAAAATACTAGAAGACTATGAAGTAGTATTATTAGAAAATAATAAAGAAATTGAAAATCTAAAAAACTCAATTATAAAAAATGAGAAAGCCTTTTATTATTTAGATAAAATTCCAAGTAAAAATTCTAATATAGTTTTAAAGCAAGCAAATGGAATTTACATATATATGTTAGAAGAAAATAAGGTATATTATATAAAAAACTTTGTACAATTAAAAGAAATTTTTGAAGATAAACAAATTTTAAAATGTAGTTATAAATTAAAAGAAGATTACTGCATTTTAAAACAAAATGAGATTTTAGCACAAAATATGATGTTTGATATTGAACTAGCAGCATATTTACTAAATTCTACTCTAAGCCAATATACAATTGAAAGCATTAGCAAAGAATATCTATATATTGATATTGAAAACAAAAAAACACAAGAAGAAAATATGCAAATGAATTTATTTTCTTCTTGTGAACCAGACGAAAAGATTGACCCCAAAAAAGCTCTTTATGCCTATAGTATTGGGAAGCTATACAGTATTCTTATAGAAGAAATGAAAAAAACTAAATGCTATTCACTATTTCTAGAAATAGAAATGCCACTTTTAGAAGTACTTGCTCAAATGCAATATACAGGTATTTATATAGATAAAGAAGAATTACTAAACTATGGGAAAGTACTACAAGAACAACTAAAACAATTGTCAAAAGAAATTTATAAAATGGCAGGAGAGGAATTTAATATAAATTCACCAAAGCAATTAGGAAATATACTTTTTGAAAAATTAAAATTGCCTGTGCAAAAAAAGAAAAAAACAGGATATTCAACAGATGTAGAGGTATTAGAAAAAATAAAAAACGAGCATCCAATTATAGAAAAACTCTTAGATTATAGACAAATAGCAAAATTAAATTCAACTTATGTAGAAGGACTAGTTCCATACATTAATCCACAAACAGGTAGAATTCATTCTCACTTTCACCAAACCGTTACAGCAACAGGAAGAATTAGCAGTACAGATCCAAATTTACAGAATATTCCAACCAGAATGGAATTAGGTAGACAATTAAGAAAGGTATTTAAAGCAGAAAAACCACATACATTATTTTTAGATGCAGATTATTCTCAGATAGAATTAAGGGTATTAGCACATATTTCACAAGATGCAGCAATGATTGAAGCTTTTAATAATAATGAGGACATTCATGCACAAGCAGCATCTAAAGTATTTGGAATACCGATTGAAGAAGTTACAAAAGAATTAAGAAGTAAAGCAAAAGCAGTTAATTTTGGAATTGTATATGGAATTAGTGATTTTGGACTAGCTGAACAGATAGGAAGTACTAAAAGAGAAGCAAAACAATATATTGAGCAATATTTAGAAAAATATAGTGGAATAAAACAGTTTATGACAGATATTATTGAACAAGCAAAATCAAAAGGGTATGTAGAAACTTTATATAAAAGAAGAAGATATGTTCCCGAACTAAAATCTAGCAATTATATGGTAAGACAATTTGGTGCAAGAGTTGCAATGAATACACCAATTCAGGGAACAGCAGCAGACATTATGAAAATAGCTATGATTAACATATACAAAGAATTAAAAGACAAAAACTTAAAATCAAAAATTGTTTTACAAGTCCATGACGAATTAATAATAGAAACATATGAAAACGAAAAAGAAACTGTAAAAAAGATTTTAAAAAAAGGTATGGAAAATGTTATAAAACTTAAAGTACCTTTACAAGTAGAAATAGAAGAGGGAAAAAATTGGTTTGAAGCCAAATAGGAGGTAATTATTATGAGTATTTTAGTTACAGGTGGGGCAGGATTTATAGGAAGCCATACAGCAGTAGAGCTACTAAATAGCCAAAAAGATATTGTAATTATTGATAATTTTTCTAATAGCAAACCAGACACAATAGAAGCAATAAAAAAAATAACTGGAAAAGATTTTAAATTTTATGAAATTAATTATTTAAACCAACATGAATTAGAAAGAGTATTTAAAGAAAATAATATAGAAGCGGTTTTAAATTTTGCCGGATATAAGGCAGTAGGAGAGTCTGTTGAAAAACCTATTGAATACTATATTAATAATGTTTCTGGTGCATTAATATTGCTAAACACTATGAGAAAATATGGGGTAAAAAAGTTTGTATTTAGTTCATCTGCTACTGTATATGGAGAACCAGAGAAGATTCCTATTACTGAAGATTGCAAAACAGGAGGAACAACAAATCCTTATGGAACAACAAAATTATTTATTGAACAAATTTTAAAAGATATTTATAAATCAGATAATACATGGGATATTGCAATATTGAGATATTTTAATCCAGTAGGTGCACATGAAACTGGATTAATTGGAGAAGAACCAAAAGGAAAACCTAATAATCTAATGCCATATATAGCTCGTGTAGCGGCCGGAATACTAGATGAATTATCTGTGTATGGAAATGATTATTCTACACCAGATGGAACTGGTATTAGAGATTACATACATGTTGTAGATTTAGCAAAAGGGCATATAAAGGCGCTGGAAAAGTTAGATAAAGAAAAAGCAGGACTATATATATATAATCTAGGAACTGGAGTTGGATATAGTGTATTAGATATGGTAAATGCATTTGAAAGAGCAACAGGAAAAAAAGTACCTTATAAAATTGTTCAAAGACGTGCAGGCGATATAGCTATGTGCTATGCAGATACTAATAAAGCAAAAAATGAACTAGGATGGGTGGCAGAAAAAACAATAGAAGATATGTGTAAAGATTCATGGAATTATATTGAAAAGAATAGATAAATATATTGAATTAGAGGCCACATTTTGTGACCTCCAATTTGTTTATATTTCAATTCTAGGAGAATACTTCTCAAGCCACATATTTACTTGGCAAAGATAAGCCATAAGCTGAGGTCCAGTCATAAGCTGACCAAACCACGGTCTATTAAAAGTACTACCATTAGTTTTTAATATTTCTAAAATATATTCTCTATTTAATAATTCATTGATTGGTGCATTTTTATTTTGCATAATTTTTTGTAACATTTCTTTAACAGTAGACAAATAAGTTGGATTATGTGTTTTGGGATAAGGACTTTTTTTCCTGTATACAACTTCTTCTGGTAATGAATCTTCCATAATATAACGTAATAATCCTTTCTCGCGACCTTTATATGCTTTCATCTCCCACGGAATATTCCATACATATTCTACTAATTTATAATCACAAAATGGAACTCGAACTTCTAATCCATTATACATAGACATTCTATCTGTTCTATCTAAAAGAGTTTGCATAAACCAATTTAAATTAAGATGAAAAATTTTTCTTTTTTCAGCTGTTTCAGGAGTATCAGATTCTAATATTTCAACTTCATCTAAACTTTCTTTATAACGAAAATCAATGTAATCTTTTAAACATATTTTTTTAGAGATACTATTGTTAAGCAACTTTTGCCTTTCTTCCAAAGCAAGAGACCATGGGAAAGTACTACTCTTTAAGGCATCTTCACGGAAAAACCAAGGATAACCTCCAAATATTTCGTCTGCACATTCACCAGACAAAGCAATTGTTGCATAAGGCTTTACTGCCTTACAAAATAGCAATAAAGAAGAATCTACATCTGCCATACCAGGAAAATCCCTTGCAACCATAGCATCTTCTAAAGCTTTTGCAAGTTCAGGTGTATCAATATAAATTGTATGATGATTTGTGCCGCAATAAATTAGTCATAATATCAATGTAATATTTATCTGAATTAGGTTGAAAATCGCTTTTTATAAAATTTTTATCGTTATCTACGTAATCAACTGAAAAAGTATTTAGTATATGTTGACTTGAATCTTGATAATATTTATCTGCATAAGCAGTTATAATACTTGAATCTAATCCACCAGATAAAAATGAACATAATGGAACATCGGAAATTAGCTGCCTTTCTATAGAGTCTTGTAGCAAATACTTTACTTTACTACAAGTTTCATTAAAACTATCTTTATGTGGTTTACTTTGCAATTTCCAATATCTTTTAACATGTAATCCGTCTTTATTATAAATAGCCATATGTGCAGGGCGGAGTTCTAAAATATTATCAAATACAGTTGTTCCTGGAGTGTGAGCAGGTCCGTAAACCAATTAATTCACTTATTCCTTGCTGAGAAATGCTTGTTGGAAAACTAGGGAATTTAAAGAAAGCTTTTACCTCTGACGAAAAAATAAAATTATTTTCTAAAATAGAATAATAAAATGGCTTTATTCCAAAATGATCTCGTGACATAAATAATTCTTTTTTTAGTTCATCCCAAATTGCAAAAGCAAAAACACCATTCAAATAATGGACAACATCATAGCCATAACAAATAAAAGCTTTGAGCAAAACTTCGGTATCAGAGTTTCCATCAAAATTAAATCCCTTTTCCAATAAAGTTTGCTGTAGATCTTTCTTATTATATAACTGACCATTATAACAAATAGTAAAAGTATTTTCCCCTAAATTAATAGACATTGATTGAGAATTATCACATATTTTAGTTGATTGCAAATGGTGGTATCCTATTAAAATATTTTCTTCTTCAAAATAACAATTTTCATTATAATTATTTTTAGAAAGAGTTTCAGTCATTTGCTTAATTATATTACTAAAAGATGAAATATTATCTTTTAAATTAACTATACCAACAAATCCACGCATAATATAAAACCTCCTTGTAAATTACTAAAAATATTATATGCAAAAAGAACATTTTACTTGACAAATATAAAAAATTCTTGTATACTTTATAAATGGTTAAGATTGCTAAAATAATAATATAGATAAATACTATTGCAAAACAAAAAGGGAGGGAAAAAAATGGCACAACCAAAAAGAAGATGGTCAAAAGCAAGGACAGGTTTAAAGAGATCTACTTGGAAATTAGAAAACCCAAATTTAGCAGAATGTAAACATTGCCACGAACCAGTAATGCAACATAGAGTTTGCCCTAATTGTGGATATTATAATGGAAAAGAAGTAATAGAAAAAAAATAGACCTAAAATATAAACACTAGACAAAAACATATGTCTAGTGTTTTTTTGTATTTTAGTTAATACAGCACATTTTTTTAAATCTATAAAATTTATAAAAAATATATATTTTTATAAAATCTTATGATATAATTTGTAAAAACAAAAAGTAGATAAAATTATTATGAAAGGATTTTTAAATCGATGGCAAAACCAATAGTAGCAATAATAGGTAGACCTAATGTGGGAAAGTCTACATTTTTTAATTATTTGGTTGGTCAAAGGGTTTCTATTGTAGAAGATACGCCTGGGGTTACAAGAGATAGAATATATGCAGATGTTTCTTGGCAAAACAGAAATTTTACTTTGATTGATACTGGTGGAATTGAACAAGATTCTAATGATGCTATTTCTTCTCAGATGAGAGAGCAAGCAAATATAGCAATGAAATTATCAGATGTTATTGTATTTTTAACAGACATAAAACAAGGAGTTACAGCGACAGACCAAGAAATTGCAGTAATGTTAAGAAAAACTAAAAAACCAATAATTTTAGTATGTAACAAAGCAGATTCTGTTGGAAAAACATCAAATGATATTTATGAATTTTATAATTTGGGATTAGGAGAAGTATATCCGGTTTCTAGTACCAATGCTTTAGGAATAGGAGATGTGCTAGAAGCAATTTGCCAAAAGTTACCTCAAAAAAGTAACGAAGAATATGAAGACGAAATTATAAAAGTAGCAGTTATACGGAAAACCAAATGTAGGAAAATCTTCACTAATTAACAAAATATTAGGTGAAAATAGAGTAATTGTTAGTGATGTTGCAGGAACTACAAGAGATGCAATAGATTCTTACTTTGAAAATGAACATGGTAAATATATTTTTATTGATACTGCTGGAGTTAGAAAAAAATCAAAAGTAAAAGAAAACATAGAAAAGTTTAGTATTATGAGAACTTTATTTGCAATAGAAAGAGCAGATGTATGTTTAATGCTTATAGATGCAATAGAAGGAGTAACAGATCAGGATGCAAAAATTGCAGGAGAAGCCCATGAGGCTGGAAAAGGAATTATTATTGTTGTTAATAAATGGGATGAAATAGACAAAGAAACGGGAACTTTAGAAAAACAAAAAAAAGAAATTTACCAAAAATTATCTTATTTAACATATGCTCCAATTATTTTTATTTCCGCTAAGACAGGACAAAGAGTAAACAAACTATTTCCATTAATTAATAATGTAGCAAATCAAAATGCAATGAGAATTTCTACTTCTATGTTAAATAATGTTATTAATGAGGCAATCGCAGTTGTACAACCACCTTCAGATAAAGGAAAACGTTTAAAAATATTTTATGCAACACAGGCAACAACAAAACCACCAACATTTGTTATTTTTGTTAATAATAAAGAACTTTTCCACTTTTCATATGAAAGATATTTAGTAAACAATTTAAGAAATAACTTTGGCTTAGAAGGAACACCTATTAGAGTAATTGTTAGAGAAAAAATAAAAGAAAAAAATATATAATATAGGAGGTAAAATAATATGATAATTGCATACATATTAAATGCAATAATTGCATACCTATTAGGTAGTATTAGTTTTTCCGTTATTTTTAGTAAAAAAATAGCAGGAGTTGATGTAAGAAAAGAAGGAAGCAAAAATGCTGGAACTACAAATGTACTAAGAACAGCAGGAAAAAAAGCGGCAGCTTTAACATTAATTTGTGATATTTTAAAGGGAGTAATAGCTATTTTAATAGGATATGCAATTAGTTTTATTACAGAAGATCTAAATGCAGCTTTATTGGTACAAATTGCAGGAATATTTGCTATTATAGGACATACATTTCCAGTATTTTTTAAATTTAAAGGTGGTAAGGGAATAGCAACAAGCTTAGGAATTCTACTATTAATTAACTATCAAATAGGTCTTATTTGTTTAGTTTTTTGGCTAATTATTGTAATATTTACTAAAATGGTATCACTTGGTTCTATTATGGCAGCAATTTTATTCCCAGTACTTACAATTTTTATTACACAAAATTATTTAGTAGAAGGGAACTACATTTTATTTGGAATAATTGTGGCTGCATTTGTTGTATTTAATCACAGAAGTAATGTAAAAAGAATATTAGAAGGAAATGAAAATAAATTATCTTTTAAAAAAGTAAAATAATTTGGGTTTTAGATAAAAAAGGAAGGAATAACTTATGAAAAAAATTGGAATAATAGGTAGTGGAAGTTGGGGAGTAGCACTTGCAATACATCTAGCCAAAATGGGTCATAAAATAATGTTATGGTCTTATTCAGAAGAAGAAAAAAATTTTATTAATTATTACAAAAAGTGTAAATTTTTACCTAATGTGCAAATACCAGAAAATGTTACATGTACATTAAACTATGAAGAAGCAATACTTGAAAGTAATATTATACTACATGTAACACCATCTAAATTTGTAAGAAGCACTATTTCAGAATACAAACAGTTTATTTCCAACCAACCAGTAATTATGTGTTCAAAGGGATTTGAATCTAATACATTAAAAACACTTACAGAAGTTTTAACAGAAGAAATTCCTAATACTAAAATAGGTGTTTTATCTGGACCTAGCCATGCAGAAGAAGTTTCAATAGGAGTTCCTACTGCTCTTGTTATAGCTTCGAAATGCAATCAAATCCAAGAGGAAATAATTGATTTGTTTATGAACGAAAATTTAAGAATATATACTTCTAGTGATGTTAGAGGAGTTGAACTAGGAGGAGCTCTTAAAAATATTATTGCTTTTTGCGCTGGAATTGCAGCAGGATTAGGACTAGGGGATAATTCATTTGCAGCTTTAATTACAAGAGGGTTAGTAGAAATTAAAAGATTAGGAATTGCCATGGGAGGACAAATTGATACCTTTTATGGACTAACAGGGTTAGGAGATTTAATTGTAACATGTTTAAGCCAGCATAGTAGAAATAGAAATGCAGGATTTCTAATAGGAAAAGGTAATAGTATTTCCTATGTAAAAGAAAAAATTGGAATGACAATTGAAAGTATTGATAATATAGATGTGGCAAAAAAGCTATCTGATAAATATAAAATAGAAATGCCAATTGTTAATACAGTATATGATGTATTAAACAATCATCTTGACCCAGAAAGAGCTGTTAAAATATTAATGACAAGAACAGCTAAAAATGAATAATTATAAATATGCTTACAAAATGTATGTAAAGGAGAACGTGATAAAATGGATTTTTTTGATAAATTAGGCCAAAAATTTTCAGAAACTTATAATACAGCATCTGAAAAAACAAGTAAATTAGCAAGAGAAACAAAACTAAAAATGTTAATTTCAGAAACAAAGGATACTCAAAAACAATTATTTGAAAAATTAGGACAAGAATTTTACAAAAAATATTTAAACAAACGAGACTCTGATGTTGCAATAGAATTTATTGAAAATTTTAAAGAAATTGATAAAACTAATTTACAAATTAAAGATTACGAAAATGAAATATTAACGTTAAAAGGATTACGTCCTTGTCCAAAATGTGGAAAACCATTGAATGCAAATTTTGAGTTTTGCCCTAACTGCGGATATAAACAACAAGAGGAGCAATAAAAGCAGTTATATATAAGTAAATAATTTATTAGAAAAAATAGATTATATGAATATAATCTATTTTTTCTAATAAGGAAATCTTTCATAAAGATAACGGATAACTTTGTCTGCATTATTTTCTGTTATATTAATAAAAAGACCTTTATCAATACTAACCCACATAGTAATATCAAATTTTTCATTATTTTCTATAAAAACTCCAATCATATCTGCCATTTCAATAGGATTATTATAACTTTTTTTCCACTCTAAATTATTTTTTAAAGTAATTTTTTTGCATAAAAATTTTTCTAAAAAATAAGAAATTTCTTTTTCTTTCATACTATACAAACTAATTGTAGTATCCAAATTTATCTCCTTTTCGACTAAAAATAATATAATTATATTATAAAAAATAAAAAAAATTCTATACAAAATAATTTTGGTAATTTTAATTCATAAATTATGAAGTTTTGTAAATACTAATTATAACAAAATTATTATAAAACAAAGAAGACATATTTATTATTTTATAGCTTGAGAACAGGAGTTTAAATGAAAAATTTAAAAACATGTTTTATTATATTAATAGAAGCATATTTGCTAACTTTTTTAACTGGATGTAATAATACAAATGATAACGGACTACTAAAAGACAAAGCTAAAAGTGAAATTGAATACTTAAGTGCGAACTTTATAGATATTTTAAACAGTCTAAATAATATTACTTTTGAAAAATTTGATGTAGTAGCAGAAAATCCAAATTTATCAGAAGAAATAGAATCAAAACAAAAAGAGACAACAAGCCAGTCAACAGGAGGAGAGCAACAATCTGAAAATCAAATCTCAGGAAATAATAACAAAGAAAACCAAAATCAAAATGAAAATAAGGAAAGCCAATCAAATGGAAATAGTAACATAGTTACTACTCAAATGGCACCGAACACAATATTAAATCCAACAAAGACGGAAATTGACTGGACTAGCATTAAAACAGACATAGAAAATTTACATGAAACATGGAATATAATAATATTAGATCTATATAAATTAAACGTAAACAATGAAAATATAAGATCTTTTAGTAATGACTTAGATAAAGCAACCACTTATATAAAAAATGAGGATAAATCTAATAGTATCTTATCAATTGCTAAATTATACTCATATTTGCCAACATATATAGAAAATATTTCTACAGATAATGCAACTAAAAATATTTTTTTAATTAAAAGCTATATTATTAATTCTTATTCAATTTTAGACAAACGGAAATTGGAACGATATTACTAAAGAAGTAGACAAAGCTTTAACAGTCTTTCAAAACATAATAACCGATGTAGAATTTATAAGTAAAAATTCTAATAAAGTTAATAAAACATATGTTTCTTTAAATGAACTGAAAAATTCTATAAATAGCAAAGATAGGGAAGTGTTTTTAATTAAATATATTAATACATTAGAAGAGCTAAATGAATTATAACTATTGTATTTTAAAATAAAATAATATATAATAAAAATATAAGTAAATTGAATGGTCGCGGATATAGTATAATGCTATATATGAGGAAAGTCCGGGCTCCACAGAGCAATGGTGCTGGGTAACTCCCAGTGAGGGAAACCTTAAGGAAAGTGCAACAGAAAATAACAGCCAAAATATTGGCAAGGGTGAAAATGTGAGGTAAGAGCTCACAATAAATATGGTGACATATTTATCGTGTAAACCCCATCTGGAGAAACATCTTTAAATAGAAGCTACAAACTGCTCGTTTGCTTCTGATAGGTGGATTGAGGAATATAGAGATATATTCCCTAGATAAATGACCATTCTAGACAGAACCCGGCTTACAGATTTACTTATATATAAAAAAAGGAAATTAGAGATTTATACTTTAATTTCCTTTTTTCAATATTTTTTATAGCAATCGACAGATTTAATTGATTAATACTTGAAAAGAAATTAAAGTTATGTTAAAGTTAATTTATAAAAATATTAATTACAAAAAACAAACTAAAATTTATACAAAAAAGGGGAACAAATATGAAAAAATTAGAAATAATTATTATTACTGTATTTGCAATAATTTTTTTATTATTAGCATTAATGGTTGGTGTAGAAATAGGAAAGTCATTTATAAATAAAGAAATAATTAATAATAATATCCATATTAGTGAGAACTTAACAAATTTAAGTAATACACAAAACACTACTGTTTTTGATAATAAAAATGAACAAAATGAGGAAATTGTTTCTATAGCATATTACAAAAAATATAATGATGAATATATATATAAAGTTCCTAAAATTAATATAGATAATAGTAATGTAAAAAAAATAAATGATGAAATTATGGAATATTGTATGGAATTTATTAACAAATCTGAAGAATATGCAAAGCATGCAAAAATTTTAACAAGTGAAGGATATGAAGAACCATCTTTCGAGTATTATATAGACTATGAATACTATATTAATAATATGAGAGAATATGAAGTTAATGAACATAGAATTGTAAATGTTAAATTAGAAAAAAAATGTCTTTCTTTAGTAATATATGTTACTCACTATGCTGGTTTTCGTATGCATAAAACATTTAATATTGATATAAATACTGGTAATACGATTAGTAATGAAGAACTTATATTAAGTAATTTTCCATATGATGATGGAGAAATGTTTGAAAAAATATTAAGAGAATACTATACTACTATTGTTAAATTAAATTTTTATACGATAATACCAACAGATCCTCCTGCTAGTCAATATATGGATAAATCAATAGAAGCGAGTATAGCACAAGAAAATTGTAATAGAGAATTACCTATGTTTTTGGATGAAAATGGGATTTTATGTGTTTGTAGTTTAGTATATGGATGGGCTGGTTCACGGTAAATTAACTGGAATTGTAAAAGTAAACAATCTTAATGGAGGATGGTCAGTATATTAATTTTTTTATATCTTCTTCAATATTTGCTATATATATGCTTGGCTTATTACTAATAGGATGAGCAAATTTAATTTTATATGCATGTAATGCTTGCCTCTGTATAAATGCAGAGGCTTTTCCGTACAATGTATCTCCTACAATAGGATGACCTATATATTTAGAATGTACTCTTATTTGATGTGTTCTACCAGTTTCTAATAAAAATTCTACTAAACTATAATCTTTGAATTCCTTTAATACTTTATAGTGTGTAATTGCTTTGTCTCCGTCAGGGGATATACACCTTTCAATAATGCTATTTTGCTTTCTTGCAATAGGGGCATTGATTATCCCTTGTTTTTCTTTTAAAAGTCCATCTAGTATAGCAACATACCACTTTTGAAAACTATGATTTTTCATTTGTTGAATAAAACATTCTTGTATATATTCATTTTTGGCAAATACAACAAGACCAGAAGTATCTTTATCTAGTCGATTAACAGGTCTTATTTTTTTATTTAATCCAATTGTTTGAAAATAATATTTTACTCCATTAGATAAACTTGTTTCATAATGTCTACAAGATGGATGTATTGCAATTCCAGCAGGTTTATTAAGAATAATGTAGGCATCATCTTCTGCAATAATATTTAAATCCATTTTAGTGGGAACAATATTGTCATTTTCTTCATTGTAATCTAAATTTACAGTAATAGTATCATTTAAAGACAATATATAATCCATATACACATTTTTTCCATTACAAAAGACAGCATTTTTATTTTTTAGCTTAACTAATAATCTATTAGAAAAATAATGCTGCTTTAAAAAAGTTTTTAAAGTTATATTTTTATTTTGCACTTTATAATTTAAAATCATATTAATTTCCAATAAAAAAATAAATCATTATTATAAACAAATACGTCATTGGTGCGAATAGTGGGAGTCGAACCCACACGCAAAATGCACACGCCCCTCAAACGTGCCTGTCTGCCAGTTCCAGCATATTCGCAAAAATATAGTAAAATTATACTAAAAATAGAAAACAAAAGCAAGAAATGTTAAGTAATTTTTTAAAAGATGTTGTATTTTTAGCTAAAACTTTATATAATAATAATCATTAAAAAGGAGGAGAAAAAAATGTCATTTATAGATGATGTAAAACAAAGAGCAAGAACCAACATAAAAACAATTGCTCTACCAGAAGCAACAGATAAAAGAGTATTAGAGGCTGCAAATAAAATAACAAGAGAGGGATTTGCAAAAGTTATTTTAATTGGCAATAAAATTTTAATCGAAAAAAAAGCAAAAGAACATAATATTTCTATTGAAGGAATTTCTATAGTTAATCCTATAGAGTCAGCTAAATATGAAGAATATGCAAATACATTATATGAATTAAGAAAAGCTAAGGGAATGACAGAAGAACAAGCACATGAATTAATGAAAGATGAAACACATTTTGGAATGATGATGGTAAAAATGGGTGCTTGTGATGGACTAGTTTCTGGAGCAATACATTCCAGTTCAGATACATTAAGACCTGCACTTCAAATATTAAAAACTGCACCAGACACAAAATTAGTTTCAGCATTTTTCTTAATGGTAATTCCAAATTGCGAATATGGGGAAAATGGTGTATTTGTTTTTTCTGATTGTGGATTAAACCAAAGCCCAAATAGTGATGAATTGGCGGAAATAGCAATTTCTTCAAGTAAAAGTTTTGAACAACTAGTTGGCAAAACTCCAAAAGTAGCTATGCTTTCTTACTCAACGTATGGAAGTGCTAAGTCTGAATTAGTAGATAAAGTACAGGATGCAACTAAACTTGTAAAAGAAAAGGCTCCAAAACTATTAGTAGATGGAGAATTACAATTAGATGCCGCTATTATTCCAGAAGTAGCAGCCTCTAAAGCAAAAGAAAGTAATGTTGCAGGAAAGGCAAATATACTAATATTTCCAGATTTAAATGCAGGAAATATTGGATATAAATTAGTACAAAGACTAGCAAAAGCAGAAGCATATGGTCCACTATGCCAAGGAATTGCAAAACCAGTAAATGATCTATCAAGAGGCTGTTCTGCTGATGATATTGTCGGTGTTGTGGCAATAACAGCAGTTCAGGCACAAAGTCAATAAGATTAGAAAAAAAGGAGATTAAATTATGAAAATTTTAGTTATCAATTGTGGAAGTTCATCTGTAAAATATCAATTAATGAATATGGAAGATGAATCAGTAATGGCAAAAGGAAATTATGAAAGAATTGGAATGGAAGGTTCTTTTTTAACACATAAGGTAAATGGAGAAAAGTTCAAATATGAAAAAGAAGCAAAGACACATGAAAAAGCAATTCGCTTTATCATGCAACAATTAATAGACAAAGAACATGGCGTAATTAAATCACTTGACGAAATTAATGCAATTGGACATAGAATTGTACATGGTGGAGAAAAGTTTACACAATCTGTTGTTGTAACAGATGAGGTAATAAAAGGAATTGAAGATGCAATTAAATTTGCACCACTTCATAATCCCGGACATTTGCAAGGAATTTTCGCATGCCAAAAAGAATTACCAGGCAAACCAAATGTAACAGTATTTGATACTGCGTTTCACCAAACAATGCCTAAAGAACACTATTTATATCCAATTCCATACAAATATTATGAAAAATACGGGATTCGTAAATATGGAGCACATGGAACTTCGCATAAATATGTATCTGTTAGAATTGCAGAACTATTAGGAAAAAAACCAGAAGAACTAAAAATTATAAATTGCCATATTGGACAAGGAGCAAGTCTTTGTGCTATTGAATATGGAAAATGCATTGATACTAGCATGGGACTAACGCCACTTGGTGGAATTGCTATGGGAAGTAGAAGTGGAGACTTAGACCCATCTGTTGTTACTTATATTATGGAACAAGAAAATATTTCACCAGCAGAAATGAACCGTATTTTAAATAAAGAATCTGGCCTACTTGGAATGTCTGGAATTTCAGCAGATAATCGAGATATTTTGGAAGAAGCTCAAAAAGGAAATGAAAGAGCAAAACTTGCTATAAAAGAATACTGCTATATTATTGCACAGTATATTGGAAGATATGCGGCAGCAATGAATGGAGTAGATGTTATTACATTTGCAGGAGGAGTAGGAGAAAGAGGACCAGATGAAAGAAAAGAAATTTGTAGTTACTTAGGTTTTATGGGAGTGGAGCTAGACAAAGAAGCCAATAACGTAAAGGCTGTTGAAAAAGAAATTTCAAAAACAAATTCAAAGGTAAAAGTCTGGATTGTTCCAACAGAAGAAGAATTAATGATTGCTAGAGAAACATTACAACTTGTAAAGTAGTACAACAAATATTAAATATGAAGATTTTTTAAAATAATTTATATAATACTAGCTAGGAATAAAATTCTAGGAGGTAATTAATGAAAATACTAGTTTTAAATTGTGGTAGTTCATCTTTAAAATATCAGTTAATAGATATGGATGCAAAATCAGTATTAGCAAAAGGGAATTATGAAAGAATTGGAGAAAAGGAAGCATTTTTAACACATAAAGTAAATAAAGAAAAATATATTATAAAACAAGCTGTTATGGCACACGACGAAGCACTAGAAATTATATTACAACAATTGTTACATAAAGAATATGGAGTAATTACTTCTTTAAAAGAAGTTGGAGCAATAGGACATAGAATTGTGCATGGAGGAGAAATCTTTAAAGGCTCATGTATAGTTAATGATGACGTTATAGAAAAAATTGCACAATGTGGCGAATTTGCACCGCTTCACAATCCAGCAGCAGTATTGGGAATTAAAGCATGTAAAAAAATCATGCCAAAAGTTCCAATGGTTACGGTATTTGATACAGCATTTCACCAAACAATGCCTAAAACAAGTTACATATATCCTATTCCATATGAATATTATGAAAAATACAAAGTACGTAAATATGGAGCACATGGAACTTCTCATGACTATGTATCAGCAAGAGTTGCAGAAATAATGAATAAAAAAAGGCAAGATTTAAAGATTGTAACATGCCATTTAGGGCAAGGAGCAAGTATATGCGCAATAAAAAATGGAAAATCAATTGACACATCTATGGGACTAACCCCACTTGGAGGAATAGCAATGGTAACAAGGTCTGGTGATTTAGATCCATCTGTTGTTACTTATATAATGGAAAAAACAGGACTAGAACCAAACAAAATGAATTCAATTTTAAATAAAAAGTCAGGCTTAGCAGCTATTTGTAATATGGCGCCAGATTTTAGAGAAATTGAGGAAAAGTCATATAATAATAAAGATGCTAAAGTTGCTATTGATATTTTTACTAGTACAATTGCACAATATATTGCCAGATATGCAGTAAAACTTAATGGTATTGATGTAATAGTATTTACAGGTGGAATTGGAGAAAATCAAATTAATGTAAGAAAATCAGTCTGTGAGCAATTATCTTTTATGGGATTAGAGGTTGATGATGAAAAAAATAACTCAAAAGGAGAAGAAACAGAAATTTCAACACCAGCTTCAAAAATAAAAGTTTATATTATTCCAACAGATGAAGAAATGATGATAGCTAATGAAACAATTAGACTTGTAAAACAATAGGAGTAATAGCACAAATTTTTTGTTTTACTTAAAATAAAGGAGTGAAAATTATGTTCATTGAAATTTTAAAAAAATATGAAAAAAAATCTATATTTATTTACATTTTAATGATTCTATTATCTATTTTATTAATGTTTCAGCCACTAAAATTAATAAAACTCATTATTTATCTATTTGGAGGAATTACTATTATAGATGGTATATTACATATAGTATCATATTTTCAAACAAAAGATGAATTAAGACTTATGAATTTTGAATTAGTAGAAGGACTATTAGAAATTATATCTGGAACAGTTACAATTATGGCTTCTGAATATTTAATTGCAATTTTTCCAATTATTATAGGAATCTGGATGATTATAAAAAGTATTATTAAATTTCAGCTGGGATTTAATTTTAGAACAGTAGAAAATAGTAAATGGTTAAATGTAGTTATTATGTCTATATTGACATTTATTTTAGGCTTAATTGTATTATT
This sequence comes from uncultured Clostridium sp., assembly GCA_900554815.1. Lineage (GTDB taxonomy): Bacteria > Bacillota > Clostridia > TANB77 > CAG-508 > UMGS1754. The sequence goes on from USIO01000004.1 coordinate 30,202, forward strand.
TAATCCTTTTGCTTCAGCAATTGTTGCAACTGCAACTTTAGGTATTATATTATTAATATATAGTATATTAAACTTGTGTGAAGCTATATATATTAACTTAAAATTTAAAGAATAACAATTATAAAAAAATGCTAAGAAAATGTATTATTAAAACAACACTTCACTTAACATAATCTCATAATATATATAAGTATATATAGAAGGGAGGAGTTTAAGTGATTTTTAACGAACTAAAGGTTGGCTTTGCGTTAACAGGGTCTTTTTGTACATTTGAAAACGTCCTTACTATTATGAAAGACATAGTAAAAAAAGGAGCAGAAGTTTTCCCAATTATGTCTTTTAATGCTTACAATCTTGACACAAGGTTTGGAAAAGCAAATAATTTCGTTAAAGAAATAGAAAACATTACAGGAAAGCAAATCATCCATACAATACAAGAAGCAGAACCAATTGGACCTAAAAAATTAATAGATATATTAGTTATTATTCCATGTTCAGGAAATACAATAGCAAAGCTTGCAAATGATATAACAGATACTCCTGTAACAATGGCTGCAAAATCAAATCTTAGAAATGGAAATAGTGTTGTTATTGGAGTATCTACTAATAATGGACTAGGAAATAATGCTGTTAATATAGGAAGACTATTAAATTCAAAAAATATATATTTTGTACCATTTAGACAAGATAATCCAATTACCAAACCAAACTCGCTTATATTTAATAAGAATCAAGTTATAAAAACTATAGAAAAAGCTTTAAATAAAGAGCAAATACAGCCAATTTTACTATAATTTTTATATTCTGTTTACAAAATATTGTAAACAGAATAGTTTATTTTTAAAGTAATATGGGGGAAATATGAAGGAAAAAATAATAGAATTTGTAGACAAAGAAAAAAGAAAACTTTGCTTTTTTACAGTTATAGCTTCTATGCTTATTCATTTCCAATTATATGCATTAATGATAACAGGGCCAGATACACTAATAAATAGTATGTATCATCAAGCAGATATTTGGGAAGCAATGCTATTAAGATTTGGACTTGACTTTGTACAAATGCTTAAGGGAAACATTGTTTCACCAATATTGGCAACTCTTATAAGTAGTATATTTTTAGGTATTAGTGTAATTCTTGTAATAGATATACTAGAAATAAAAAACAAATTTTTAAAATATCTTATTGCATTAGTTTTTACGGTGGCTCCAAACATATCTGCAACTTTATCATTTTTCTATTGCTCAGATGCATATATGCTGGGGATGCTTTTAGCAATTATTCCTGTACTTATAATAAGAAAATCTAAAAATAAGAATTTTCCGATTTTAGTTGGTGGATTATTAATAGCATTAGCTATGGGGATGTACCAAACATATTTATCAGTAACAATGGTTTTATGCATAGCAACTTTAATAATAGACATTTTAAATAAAAAAGAAACAAAAGAAATATTTATTAGTTTATTCAAATATATGACTATGGGAATAATAGGAATAATATTATTTTATTTAATATCATATATAACTATAATACTTAAAAATTTACAAGTAAGTGCATACAATGGAGCAGATTCTATAGGATTTGCAACTCTATTAAATATATTTAATTTATTACCAGAATCCTACCAGAGCTTCTTTAATTATTTCTTTAATGATAAAATACTTCCAAATACGATCTGGAACACAAACTTATTTTATATTGTTATATTTTCAGTAGCATTAATTTCAATATTATATATTATAATAAAAGAAAAAATATATAAAAATATTGTTAATATAATTTTAATATGCATTTTTATAATAATATCACCAGTATGTTTTGGAATTATAGAAATAATTGTTCCAGATGTAAATATTCATATTCTTATGGCTTGCTCAATGATCTACATAATTCCAATATTTTTAAAGATAATAGAAATGTTACCTAAGACCAAAAAAACTTGGATTCTTAAATACTTTATTATTGTTTGTACTATAGGAATAACTTGGAACTATACTTGGCAGGATAATGCATCTTATATTGCTATAAAATCTATGCAAAACCAAGCAGAATCAACAGTTTTAAAATTAGTAACACGAATAGAGCAACTAGAAGGTTATAACCCACAAATGCCAGTATTATTTTTGGGAGGACTAGAAAACAATTCTTATTTAAGTAGAAAGAATACACAAATAGAGGCAAAAAAATTATTTGATAGAACCTGGGGATTTATAGCAAATAACTCAACAATATGGTGGGGAAATTTAGACAGTTGGAGGAAGATTTTATATGAATATATAGGAGTAAATATGAATTTGGTTAGTGAATGGGAATGTACAGATATATTTAATACAGAAGAATATAAAAATATGAAATACTATCCAGAAAAAGGTAGTATAAAAATAATAAATAATACAGTAGTAGTAAAATTAAGCGATTAAAAATAAAATTACTCTAATATAGAGTAATTTTATTTTTAGTATATACTAAAAATTTGCTAAAGGATTTTTCTCAACTGCTTCACGGATCTGCTCATTATCTACATGAGTATAAATTTCTGTTGTAGCAATGCTTTCATGACCGAGCAACTCTTGCAATGCTCTAATATCTACATTTCCGTACTTATACATTAATGTAGCAGCAGTATGGCGCAATTTGTGTACAGAATACTTATTTTGATCAATTCCTGCTAAACGTAATTCTTCTTTTACAATATATTGAACTGTTCTATTACTAATTCTTTCTTTTCGCTCACTTAAAAATAAAGCATCTTTAGATGTTGCTTTTATACCATCTTTTGGCCTAATGGCTAAATATTGCTTAATTGCTTTTACACAAGAATTATTCAAATAAATTGTACGCTCTTTGTTTCCTTTTCCAATAACATTTAACTTATTATTTGAAAAATCAATATCTTTTATATTTATATTAACTAATTCAGATAAACGCATACCACAATTTAAAAATAAGGTTATTATAGCATAATTTCTTTCATGATTGTCGTGATTACCATGATTATTATAAGAAAAAGTAGTTTCTAAAAGTTCTTGACTTTGTTCTAAAGTAAGATATTTAGGTAATCTTTTTTCTAACTTAGGACTTTCTAAATCTTGAGCAGGATTATTTGGAATTTTTTTTGTTTTATTGCATAAATAATAGAAAAATACGCGAATACTTGCTGTTTTGCGTGCCAAAGTTGCAGGCTTACTTCTATATTCATTTTTTAAATAAGCAAGAAATGAATGAATATTTTCTAATGTAATTTTTTCGACAATAGAAATATCCATATCTTTAATTATGATATCTTTTATAGTTTGAGAATTTTTTAGTTTAACAACACCAAATTCGTATTGAATAAATTTAAGGAAATGTGCAATATCATAATTATATTCTTTTATTGTATTTGTAGATTTGTTTAAAATAGTAGAAGAATAATCTAAGAAATCATTCAAAAAATATGGATTTTCATCTCTACATATCATAATAATCACCTTTAATATTATACATTAAAATTTTAAAATATGGAATAGAAGGAAAAAATAAAAGAAAGAATTTTTTATAAAGGGTTTATAATTATTAATTTAGATATGATATAATCATAAAAATTAATTGAAACTTTTTTTATAGTTACTGTTCTATATATATGAAAGCAGGTAAAAATGGAGAGAGATTTAGATAAAAAATTATATAATGATTATTTAAATGGAGAAAAACAGGCATTTGAGTTTTTATATAATAAGTATAAAAACCGAATTGAATATTTTATTTTTAATATTATAAAAGATTATCAAAAAGCAGAAGACATAGCTCAAGAAACTTTTATATATGTTATGCAAAATAAAATAAGAAAAGAAATTTCTTTTAAATACTACATATATCTAGTAGCTAAAAGCAAAGCATATAATTATATAAATGTTGAAAAACGAAGAAATGAAATAAATGAGCAATATGTTTTTAGCGAAAACGAAAAAGTAGGGGAAGACGTATTAGAACTTATAATAAAGGAAGAAAATAAAAAGGAATTACTAAAAAGTATTGAAAAATTAGATGAGAAATATAAAAATGCTGTGTATTTAGTTAATATAGAAAATTTATCTTATAAAGAAACATCAAAAATACTAGGACAAACTCTCCAAAATACCAAAACACTAGTTCATAGAGGCAAAAAACAATTAAAGAAAATTATAATAAAGGAAGGATTTGAAGAGATGAATAAAACAATAAAAATATTTATAATTGTAATATGTAGTGGATTAATACTATCTGGAGTAGTATATGCGGGAATAACTATATACAATAACTATATAAAGAACAATACTAATCATAATATAACAATTAATCCTACTTACAAAACTACATTAGGTGAAAATACAATAAATAATTTATGGATTGGGACTCTAGACTTAGCTTGGAAAGAACTAGAAGGTAAATTAGGACTAGATAAAATTGAAATTGAAGGTGAAAATCCACAAATTATAAATGACTTAAATGCAAGTACATTTTCTAAAGAAATGCTAGATTCAAATGACTATAAAATAAATATAGAAAGAACATTTACAAATGGATACAAAATAGATACAACACTTAATAAGGAGTTAAACTTTTTAGTACCATTTGACAATTTTAGCAATGATTATACTAATTTGACTTTTGGAAATAGTGAGGATTATATAAAATATTTTGGAATAAACAATGCGAGCAAAGAGGAATTAAATAAAAATATCGAAATTTTATTTTATAATAAAATTGATGAAAATAATTTGCATAGTAATGACTTTGCAATAAAACTAAAAACGAAAGAAAAAGATGAAATAATCCTTTATAGGACAGACGATAAGAAAACTTTTAATGAATACTATAAGGATATTGAGAATAAAACTAAAGAATATACAGGAAATAGAGAATTTTCTGAAAGTGATGAACTAAGAGTACCATATGTACGAGTAAATGGAATGATTTTTTATAATGAATTATATGACAAGAAGATAAAAAATAGCAATGGACTATATATTTATGATGTTGTCCAAAATGTTAATTTTTCTTTAAACGAAAGAGGATGTAATTTGTCAAGTAAGGCCTCAATGGTTACAGAATATATGGGTATTGGTTCTGACACAAAGTTTTGTTATTTTAATAATTCTTTTATAATATTTATGAAAGAAGAAAATTCAACAGAGCCTTACTTTGCATTAAAAGTTGACAATAGTGACATACTAGAAAAAGTTGAAGAAACAGATGAACCAAAAATACTAGATTATACAATGATGGCAGACAGTGATAGATATAAGGTAATTGATGGAGAGTATAAATTTTTTGAAGATGAAAAATATGAATATTACTATCCAACTCAAAAAACAAAATTAGTTAATGTATGGTTTAAGAATGGAGACTGGATGACAGTAGAAGATGCTCTAAAAGAAGGAAAAATAACAATAGATTTATTAGACAAGTATGAAGTAGAATATTTTAAAAGAGAAAAATAAATTATTTTAAAGTAAAATTATAAAATGTTTGCCAGTACTATTTCATAAAGTTCTAACAAAAATGTAGATATAATAAAAAATATTTAAACTTTAAAAGAAGTCCCTATTTTTAGGAACTTCTTTTATTAGACTAAAACAATTATCATAATATTTTCGAGTAAATATAAGATTACTAATTAAACCAAAAATTTTTTAATGGCAATTCATATAAAACTTTTTTTGTGCTAATTTTTCATGAACACCATTTAACGCTTCACCAAAACGTTGAAAATGAACAACTTCTCTTTCACGTAAGAAACGAAGAGGATCAATAACGTCTGGGTCATCTCTACATAAATCGATTAGCTTTTCGTAGGTAGCTCTTGCCTTTTGCTCGGATAAAGGTATTAAAGTGCAAGCGATTTGAGTTTTAAAATTAAAGTGTACTTGCTACACTTTCAATATTATTTCTATTTCTTGATTTTTACTTATTGTAATTTTTTTAATCAACTTTTTTAATATTGTATTATCAAAGTTTTTACAGTTTTCAAAACCTATAATTAGCTTATCTACATCATTGCAAGTTTCAAATGTATTTTTAGAACTTTCTAACCTATTTAATTTATCTTTTAGTTCAACTATCTTTTGTTTGTAATCATTATATTCTTTTAAAAATATTTCTTCTGTAATTATGCCTTCAACTTTTTTAGAATATAATATTTTAAAGTTTGACTCTTGCTTTGAAATTTCATTTTTTATTTTTTTATAATTATTCAAATCTACATTTTGTCTTTCTTTATATTCTTGAACATCTTTTGAATATTTACCAAGTTGTAATTTTTTTAAATGTTCAGATACTTTATTTAAGACTATCTCATTTAAATCTTTTTCCATTATTTTATTAAATACATTACAAACTTCTTTATGTCTATAATGTTCAGTACAAATAAAATATCCCAACTCATTTTTTTTACCAGTTATTTTTCCTTTATTATCAATTCTCATTGGATTTGCATTTTTATATGTCATTCTTCTTCCACAATGTTTACAATAAACTAAATCTTTTAATAAATATAAGTAAGTTTTAAAGTCTTTTTTCGTTCTATTTCCTTTAATTTGTTGTACCATATCATATTCTTCTTGTAATATTATCGCTGGATGTGTATTCCTTTTTATTTCAAATTGATGTTTTGGTGTTGCTATTGTTTTTTTTAGTTTCATATCATTGACATATTTATTTATTACTAAATTTCCTGCATAAATTGGACTTGTTAATATTCTATTAACCATAGATTTAGTCCAGTATTTTCCTTCTCTTTTTAATTTTAAATATTGTGATGCTGTTGGTATTTTTCGTTCGTTCAAACTTTTAGCAATTTCTAATGGTTTCTTTCCATCTATAAAAGATTTAAAAATTTCTTTAATTATAGGCGCTACATTTTCATCTATTACTATTTTATATTTATCATTTTTGTCTTTTTTATAACCATAAGCAACACTTGCTTCTATAAATTTTCCCTGTTTTTTAAAATTATTTTTTACAGCTTCGATTTTTTTTGAAAGATCTTCTAGATAACTCTGATTTACAATTCCCTTTAAAGCTATAATGTCATCTATGTCATATCTTTCTCCTGTATCTACATATTCTGTTACCGAAATTAATCTCACATCATTATCAGGAAAAAACACATCAGTATAATATGATGTCATATTTCTATCTCTAGTTAATCTACTTATGTCTTTTACTATTACCATATTAATCTTATTTCTAACAATATCAATCATTAATTTATTTAGTGCTGGTCTTGAAGATAAAATTCCAGAATATCCATTATCTACATATTCTTCTATGATGTTATAATTATGCTCTTTAGCATAATTGGTTGTAATTTCTCTTTGGATGTCAATACTATTATTCATTTCTTTATCTTCTTTAGATAATCTCAAATAAATTGCTGCTTTATATTCTTTCATTCTGCTAACTCCCAAATGTCATATTTGTAGTTTATTATGATATTATCTTCATTATCCACTTCGATACGGCTAATTACATCTGCCAGTTGTTCTTTAGTCCATTTTTTTACATCTGATACTTTTTTTGCTATTCTTTTAAATTCAGATTCTGATATTGCTACATTATTATTAATTTTTTGCTTTATGTTATAAATCTTTTCATTTAATAAATCCCTTTTGCTTGTTTCCTGTTCATACATAACTTTAAAGTCACACTCTTGTATAATTTCATTTCTATAGTCTTTATACAAAGAAGATATTAATTTATTACACTTTTCTAATTGTTTTTCATTTATCTTTAATTCTCTTTCATATTGACTTATATCTCTGTTCTTGTATGACTTTTCAATTAATTCGGCTATATTATCACAATTCACAATGGTTTTGACTTTCTTGTTTAGATTACTTACTACTATTTGTGTGATAGATTGTAAATCTATCCCTTTATATCCTCTAACACAATATCCTTTTTTATGTAATATACTAGAGCAATATAATCTACTATATGAAATTGTTGTTCCATCTTTTCTATAACCAACCTTTAGTTGCATTGGCTCTCCACATTCCCTGCAATACACAATTCCATTTAAAATCCATTTATGTTTATGAGATTTAGCTCTTTGGTTTAAATTTATTCTGTTTTGTACTTCATCAAAAAGTTCTTGTGATATTATTGCCTTATGAGTATTATAAGCAATTTTCCATTCATCTCTAGGAACTTGTTTTACCTTTTTAGATTTATAACTTAAATTAATTACTTTACCATACTCAGTATGTCCTAAATAAACCTTATTTTTTAATATTTTAGATATAGTGGAATAAGTCCAACCATAGTCACCATTTTTATTTTTTTCAAAACCGTTATAACTAGGGCAATATACCTTATCTTTTATTAGTTTTCTTGCTATTTCTCCCATTGTATCTCCCTTGTTATACATTTGAAAGATTTTTTTGACGACTTTAGCATCTTCTTCATTTACAACTAACCTATTTCTATCATTTTCATCTTTCATATATCCATACGGTGCTTTAGCTGCAACATATAATCCTCTTTCTTTTCTTGCCCATACTCCACTTTTTACTTTTCTTGAAATATCTTTACTATACCAATCGTTAATTAAAGTTTTAAACCCAATCATATCATTGTTTGATGATTTCAAATATGTATCAACATTGTCTAATATGGCAATATATCGAATATTTTTTTCCAAGAAAAATATTTCTATTAAATAATTTGCTTCAAAATTATTTCTACTTAATCTTGACAAATCCTTTGTTATAACGCAATTAACTTCTTTTCTTTCTATATCATAAAGCATTCTTTGAAAATTTGGCCTATCTGTATTTAATCCTGTATATCCATCATCAATATATAAATCATATAATTCAAAATCGTTTCCCAAAGACTTTATTTTTTCTTCAATAATACTCTTCTGGCTAACTATACTATCACTTATTTCTTTATCTCCATCTTCAACAGATAATCTTAAATATCCTGCTACTTTGCATTTATTATTTTTCACAATCTTGATTATCCTCCATATTTAAAAGTCATATTATATGTATTTTTAAAACACATAGATATAATATTTAATAATCTTCTCTTTGTAATTCTTCTAATCCGTATTGTACTATTAACTTTATTAAATTTTCTTTACTTAATTTTTCATCTGTAACTTTTTCAATTACAGTATAGCTTTTCTTTTTTACTGTACATTTTTCTTTCTTTTCATTATTTTTACTTTCCATATTAAATAATATGCTCTTGTATTTTATAAAATACATATGATAAAATAAGTTGTAGAAGGAGATGTGGTTACCTTGAAATTATTGTTTTATAGTATAATATTTATTGAGGTTTTTACCATAATCTATAATTTAATTAAGTTTTTAATATTTAAAATTTATAACTATTCTTTCCAGAAAACATACGATTCAAAGTATAATAATGATTTTCATCTATATGTTTTAATTCCATGCTATAAAGAAAAAAAAGTTATAAAAAATACAATCCAATATTTTTTAAAACTTATAAATAATAATTCTAATATAGATTTTTATATTATCACTACTCAAAAAGAAAAGGAAGAAAATCCTTCATTACAAACCACTTATGATTATATTTTAAATTTAAATATTAAAAGCAAAAAATTTCACATATTAAATTACCCTCACGTTAATGGTATGATGGCAGATCAATTAAATTATGCTATTAATAAAATATTAGAATCGCAAGACCTGCCAAAAGACAGAGTTTACTTTTCTATTTATAATGCTGATAGTCATCCAGATAGTTCTACTTTTATTGAACTGTTTAAGAAAATAAGTCAATACCATTTTCCAAAAGTAATTCAGCAATATAGTAATTACTTTTTAAATTATGAAGCACAAGATTTTATAATGCGAGGATTTTCAATCTATCAAACCGCTTTTGAATTTAGAAATGGAGTAATTAATAATAATTTGTCCAAATTACTGTACTCTCACGTTGTTGGACATGGTTTAACTATCAGAGCAGATTACATTACCAGTATTGGAGGATTTACTTCTAAATTCTGGTGCGAAGATATATATCTAACAGGATTAATACATAATAGCAATGAAAAAATATTATCTTTAAAATCGTTTGATAATGCAGAAAATCCAACAAATTTAAAGGTTCAAATTGTTCAAAATGCTGTATGGTTTAAAACTGCATCTCATCATTTTAGTATTTTTAAAGATATTCAAAGGCATAATAACCTATCGCTAAATGGATTGATTTGGTTATTACACGAATTAAGAGCATCTTTCATTTGGATTTTTATGCCACTTTTTATACTTTATACTTTTGTATATCCTATAATATCACAGAACTATAAGCTTTTACTTTTAGCTATAATTACCTATTTTGTATTTATTTTTGTAAATTATTTTTTAAATTTATTAGTAGTAAATTTTAAAAGATTTCATAATTACATTAAAAATTATTTTTCAACATGCTTAGCAGTTCTGCTTACATGTATAGGACCAATTTATTCTTTATTTTTAAAAGAAAAAATAAAAACTGAAAGATGAATAAATTGCCCTAAAATAATTTCACCATATTTTAGAACAATTTATTAACTTCAAGGGTAAAACACGGGTTTTACCCTTGAATAATTAAATTTTCCAATCTTCTATTATTTGCTTATCTATTTTTAAATTGCCATATCCAACTCCTAGTTTTCTTTCTCTTTTTCTCTCTCCATGACAATCGGAGCCACCTGACATTAATAAATTATTATTCTTGCAATATTCTTCTAAGATTTCAATTTGATTTTTAGTAAATGAGCTATGATATACTTCTACTCCATCTAGTAATCCTTTTTCAACTATTTTATTTAAATATTCAATATGATTATCTAATTGATATTTATATAAATGTGCTAAAAATATTTTTCCATTATGCTCATGAATGAATTTATTTAAAAATTCTAAGGTTGGCATTTGCTTACTAAAATCTCTATATAAAATAAAATTTTTATCCACAGTACAAGTTCTAAAAAATAAACCTTTATCTTGCCATTGTTCTTCTGTAAAAAATTTCTTATTTTCTTCAAATTTAATTATACTATAATATATTACATCTACAGGATATTCTTTATCTGGATTGTATTTCAAATTATTTTCAATTCTTATCTTTTTACTATTGCAAATATTTACTAAATCATTAAATTCCTCTATTAATCTATTTCTATTTTTCTCTGCTGTATAATAGTTCTCTAACCATTCATTAACTGGATGTAAGTCAAAATTGTACGCTAAGGTTTCAATTTTTATTCCATCAAAAACACAGTTTAATTCTACACCATTAATTAATTTTCCTTTAAATATTTTTTGCAAGTTTTTATTTTTTTCTATCTCTATATATGCTTTCACTGTATCATGATCCGTTATAGAAAATACTTCTAATCCTAATTTTTCAGCTTTCTCTAATAATTCTTTTGTGCTCCACGTTCCATCTGAGTTAGTTGTATGTGAATGTAAATCAATCATTATTTTTCTCCCTTATCATATACTTTTAATTGTAATTTTAATAAATTGCAAACCGCTTCTAATACTTGCTGCCTTGTCATATTGTTTGTATTAACCAAACATACCTTATCTATATTTTCTGGAACACACATTTTTCTAAAAAATTCAATTTGTTTACCTATTAAACTTTCCTCTATCCAATCAGTTTCCGATAGTAGCTGTCCTCTTTCTTGATGTCTTGATTTGTTTCTTCTTTTTATTTCTTCATAATTAGCTTGTAACCATATATATTTATCAGGAAGGCTTATTTTCATCTTTCTTGCATAAGATATAAATTTTTTATATAAAATTTGGGCGTTATTATAAATTCCATTCCAACCATTTATACTTTCAAAAGAATAGGCAACAGATAAAATTTCTAATACCCCTCTATCCATAAAAACAGTCTTTCCTTGCTCTGCGAGTTTGTTTGCTTCAATCAGCCTATCTAACTCTAATCTAAAAAAGAATTTTTGATTTTCTTTTTCCTCTTCTGCATTTTTAGGAATTGGTGGAATATGTGGATACCTTTCTATGTTTAATCTAGCAAAAAGACTTGCACCTAGGACTGTAGAAATATTTTGAACAGCTTTCTCTAAATTCTCACATAGGGTCGTTTTTCCTGCGTTAGATGTACCGTCAATTACAATTATTCTTCCCATTACATACTCCTTAAAATTCTTGTAGCATTTTTTCTAATTCATCTAGATTTCTTGCTATTTTAAAATCCATACATCCTTCTATCATTAAATTATCATCTCCTGTATAATCTAATGCCCTAGTATCAGTCTTAAATCCAATAGCTCTTTTCCCCCATGCATATGCCATCCCTAATTCTACGCATCCGCCTTCATCTGGAACTCTTCCATTTAAATCAAAGATTAGTAAGTCAGATTTTTTTATAAATTCTACATCTCCCTCAAATATTTTTTTATTAATTTCTAATTTATTAGATTCGTTTATCATATCATATGCTAGCCCAGATTCATCTTGTGGTAAATATACTTCATATCCTTTACTTTCTAACCATTTTTTCATTTCTGCGTTTCTTTTTAGCTCCATATCATTAAATAGCGGAGCTGCATAATAAATTTTCATAAACTTGATCCTTTCTATAAAATTCTATATTTTATTCCATTATCATAAGTATCTATATTTTCCTTTTTCTTTATAAAATTAATAATTTTATATGTAATAGGTGTTAAAATTATTTCCAAAAATACTTTTAAAATAAATGTATTAATAATTAGAAATATCATTGTTTGTAAATCTAAGCTATTTATAAATACAATTGGTATAAATATTAACGTATCTAGACCTTCTCCCACTAAAGTCGAACCTATAGTTCTTAATGCCAAATATTTTCCCTCTGTTTTTACTTTCATTTTTGACATTACAATAGAATTTGCAAAATTTCCAACTAAAAATGCTATAAATGACGCAATTAAAATTCTTGGCGTACCTCCTAGAATATTAGCTAATTCTTCTTGCATTTCAAATAAATCACTTGATGGTAATACAATTGTAATTTTAAAAATTATAATCATTAATAGATTGCAAAAAAATGATGTCCATATTATTAGTTTTGACTTATTAAATCCATAAACTTCTGTAAATACATCATTTAATATATATGTAATTGGAAATAGTATGTCGCCTGCTGTAAATATTAGGCCTAATATATTTATTGTCTTTACAGTAATTATGTTAGATGTTAATAAACATGTAATATTTATAGTACATAAAATAATAAAAATTTTTGAATACTCTTCTTTTTTCATAATAACCTCTTAATTATTTCTTTATCAATTATTTTAGCATAGTCTTGATTAAATCCTCTATTGATAAAAAAATCTTTTCCATAATTTGCATCAAGCAAATCAAATATTGCAAAATGTATTTTTAAATTTAAATACAAAGCTATAGATAGTCTATGTGCTCCATCTATTATTTCACCATTTTTAGTTACTGGAATAATTGTTTTATCTATTCCTTCCTTTTTTACACTATCAATTAAATTGTTAAAACTTTTTATGAAATCATTTGGATTATTTTTTCTTCCATCTGGTTCCATAAAATGATTAAAACTTTTTATGTGATCTAAATAAACCTTTTTTGTAAAGTCGAAATTACTTTTAGTCATATATGCTTGTACGTAATAATATTTAATAAATACATCATACCTATATTGACTTACTAAATTAATAGGCATTGTTTCAAAAATTCTTATTTTATTTCTTTTTGGTAATAGTGAAAATATATAACTGTTATCTATTAATTTATATAATTGTTTGTAATTAATAGTTTTTATGTATTTACTATTTCTTATTGGCATTCCCTTAGAATTTTTATTTTCATCTATTAATTTTTCGAACTTTATTTTTCCCATTCCTTTTATTTCAATTTCATTACTCATATTTATTTTATTTTTATCCTATAATAATTTTCTATTATAATATCAATCTTTACATTAAATTACAATCATTTTTTAGTATTTTATGTCTTTTCTGACCTATATGTATGTAACATTGTTTCTAATTTAGACTTTTATTTAATGTTTTGCATTATTCTTGCCTTTTGCTCTGCTGCTAAATCTTCTTGTAAATTTGCAATAGGGTCTCCTTTACAAGCTATATATGCTGCTGTAAATGGAGTACCAGCTGCTGATTGTGGATATATATCTACCCCATGTGGTGTGTGTTTTTAAAAACACTATATGTAAAAGTATAAATATCTATTTTATTGTTTTTAATTGATTTATTTTATGATTATGGTATAATTAAATTGTTCTAATATTTATTATAAAAATAGATAAAATGAGAAGAAAGGAGCATATAATATATTTTATTTTATAAATATATATTATATATATGAGGATAATGGAGAAATTCCTAGTTGAGGAAGCGCTATATATTATTCAACTAAAAATTGCAAAGGAAATAAAAGAAAATAGAATTCTAGAATTTAATGAATTCAAAAATAAAATTAATGATTTACAAAAGGAAAAAGAAAAAATATATCAAGGCGATATAAAAACAATAAATAAAGTATTAAGTAAATATTTAAACGAAGTAAAGTAGAGGAATAAAAAATGAAAAATAAATATAAACTAACCTCAGAACAGTTTAACAGGAACTTAAAGATGGCAGAATTAGCAATTTTTATGAAAGGAAAGAGTGTAGAAGAAGGAAAACAACCATATTCAGTATATATTGTAGCTCAACCAGGAGCTGGCAAAACCGGATTAAGAGCTTTTGTTGAATCTAATTTTCAAGAAGAAAGAGCAAAATATCCATTCATTGAATTTAATCCAGATGAAGTTGCAATATATCATGAATATTATAGAGAAATATTAAGAGATTTTCCTTTAGAATCATATAAAATGTTACAAGAATTTGTTTCGCCAGCATTAGATAACTATTTAAAGCCTAAAGCCATAAAATTAAGGAATAATATTATACAAGAAGGAACACTGGCGAATACACAAGCATATATTGATATTTTAAGATTTCAAAAAAATGGTGGAACTGCACAAATAGGAGAATTAAGGAAAGATGGGAGGCGAAAGCTAGAAACAGTTAATGGAGGATATTATATAGATATTAATTTGCTTGCTGTCCATCGATATGAAAGTTTATTATCTTCCTATGAGAGGGAACAATATTTTAGAGAAGCTGGATTGCCTCCAAGGGCTGTAACTGCCGAAAATCACGACAGAGCATATACTAAGATTCTAGACACAATAGAAATAATAGAACAAGAACATTTATATGATAGAATTAGAATTTATATGAGAGGAGAAAATGAACATTTACCAAAACTAATATTTGATTCAAATGAAGATAGCAGAGAAAAAAGTATAAGACAACTAATAATAGATGCAAGAAAACAAAATGAAATAGAACTACTTAAAAATCGAAAAGAATTTTTGAGACGTATAAAAGATTTAAACGAAAGAGCAATACAATCTGGAATTCCAGAACAAGTTAGAAAAATTGAAGTATTAAAAAACGAATTTTTAAATGAACTAGAACAATCTTACGAAAAATAAATACAAAATTAAGGAGAATAATAATGATAGATTTACATATTCATACAACATATTCTGATGGAGCAGATAGTTTAATAGAAGTATTAAAAAAAGCAGACCAATTTAAATTGGAATATATCTCGATAACAGATCACGACACTTGCAAATCATATGAAGAGTTATCAAATTTAGAAGTCAATAAATATTATAGGGGCAAGATAATACCAGGAGTAGAAATAAAATGTGCATATAATCATAGACTAATAGAAATATTAGGATATTATGTTGACACTAAAATAATAAACAAATTCATGGAAGAATACCACAAAACAAATTCGAAAGAAAAATTACAACAAAAATATTTTGATATATTATATGAAAGATGTAAAGAAATGGGGCTTGCTATGTCTGACAAAGAAGATGTAGAGTTTTATAGCAAAAAAGATTGGGCAAGCCTTAAAATATACCAAGAAATAAAATCACATAAACAAAATGAGTCTAAGCTACCAAAAGATTTATGGAGCGAGTTTACAATCTTTTCTAAAAAATATTGTGGAGATACAAATTTTAAGCTATATATTGACAAAAGTAAAGATTATTTATCTATTCAAGAAACAATAGATTTAATAAAAAGAGCAGGAGGGCTAGTTTTTTTACCACATGTTTTTATTTACAAATGGGCTAAGAATAAAATACAATTATTAAATACTTTAGTAGATACTTATAACATAGATGGCATAGAGTGTATGCATAGTGAGTTCTCAGAAGAAGAAATTAAATATTTACTAAAATATGCAAAAAATAAAAATTATTATATAAGTGGTGGAAGTGATTACCATGGGGCAAATAAACCAGGAATAGAAATGGCAGTTGGAAAAGGAAATTTAAATATTACATCAGATTTAATAAAAGACTGGGCAAAATTTTAAATATTTATTATGAAATAAAAACAAAAGTTACCATTAATAATCTGTGCAAAGCACTAGTTAATGGTAACTTTTGTTTTTTGGTAACAAATACAAGTTATTTTGAATATTAATTATATAACATAAAATAAACATGTTTAAAGGACGAAACTATTATGTGTAAAAAAATCAAATTCAATGTTATTGAAAAAAACAAATTTGACAATATAGATGAAATTGCAAAATATATTGATATTATTGTAAATAAACTAATTATAAAAGAATTTGTTAATAGTATGAAATTATAATTAATTATATACAAGCAATAGAATTATACTGAAATATTTAATCCTTAACATGATTAGCTTTTATATGATTGGAGATATAGTTTTTGAAAGTTGCAATCTATTGTAGGCTTTCTCGTGAAGATGAAGAAAAACAACGAGAAAGTGATGAAAGCGAAAGTATCCAAAATCAAAAGTCTATGCTGATTAGTTATGCAATAGAAAAAGACTGGGATATTTATAACATTTACTGTGATGAAGATTACTCTGGAATTGATAGCGAAAGACCCGAATTTAATAAGCTATTAGAAGATGCTAAAAAACATAAGTTTGACATTGTACTTTGCAAAACGCAAAGCCGATTTACTCGTGATATGGAAATAGTAGAAAAATATTTACACAATAAATTTATTGAGTGGGATATTAGGTTTGTAAGCCTTGTAGATCGTGTTGATACTTTAGATAAAGGAAATAAAAAATCAAGACAAATTAATGGCTTAGTTAATGAGTGGTATTTAGAAGATTTATCAGAAAATATTAGAAAAACATTTGATAGCAAAAGAAAACAAGGATTGCATATTGGCTCTTTCGTATGTTATGGTTATAAAAGATGTCCAGAGAATAAAAATAAACTTGTTGTTGACACAGAAGTAGCTGATATTATTAAATTAATTTTTAACCTTTATGAACAGGGAAATGGCATTACTAAAATTGCGGAAAATTTAAATAATAAAGGAATTTTAACACCTACTAAATATAAACAATCACAAGGAATAAATTTTAAAAATCAAGGCAAGAATATTGACTATTGGTGTGAATCCACTGTTAGCAAAATATTAAAAAATGAAGTTTACATTGGTAATTTGGTACAAGGCTATAATAGAAAGGTTAGTTACAAATCTAAAAAAATGAAAAATCAGCCTAAATCAGAATGGATTATTGTAGAAAATACTCATGAGCCTATTATTACTAAAGAACAATTTTACAAAGTTCAAGAACTTTTCAAAAGTAAAACAAGAAGATGTAAAAATGGTGAGATACATCTATTTGCAAACAAGCTAGTATGCCTAGACTGTGGGACAAAACTTTATAAATGTCAAAATGATAGAGGTTACATTTACTTTTCTTGTAAAGGCTCCAAAAAGTTATATGGTACTTGTACAACCCATTCTATTGGTTACGAAAATCTAAAAAAATTAGTAACTGAAAAAATTAAAGAAAAAATATTAGCTTTTTACAATTTTGATAATATTTCTGATGATTTATTTGTTTCAAATGATAACTTAAATAAAACAAAGTCATTACAAAAAAAGTAGATATGCTTTCTAAAGAAATGGAAGATATAAATAAAGCAATAAAAGAATTGTATTTAAACAAAGTAAGTGGCAAAGTTCCAGAAGATGTATTTAATGATTTAAACTCTTCTTTCCTATCTGATAAATCAGCAAAGCAAAAAGAATTATCAAAAATCGAAAATGATTTATCTAATCTAAAAGAAAAAGAGTTAAACAGTAAATTTATAAAAGAACAAAAAGAAAAAATAATTAATCACTTTAAAGATTTTAAAGAACTTAATTATGATATTGTAAATAGTTTCATAGATTATATTGAAATTGGAGAAAAAGACAAGCAAAAAAATAGTCAGGATGTTGTTATTCATTGGAATTTTTAGTATAGTATCTAAAGTTTACAAATTATTCACATAAAACCATAGTAATTTAAGTAGATTTATGATATACTATTAGTAAATTTTAAAAGAAAGGAGTAAAAAAATATGGCAAATGTAAAACAGCGAATGTTAGATATTTGTGATTCAGTACCAGAAGATTTTTTCGATGGATTAAAACCAACAGAAATGGTATTTAAACTTATGTTTGAATATATAGACAGATATGGCGAAGATGAAACAACTATCATTCCAGGTACAAACAAGCATTTAACTAGAGAAACTATAAAAGAAATGCTTGAAAGTAAAAATCCAAATTAAAAGGAGGTTGATATAAATGGATTTTATGAAAAAAACTTTAAACCAAGTTGATGTACATGAAAATACTCTATATAATATTATTTACGATTTATTTTTCTTTGCAAAACTTCAAGAAAGTGAAGATAATATTAAAAACGGCAAAGTTTGTACATTAGAAGAATTAAAACAACATATCAATGAATTGGAGGCGAAATATGCAAATAATAATATCGGATGATGTAAAGTCTGCAATTACAGATATATTTGACTATTCCTATAATATTTCAGCAAATTATGCGAGTAGAATAGTTAATAAAATATATGATACAATTTATGATTTACAAGATTCGCCTTACATTGGTAGATATGTCCCCGAACTTTCGGACAAGCAGTATCGAGAACGAATTTGTGAAAAATATAGAATTATTTATTATGTTTCAGAAACGAATAATACAATTTATGTTAGATACATATTTTGCTCAAGACAAAATCCTAATTCATTTTTTAAAGTTCATGAAAAAGAACTATTTAATTTTTTAAATCATTTATTTAGTTAAATTCTTTTTGGATAGATTCCAAACCCACTCCATGATCTGTATAATATGCGCCTAAACCTGCTTGCTCAATTTCTTCTATGCTTGACTTGTCTGTTAATTGATGAACAATGGTACCAACCATTTCAAGATGAGCTAATTCTTCTGTACCAATATCATTTAAAATTGCCTTCGATTTTTGATCTGGCATTCCAAAACGTTGGCTTAAATATCTTAAAGAAGCAGCAAGTTCTCCGTCTGGACCACCATACTGAGATATAATAAACTTGGCAAGTTTTGGATTATTATTTTTAATGTTAACAGGATATTCTAATTTTTTATCATAAATCCACATATTAAAAATCACTCCTTTCCCAAGGCCATGGTTCTTCTAGCCATCTCCATTTATTACATGGAAAGAAAATGGTAAGAGGACCATAAACTTTTTGATATTTGTCTTTTAGATCTTTTAAAGTTTTAGTATATTCTCTGTACAAGCAAAGAGCTTTAGCATCATCTGGATGAGTGTCTAGATATAACCCAAGTTCAATAACTGAAAAATTGTATTCTCGTATTTTTTTCATCATTTCAGCTCTTGTTTCTTTACAAGGTTCATTATTAAACATTGTTACACCCCTCCTTAATTTGATTGGACTTTCTTAAAAATTCAATTTTATCCATTGATTGACAAGGCATATATGGGCTTACTAATTCAGGAAAAAGAGTTCCCATTTTAAGCCCAACTTCAGGTGTAAATGTTTTATTTATTTTCTGATTTGGAACATAACTTTCTCCAAACATAGGATTAGAAGGAAAAAGACTTTCTTCTTCATCAAAGCCACAATCGCATTCACTATATTTACATTCTGCAACTGGTACAACATTATTGCAAATATTTTCTACAATGCTTTCTTTATCGTCACAGCAACAACATTTACTGAATTTACAACTCCTATACATTTTAATTCCTCCTTTACAAAGATTTATACTAATATCATATGCAAATAGTCGAAAAATGACATAACTATGAAAAAAAAGAATGCTATTTGCATTCTTTTAATAAGATTAAGGCTATATAGAAATTATTTTTTTTGTATAGTCTAAGTTACAAGAAGAATCATAATCATAGCCTAAAGTATATAAGTTGGTTGCTAATATATCTGTATATAACATGTTAGATAAAACTTTATTTTTATTTGAGTCTATAAAATCTTTAACAGATGTAATTATAGGCAATTTAGGATTTGAATACTTAATCTGCGAAATCAACTCTTTTCCTTTTTTATTTAGCCCTAGAATTCTAATATATGGATTTTTTATTGACTTAGAATCTGCCATATCCTTTTTTGTAATATCTAATATAGAATATAATAGAATTCTTTGTAAGCGGGTAACAGTATAACGCTTACTTTTTGTTTTAGAGATAAATTCATCTAAACAAACAGAAGAATTAGCAGCTTTTTTTATTACATTTTCTAAACCTTCAGAAACATCTGGAAGATTTGCAATCTCTTCTAATGACATTTTTCGTAATGTATATAAAATTTCCTTTTCAAAAGTAGATAAATCTTTTACTATTTTTCCATATTTCATAGCATTTTTTAAAATTTCATAAGTTTTAGAAGGAACATAATCTTTAAAATCTTTTTGCTGATTTATTAATTCTCTAATATTACTACTACTAGCAATGTTATTGCTAGGCATTGTGCTATTATGATCAACAGAAAGCCTTTCAATCGTAATAGGGGTAATAGAACTCTTTAATTTTTTTAAAGCTTTTAAGTATTCAATTGCCAAAATATTATTAGGCTTAGACATAATATTAGCATATTTTCTAATATCATTTAAATACATAAGCATAGCATTTTCTCTTGCTTTTGCATACGAAATTCCTTTTGACAATTCATGATATAAAAGAGTAACATATTCTTTTGGCTCATGATATAAAATATCTGCAAATTCATTTAAAATTGAGAGATTACCAATTTCAGAAGCAAAAGATAGATGTGTTACAATATTAAGATTATTTAAAATTTTAATAGAACCATTTGCAAAATTTTCTGCACTAGAAATACTATAAATTGTAGGAAGTTCTAATATCAAGTCTATGCCACTAAAAAGTGCCATCTGTGTTTTAGACCATTTATCTATAATAGAAGGAGTTCCTCTTTGTGAAAAATTACCACTTATTATACATATACTATAGTCAGCCTTTGCCAAATCTTTTGAAACTTGCAAATGGGATAAGTGACCATTGTGAAATGGATTATACTCGGCAACAATTCCTAAAACATTCATAAATAATCTCATTCCTTCCTTGCCTCCGCTATCGCTCTGTCTGCGGAAGGCACAAATATCTTCACCTAACATTTATTTTATGTTAAAATATAAATATTGACTAATTAATAATGTTATAATATCATAAAATAATATAAATTGTAAAGCGAGGAAAACTAAATGGAAAAAGTATTAATATATACAGATGGAGCTTGTTCTGGAAATCCAGGGCCAGGTGGATGGGCTGCTATTTTACTGTATAAAGATGTAAAAAAGGAAATTTGTGGTGGCTTAAAAAATACAACAAATAATATTATGGAAATAACAGCTGTTATAGAAGGGTTAAAACAATTAAAATTTGAGTGTGAAGTAGAAATTTATAGTGATAGTGCATATGTTGTAAATGCATTTAAAAACGGATGGATTTATAATTGGATTAAAAGAAATTGGACAACTGCACAGAAAGAGCCAGTAAAAAATAAAGAATTATGGCAAGAACTATACCAATTAACACAAAAACACAAAGTTATTTTTATTAAAGTAAAAGGACATAGTGATAATGAATTAAACAATAAATGTGATGAATTAGCTAGAAAAATGATTAACAATTACTAACAATATAAAGAACTATGAAGAAGAAAATTGCTATTTAATAGGATTTTCTTCTTCAGATAAATAACCATATTCAATCATACATGCAACAACTTGTTCTTGTCTTTGACGAGCAAGATCTGGCCTATTAGATAAAGAATACACTCCAGGGGCATTTGGAATACCTGCAAGTAAAGTTAGCTCGTCCAATGTAAGTTCAGATGGTTCTTTTTCAAAATAGCCCCTACTAGCAGCACCAATCCCATAATATCCATCACCAAAATAAATAGTGTTCATATACATTTCTATAATTTCATTTTTAGAATATTTTTTTTCTAAATCAATGGCAGCAAATATTTCAGCCATTTTTCTACTAAATTTTTTCTCTTGAGTAAAAAAAATGTTTTTAGCGAGTTGCTGAGTAATTGTACTACCACCTTCAACTAAATCAAATTCTGAAATATTTCTCAAAATAGCTCTACCAATAGAAATAAAATCTACTGCTCCGTGTTTTTCAAATCGATGATCTTCAACTGCAATGATTGCGTTTTTAAATGCGAGAGGAATTTTATCTATTGTAACATAACCGCTTTTTAGAACGAATTTCTTCTACTCTTTGTTCGATACTTTTTTCACTTATAGCATCTTGATACAAATTATACCCGATCAATACTAAAAGAAATAAAGGCTATAATACCAATTGCAAAAAGAATAGCAAATAAAATTATCAAAATTTTTAAAAACTTTTTCATAAAATTAATACCTTCCTTAATTTACATATTATATATAATATAACACAATGCTATAATAAAGTAAAATTAATGCATTAAAAAATATATTATATATTGTATATTTTATTATAAACGACAAAAGTTACAATACAGTTACTAAACCAAAATTTTATAAAAATATCTTGATAAAAAAAATATAAATCTATATAATTAAAACAAATTAATATAGGAGAAAATGCAATGGATGAAAGTGAAAATATTTTTTTCCCGAGTGTAACAGATGAAATAGAAGAAAAGTTAGAAAATTCTTTAAGACCAAAGACATTAGAAGAATACATAGGGCAAACAAAAGTTAAAGAAAATATGAGAATATATATTGAAGCAGCTAAAAAGAGGAAAGAGCCTTTAGACCACGTGCTACTCTATGGACCACCGGGGTTAGGGAAAACTACTTTATCAAATATTATTGCAACAGAAATGAATGCTAACATTCGTATTACATCGGGTCCTGCAATTGAAAAGCCTGGAGATTTAGCAGCTCTATTAACTAACCTTTCTGAAAATGATATTTTGTTTATTGATGAAATTCATCGTCTAAATAGAAGTGTAGAAGAAATCCTATATCCAGCTTTAGAAGACTTTAGCTTAGATATTATTATAGGAAAAGGTCCTAGTGCTAGATCTATTAGATTAGACTTGCCAAAATTTACGTTAATTGGAGCCACAACAAGAGCAGGAAGCTTGTCAACACCTCTTAGGGATAGATTTGGTATTGTTTCCAGACTAGAATTATATTCACCAAAAGATTTAGAAATAATAGTAAAGAGATCTGCGCGTATTTTAAAAATTAATATTGACGATAAAGGTGCAATGGAAATTGCAAGACGTTCAAGGGGAACTCCAAGAATTGCAAATAGACTACTAAAAAGAGTAAGAGATTATGCAGCAGTTTTAGAAGATGGCAATATTAACTTAAATATTGCAAAAATTGCTTTAAATAAGTTAGAAATAGACGAATTAGGATTAGATGAAATTGACAGAAAGCTTTTAGAAACAATTATTTTAAAATATAATGGAAAACCAGTAGGAATTGACAACCTGGCAGCAGCAATTGGAGAAGAAACAGAAACAATTGAAGATGTTTATGAACCATACTTAATGCAAATTGGTTTTTTAGCAAGAACACCTAGGGGAAGAATGGCGACTCCAAATGCCTATAAGCATTTAGGCATAGAATATAAATAATGATAGGGGATTTTATTATGAAGAAAAATGCAAAATTTATTATTGTATTTATTATTTCAACAATTATAATACTTTTATTTACATTATATGAGGCTAAATTAATAAAACCAATTAGTTGGCAATTAATATTTTTAACCATTATTATAACTTTAATAGTTGCTTTAATGAGCTTTAGTATTTACAAAGAAAAAAATTTTACAGAGGACAAAGCTTTTAAGTTTGTAATTCCTCTTATTTGTATTATGTTTTTTGTAGCAATGCCAATGTTCAGAAACCATGATGAAGATACCCACTGGCTAAGAATTTATGACATTGCGAATGGGAACCTTTTTGTCCCTACCGAATATGGAGAAATTTTTCAAGAAGGAGCAACTAATTACCCCGCTACAGAAATTCCAAAAGCAGTATTTGATATTGTAGATAGAGAAAAAACAGCAGGACATAATTTTAAAGAGCTTTATGAATATACAATTAATGAAGACGAAACAATAATAGTAGCTTTACCTACCGAGGCGTTATATTCGCCAATACAATATATACCACAGGTCACAGGTACTCTAATTGCTAAAATGTTTACTAATCGACCAATTGTTATGGCTTATATGGCTAGATTATTTAATATGATTACTACTATAATAATTTTATATTTTGCGATGAAATTGATACCATTTGGTAAAAAAATATTTTTAGCTGTTATGGCAATACCAATTGCTGTGGAAGGATTTACTTCGTTATCTTCTGATGCAATGACTATTTCAATTGCAATGCTGTTAATAGCATATATTTTTAATATTATATTTAATAAGGACAAAAAAATTGTAACATGGAAAGATAAAGTAATTTTAGGAACTTTATGTGTTATTATTGCTTTATGCAAAATTGTCTATTTACCATTAGTAGGATTATTATTGCTATTGCCAAAAGAGAAATTTTCTTCTAAAACAAATAAAATAGTTACAGTTATTATTATAATTGCAATTGCTACAATTATTAATCTAGCTTGGCTATATATATCAAGTCAGTATTTAGCTGAATACAAGGAAGGAAGACCAGTAGAACAAGTTCAAAAGCTATTAACAAATCCAATTGAATACCTTCAAACAGTATTTCATTCAATTAATCTAAATGGAAATAAATATTTAATGTCAATGTTTGGGGGAGAATTGGGACTAAATGAACATGTAATTTTAAATACAGTTATACCATATACATTTATGTTTTTATGCTTAATACTGGGGATAATAGACAATGACATAAAAAATAAATTATCAAAATTTCAAAATTGTATAATTATATTAATTATTTTAGCAATAACAGCATTAATATTTACGAGTTTATTTATTCAATGGACTCCAACAGAAAGTACGAGCATTGCTGGAATACAAGGAAGATATTTTTTACCTATTTTACCACTAGCAATTTTACTAATGGGTAATTTAAAGATAAAAGCAAATTATAAAGAAGAAACAATCGTTAAATTTATGAGCATTACAATATTATTAACACAAATTAATGTTATATTATCTATATTAAGTAGAAATATTTAAGAGCAAGACTAGGAGAATTAAATATGAATTTATTATTACATACATGTTGTGCACCTTGTAGTGTGTATTGTATTGAAAATTTAAGAAAAGACGGAATAGAACCCACTATATATTGGTATAATCCAAATATTCATCCTTATACAGAATATAAATTAAGAAGAGATTGCCTAAAAGAATATACAAAAAGCATTGGAATAGAAGCAATATTTGAAGAAAAATATGGTCTGGACGAATTTTGCAAAAATGTAATTGGAGATCTAGAAAATAGATGCAAAAATTATTGCTACATTACTAGATTCGAGCAAACAGCAAAATATGCTAGAGAAAATGGCTTTGATACTTTTTCGACAACTTTACTAGTAAGTCCTTATCAAAAACATGATGCTATTAAAGAAATTGCTGAGCAAATTGCAAATAAATATGAATTAAATTTTTTATATCGTGATTTTCGTACAGGGTTTAGAGAAGGTCAAGCAAAAGCAAGAGAACTAAGCTTATATATGCAAAAATACTGTGGATGCATTTTTTCATCGGAGATTAGATATTGTAACCACAATCAAGCAAAACCAGATGTACCAATGGACTTAAATGTTATTAAAGAAGAAAAACCTCAAGTAAAAAGAATAGAAAATAAAGAAGATTACATAGAGTTACTTTTAGAAGCAGATCCATCAAGAACTAGTATTATGAACTACTTGCAGGATTCTGATGTATATGGGTTAAAATTAAATGATGAAATTATTTCTTTGGCAGTTATTTTGCACATTGATAAAAATACATTAGAATTAAAAAACTTAGTAACAAAAAGAGAATATAGAAATAAAGGTTATGCAAAAAGATTATTAAAAAATTTATGTGGTAATTATAAACAAAAATATGATAAGATGATTGTAGGAACAACAGAAAATAATATTCCTTTCTATGTAAAACAAGGTTTTGATAAATATGAAAAGACAATTAAAAATTATTTTATAGATAATTACAATGAAGAAATTAGAGATGGAGATTTAATTTGTACTGATATGATATATTATTCAAAAGATTTAAAAAAGAAAATGAAATATAACTAGTGTTGAATAAGTATGAGGTATGTGCAAAATTTTCACATACCACTGAATACGGCGCTATTCAAGGAAAAAAGCAGACTCCAGAACTAGATTATTATAATTTAGATACGATTATTTCTGTAGGATATCGTGTTAATAGTAAACAAGGTATAATATTTAGAAAATGGACAACAAAAGTTCTAAAAGACTATAAAATTAATTAATATGGTAAATAGAATGTCTGAAGAAATAAAAAATATAAAACAAAAAGTTTATACTAGGGATATTTTTAATAAGAACTAAAAATATAGGTATTACAAAATAAACTAATAAGGGGGAATAAAAATGGAATTTTCATCAACAGTATTTTTGTTTATATTTCTACCAGTATTATTGTTAATTTACTATTGCAAATTGATAAAAAGTATTAAAGTAAAGAATATTATTTTATTAATAGCAAGTTTATTATTTTACGCATATGGAGAGCCAATATATGTTTTTGTAATGATAGGCTCAATAATTTTAAACTACTTTATAGGAATTTTTATTGATAAATATAAAGATAAGAAAAAAATAAAAAAGGCATTTTTAATAATAGGAGTAATTCTTAATGTAGTATTATTAGTATGTTTCAAATATTTAAACTTTGTATTTGATAACTTCTCATTATTATTTAATAAGGAATTATTAGCCTATGATATAGCATTACCTATTGGAATATCTTTTTATACATTTTCTATATTGTCATATTTAATAGATGTATATAGAGGAGACGCAAAAGTACAGAAAAATATACTTAATGTAGCACTATATATAACTTTATTTGCAAAATTAACACAAGGTCCTATAGTAAGATATAATGATATTGCAGGAGAATTAAACGATAGAAAGTATAACTCAAAAGACTTTACACAAGGTGTAATTAGATTTATAGTGGGGCTAACAAAAAAAGTTATGTTAAGCAATTATGTTGCAATAATTGCTGATAATTGTTTTATAACGGAAGATTTATCTATTGGTTTAGCATGGTTAGGTGCTATAGCATATACTTTCCAAATATATTTTGACTTTTCTGGATATTCAGATATGGCAATTGGCTTAGGCAAAATGTTTGGATTCCACTTTGCAGAAAATTTTGATTATCCATATATGTCAGGCTCTATAAGTGAATTTTGGAGAAGATGGCATATATCACTAGGAATGTGGTTTAGAAATTATGTATATATTCCACTTGGAGGAAATAAAGTAAAAAAACATAGATTAATATTAAATTTATTAATAGTGTGGTTACTTACAGGAATGTGGCATGGAGCCAATTGGACATTTATAATTTGGGGATTATTATATTTTGTATTATTAGTAATAGAAAAAATCACGAATTTACATAAAAATGAAAAGTTTACAAAAATAATAGGTCATGTTTATACATTACTTTTTGTAATAATTGGTTGGGTATTCTTTAGGTCAGCAGATATACAATCAGCTATTATATACTTAGGAAAAATGTTTGGAGTAGGAGCAAATGGATTGGTAGGTGCTGCTCTGACTGAATATTTGAAGGAAAGTTGGTTTGTATTAATAGCTTGTATAATAGCATCATTCCCAATAATAAAAAGTATACAAAATTTGTTTGAAAAGCGTAAAACAAATAAAACTGCCGTAAGTATGCTTCAAGCTATATGTTTATGTGTATTATTTGTTTTATCAATTTCAATATGTGTAAGTAATACATATAGCCCATCTGTATATTTTAATTTCTAGTAAATAAATTGCTGATTATTAGAAATCAAATAGATTTTAGAAAGGAAAATGCGTTATGCAAGAAGATGATAAAATATTAAAAGCTGTAACTAGAGTTTTCATTGCAATATTTATAATTATATTTATTACTATAATGATGAGATTTCTAGCTAAAAATGTTTTGGTAGATATAGTGAAAACAGATAATCCTATTATACAAGAAATAGCAGAAGATGGCGGTAGTAAAGAAAGTAAAAGAATAAATATAGACTGGAATAAAGAATATCCTGTTGATGAAAAAATGGAAAAGGATTTTAAAAAAAACAATATTATTAACGATTATAATAATCTAGTAAATAATATAAAAATACTACTTGAAAAGTATTCAGGAGACTTTTTATTCGGATATGAAAAAATAGTAGAATTATCTAAAAAGTACGAAAAAACAATAAATTGGAATCTTATAGCTTTTGATGATAATGATACACCTATATATATTGATGATGGATATTGGAGCAACATAACTAAGAAAGAAAACTATAATGGCAATGCTCAAAGCATAGTTGACTTTAATAATTATTTAAAAGAAAAAGGTATTAAATTACTATATGTTCAGGCACCGAAAAAAACTCAAAATTTTGAAGGAGAAGTTTCTAATATTTATAAAGATTACTCTTATGAAAATATTGATAATGTTATAAAAATACTAAATGAAAACAATGTTGAAACATTGGATTTAAGAAAAAAAATAATAGAAGAACAAATAGAGACTAAAAGTTTGTTTTATAAAACAGATCATCACTGGACACCGCGAGCTGCTATTTGGGCAATGAGGTATATTTCTGATGAAATGAATAAAAGATGGAATATGAATATTAATAGTAATTTATATAATTTAAATAATTATTATACAGTTACTATGGTAGATGAATATCTTGGCTCTGAAGGGCGAAAAATAACTTTATCTAAGGCGTTACCAGAAAATTTTGATATTATTCTTCCAGCTTTTGAAAATGAATTTATTGTTGACATACCTGAACTAGGAATAAAGGAGTATAAGGGAAATATTTGGAATACATTGTTTGACAGAGATTGTTTAGAAATTAAGGATTATTATAGTTCTCAATCATATGATACTTATGGATACAATAATATGGCATTAATACATATTAAAAACAATAAAATAATGGATAATGAAAAAATATTATTATTAGCAGATTCTTTTTCAGGAGCATTATCTCCATATTTAGCATTAGGCGTTGAAGAAGTATATAGAATAGATTTGCGAGATTTTAAAGGAAGTATAAAATCTTTTATCGATAAAAATGAAATTACTAAGGTAATAATGTTATATTATCCTGATAGTTTTTCTAATGAAGAATCAAAAGCATTATTTGAGTATAATTAAAGAATATAATGAGAAAATTAGACAAAGAAAAATTAAAAGATAGGTAAATAGAAAACACAGAGTCTCTAAGAAAAGAATTTTTACGAACAGGAGATGTAGAAAAATTAAGGCAGTTATTAAACACATATGAAACAAATGTAGCGGGCTGGTTACTTAACAGAAAAAAAGGCTATAAAGATGAAGGCTTTTCTAAAGGAATACAAAACGAAAAGTTTAGAAAAGCCTTTGACAGTGAGTATGGCAAAATTCTAGAAACATTAGATGTATATTTAGAAAAAGAAAAATAGAAAGGAAAACCATATGACTGTGACATATGAAATGGCGTATAAAGAAGTCTTAGAAGTACTTAAAAATTTAGAGGAAGAAGACTTGAAAAAATACCAATAGAAGAAATAAGTTTTTTAAAAACACACGCTGATAAGACATATAACTATATATATAACGAAAAACTTCCACTAGAAAAACAAAATCAATAATGAATATAATTTAAACAATCTCATAATAATAGCAGTAATAAGATGATTGCAGTATGTAAGGAAAATATATTAGATAAAATAATAAATAAAATAAGAAATATTTGGAATAAACTCAGAAGAAAATAAAAGATAGAATAGTAATAACAAGATGTATAATTTTTTATTAGAAAATGGTGTAAATTATGAATAAAGAAGAAATATATAATTTTTTAAAATCTAAAAATATATGGTATGAAATAACAGAACGTAGGGCTGTTTTTAGTATGGAAGAATTAACGAATATTGATATCCCATATCCAAAATATGATGCAAAAAATTTATTTGTTAGAGATGATAAGAAAAAAAATTATTATCTTATTACACTTAAAGGATCTAAAAAAATTGACTTAAAAAAATTTAGGATAAAAAATAATACTAGACCATTAAGTTTTGCGAGTGAAGAGGATCTATCAAATATTATGAAATTAAAAGCAGGATCAGTAAGTCCATTTGGACTATTAAATGATGAAAAAAATAGAGTTCAATTCTACATAGATAAAAACTTTATGAATGACCAGCGTATTATTGGAATACATCCAAATGACAATACAGCAACAGTGTGGCTTAATGTAGTAGACTTAATTGAAATTATAAAAGAACATGGAAATAATGTTAATATTGTAGAATTATAATTGCATTTATAATATATAAGTTAAAAGTAACTGGATGATATATAATAAAGTAAAATGCTACTATAATGAAAAAACATATTACTAATGATAGTTCTTGAAATTTTATGAAAAATGTAATATAAATAATATATATTTTAACGAAAGGAGAATGTAGAATGGAAAAAACAAAAGTGTATTTTTCTAAGAACATTTCACCAGAGGGACTAGTAAATATTTATAAAAAATTAGGAATACAATTAAGTGGGAATGTGGCTGTTAAACTTCACTCTGGAGAAAAAGGAAATAAAAATTATTTAAAGCCAGAATTTGTAAAAGAAATAATTCAGTATGTTAAAGGAACAGTTGTAGAGTGCAATACAGCATATGAGGGAGCAAGAAATTATACAGAAAAGCATTTAAAACTTATTAAAGAACATGAATGGGATAAATATTTTAAGTTTGATTTATTAGACAGAGAAGGACCAGATTTAGTATTAGATATTCCAAATGGTAAAGTTCTAAAGAAAAATTACATTGGCAAGAACTTAGCAAATTATGATTCAATGCTTGTACTGTCTCACTTCAAAGGACATGCAATGGGAGGCTATGGAGGAGCATTAAAGCAATTGTCAATAGGCTGTAGCTCATCTGCTGGAAAAACTTTAATACATACAGCTGGAGTAACAGATGACCAAACAAAATTATTTGACAATCTACCTGAGCAAGACAGATTTTTAGAAGCAATGGCAGATGCTGCAGAGTCAGTGGTAAACTACTTTAAAGGGAATATAGCATTTATAAATATTATGAAAAATATTTCAAAAGATTGTGACTGTGATGCAAATGCATCAGCACCTTGCATGAAAGACATAGGAGTTTTAGCATCATTAAATCCAATTGCAATAGACCAGGCTTGCCTAGACCTAGTATATAATTCAGATGACCCTGGAAAAAGCGTTTTAATAAAAAGAATAGAATCTTTACATGGTGTTCATACAATAGAAGCAGCTTCAAAACTTGGATTTGGTTCAAGAGAATATGAACTAATAAACATTGACTAAAAATAAAGCAAGCAGTATTAATGCTATTTAAGTTAAATATAATCTAAGGGAATATTATATTTCTATAATATTCCCTTAAAAACTATTTTACATTTAAAAAAGTATATAAATTTGTATTACTTATTTTTTCTAGAGATTCACCATCATATATTGAATAATTATTTTTAGATAAATCAATTGGAATATGAACTCTACAAGTATAAAAATTATTATTTATATCAAATATATTAATATTAAAATAAATATTAGCATTAAGCCTATCTGGACTAATATTAGCAATTCTTAAAAGCTTACCATTATATTCTATAGTCACATTATTTAGACCCGCATTGAAATTTTCCAAAACATTTGCATTAATATATTCTAGTGTAATAGGATTAGATAAATTGTTATATACATAAGGAACAGAAAAATCTGTATTAGCATTATTGTCTAGTACTTTAAAATCTATTCTTTCAGACATATTAATATCAAATTTATTTAATTTTCCAAATTCTAAAGGATTTTTATAAATAAATACAGTATTTGAATTTTGACTATCAGTAGAACAAGATATGTTATCAATATAAAACTCTCTTACAATAATATTTTTCTTATTAGTAATATAAAATGAAATATCTGTAAACTGATAAATATCTAGTATAAAAGATTTTTTTATATCAGTATTTTGCTTTGCATTGGCACTATGATATAGAGTTATTTCATCAATAGTAAATATTTTTTGCGAATTTAGCTGATAAAACTTTTCCATCTCATTTTCAAAGATAATTTTGTTTGAAAAAAAAGAAGCAATATGATTTAATAACATAATAAAAATAAAAATACAAATTAAAGTAGAAAATGTTTTTAAAAATAAATTTATATTATTTTTATTAATAAAAATTTTACTTTTCTTTCTAACTCTTTTTGATTTTTTAAATCTAGAATTCATATAAAAAATATTCTCCTTAAATTTTATTTGTTATTATAATATTATATATTTAAAATTTAGGCAATACAAAAACAAAAAATACCATAAAAATACAATGGGGAATAATGGGAATTTCATTGACAAAAATCGCTATAAAATATAAAATAAAAATAGGTGATGATATGAATCTTAAGCAAAAAAAACGAAAAATAGTAGATACTAAAAAAGCAATAATTTTAATAACTTGCTGTATTATTTTATGTGTTTTTTGTATTATATTGGCTGTTGTTAGTATTCTTAGTAAAAATACATCATATGCATCTGCAGCACCAGAACAAGAAAATGTTTATCATAACATTGAAAGCGATATTAATATTTTAGATATTTTAAATCAAAATACGAAAGAGGCATATAAAGAAGAGTTTATAACAGAAGAAACAACATTAGAATATACAACAATTTATGAGGAAGATGCTAGTTTACCAAAAGGAATGGTTAAAGTATTACAAGAGGGCGTAGACGGAATAAAGCAACAAACTATTAAAAAAATATATTTAAATAATCAGTTAAAGGAAGAAGAAAGAACAGAATCAAAAATAGTAATACCATCAATTAATAAAATAGTTGCTGTTGGAACATCTCCTTATTCTAGTAATTATAAAATACAAATAGGAGACACTCTTTTTGTAACACCAAATACTTTGAGTGTTATGAATAAACCTGATAAAAAATCAGAAAAAGTTTTTACAATTTATTCTGATGAAGAAGTTAAATTGTTAGAAATCCAAGGAGAATGGTACAAAATATCTTATAAAAACTACACAGGATATGCACCTGCTAATTGCTTTACCTATTTAAAACCACAGTCTTTATTACAAAATAATATTGGTTCTGAAGATAATTATTCTAAAGAACAATTATTAAATAAATTAAGTTTTTCAATGAACCTAAATGAGCCTAGTGGATTAACATTAGAACAATTTAGAAAAATCCTTTCAAACAATAAAGAAGATAAAAACAAAATTTTTGAAAATAACGCAGATTATTTTTACTATATAGAAAAACAGTATAATATTAACGGAGTTTTTGTAGCCGCAATAGGAATTCATGAAAGTGGATGGGGAACTTCAAAAATATGTTTAAATAAAAATAATCTGTTTGGATATGGAGCTTACGATAGAGACCCATATAATAGTGCTTACACATATAATAATTACTCAGAAAGCATTGATTTAATTGCAAGAGTACTGGTTAAATATTATTTAAATCCAGAAGGAACTAGCATCTATGATGGACAAGTTGCAAGTGGTGACTATTACTTTGGAGCAACTCTTACAGGAGTAAATGAAAAATATGCAACTGATAAAAATTGGGCAAATTCAATCTATACATGGATGAAATTCTTATATAATAATCTATAATTTGGTAAAAATTACTTGATATTTTAAAAAGATTATTGTATTATTATATAAACAAAATTTAAAGAAATGTAAAAGCAATAAACGTTATAATAAATTTTATTAAATTAAAAATAGCTATTTACTAACTAAAGGAGGAGCTAATTATGAAAAAGCTACTATTTGTAATGGTAGTTATAACAATAATAATTGGAATATTGCTTATTAATACTAGTACTATTTTTGCATCAAATGATATAGAAATAACTACAACAAATACAAAAAATAATATTAATACTTCTAGTCAAAGAGCAAATGAAAATAACGAGACTGATAGTGAAATTTATAAAATGAAAGAAAATGCACAACAAGAATTAAATGATTACATAGAGCTTTATGGTAGTGAATCGTATGGATTAACTGCATTTATTTTAAAACAAGTCCAGATTTATAGTATTCCTTTTTGCTTTTTAGGAGTTGCATTATCTGCAATTTATCAGTATATTATTGGTATTAGAAAATTAGATACAAGAGATAAAGGCTTTTATTCATTAGTTGGTTTTGTTACAATTTTTGTAATATGTCAAATATTACCACTTGTGTTTGCAATAGTAGTAAAAGGTTGGAGGGGTTAAACAAATGAAAGTTTTATTTGCGGTAAATAATGAAAGCGTTTCAGAAACAATAGTTAAAAAATATCAAAAAGACTATAAAGAAATTATATCTTACAAAAACGTTTATTATTTTAATGCAATTATTAAAGAAATTCAAAGAGATAAAACTTATGATAGGATTGTTATAGGAGAAGATTTAGAACCATTTGCAAACAATAATTATGAAACAATTGATAGATTTTTATTTGAAAAATTAGACAATATTAGCGATGAAGCAACAGACAACAATGAAAAGGAAACTCCAATTATTTTAATATGTTCTGATAGAAGAACAAAGTCAGATAACCTTTTAGTTAAACTTTTTGGTATAGGAATATATAGTGCTATTATTGGAAAAGATAGGAGCATTGAAGAAGTTTGTAGACTAATTAATAAGCCAAGAAGTAAAAAGGAAGCTAAAATTTACTATAAAATAGATTCAGAAGATGTTTCGTATCAATCTGAAAATGAGACAGATGTTAGTGAAACAGAAATTCAAAGCATTTTAAAGCATTATAAAAGTTTAGGAAAAAATGAAGACAAATATGTAGAAAGTTTTAACAATATTGCTACACAATATACAGATGCGCAACTTAGAATTATTATTAAATTTTTACCAATAGGAGTAAAAGCAGTACTAGAAGAAAAAAGCCCAAAGTACCAAGAAATTATTACCTTTGGAGATAAACAATATAAAAGAAGAAATACAGTAGATATTGGTAATAGCTATGAAGTAAAAGATAAAAAGAAAAAAGAAGTAAAAGTTGGTGATTCAACTTTAAAAATAGATGCTATTGAAAAAAGAGTGAGCAACCCACTAACTGGAAAGCCAATAATAATTCCGTCTACATCTAATGCAAATAAAGCAGAAGAATTAAGGGATAAGCTAGAAGATGTACATGGGACTCCAATTTTAAATAAGACAATTCAACCAATTTTAGATGAAGATGATGAACAAGACAATTCAACCAATATAGTAGAAGAAAAAGTAATAAGAGGAAGAGGTAGACCTAAAAAAGTTTCTGCTGAAGCAATAAACATGGTGGAAACTCCAAAAAAGGGAAGAGGCAGACCAAGAAAAAATCAACCTGAAGAAAAAGCAGAGCAACCAATTGATTTGTTTAATCTTGCTTCAGAAGAAAAAAGTTCAGATAATAACAATATGCTTCCTGGCATAGAAAACTTTGAATTAAATAAAACAGAACTTACGGACTCCACACCAATGGCTAACAACAAAGAAGAAAGCACTACATCAGAACTTCATGAAAATAATTACCAAGCTCAAAGCAATAATTATAATTCTACACAAGACATTCAACAAACTACTTCTTCTAATGTTCCAAATTATAATATGGCAAATTTGTTAACAAAAGATAATAAAATAGTAACATTTGTTGGAACGACAAAAAATGGAACATCTTTTATTGTAAATAATTTAGCAATTCTATTTTCTTCAATGGGAATTAATACAGCAATATTAGATGTAACCGAAAACAAAAATTCATATTATATTTTTACTAATAATGATGAAAGCCTACGACAAATAGCAATAAATTCAATTCCCAAATTGCAAGAAGGTACCGCAGAAGGGATAAAGGTAAATAGAAATTTAACTGTATATACTTCTTTACCAGGAGACGAACTTGATAACAATCCAGAAAAAATTTTATCAACATTAGCTAATAATTATTCATTAGTTTTAATTGATTGTGACTTTAAAACAGATATTCAGTATTTTGCATTATCACAAGAAATTTATTTAGTACAAACAATGGATATTTTAACAATACAACCATTAACTGCATTTTTAAGAGACTTAAAAAATAAAGGAGTATTAGAACAAGAAAAACTAAGAATAGTAATAAATAAAGATGCAAAAGTTAGAGGATTATCTGAAAGAGTATTAATTGGTGGAATTTCTTACTATAATGATCCATCAATGTCTTTTATGACTGAATTATTTAACAAAGAATTAGTTAAATTCTGTAATATACCTTTTGACTTGCAAACATATACTTCTTACTTAGAAGCAATGGTAAATTGTAATATATCATTAAATAGTTATGGAAAATCCTTTATGGTAAAACTAAAAGAACTAGCTAATATGGTATATCCATTATTAAATAAACAAAGCTATAGACCAAAACAAACAAACTATAGCAACTCAGCACCATTTTCCAATAATATGAATAGCACATTAAACCAAATGCGCAGTAAATATTAAAACAAAAATACTTGGAGGTGAATATTTTGGAATTTGTTGGTATAATTGTCCTAGTAATAATTGTAATAGCACTTTTAATATATAATATGATGATTCATAAAAAAATTCAGACATTTAGTAATATTAACCAAAAAATCAATAGCCTAAATGTACTCCAAGAATTTATGAATATTATAGGAAAAAATATTTCTGTAGATGAAAAGTTAGTTAATATAAACGATGTTTTAATGGAAAAATATGATATTAAATATTCTACTATTGTAGTTTTTAATGGCGCTGAATATGTAATAAAAGCAACAAATGTAGATGAAAAACATTGGGAAACAATGAAAAACTTACAAACAGAGCCGATTTTTAAGGATAGTATCTCAACTGCAATGCCAAAATATATTACAATTGACCAAGAAAATGACAGATTGCCATATCAAAAAATGGAATTTGCAAGAGCAAAATCTGCTATGTTTTTTCCGCTATATATAGATAATGTATATATTGGCTATTGGATAATAGAAAGTGGGAAAATGCATGCATTTGATAATTTAGACACAACTATTTTAGAAGTTATTAAAGAAAATATTGTTTCAGTTTTAAAAACTATTACTTATCAAACAACAATAGAAAAAATAGTAAGAACAGATTTATTTACAGGCTTATATTCTGCAGAATATTTATATGCTAAAGGTAAACACACAATTGACAAATATACGAGTTCAACTGTATGCATGTTTAGCATTACAAATATAGAAGAAGTAAATCAAAACTACAGTAGAAAAACAGGAAATAATATGATTATAGAAGTAGCAAATTTAGTAAAAGCAAATATATCTTCTGAATATATTTTTGTTAGATATATGGGCCCAAAATTTGTTATTGTATTTTCAGGAGTTGAACCAGAAGCTGTTATTGAGTTTTTAAAAGAAAATAAAAAAAATATGGAAGAGTTATCTATTAAATATGTCCCTGATAAGCCTACAAAAAAAATTCCTAAAAAAGAAATTACAGTTTCACCAATTATTAATATGGTACTTTCTACATATTATAAAGGAACTGCAATGGAAGGCATTACTCGGAAAATTAGAAAATTATATTGATAATGCTTCAAAATCTGAACATTCAATAAATTATATATAAGGAGGAATTTATAATGATTGATGATAAAACAATGAATTTTAAAGTTGAAAAAGACAATAATGTAAAAGCAAGAGAAATCTTAAAACAAGTATATCAGGCATTAGTAGAAAAAGGATATAATCCAATTAATCAAATTGTAGGTTATATTTTATCTGGAGATCCAACATATATAACTAGCCATAATGATGCAAGAAATTTAATTAGACTAATTGAAAGAGATGAATTACTTGAAAAATTAGTAAAAAATTATATAGGATTAGATTAGAGAAAGATATGCGTAAATTAGGAATAGATTATGGTGATGTAAGAGTTGGAATAGCTATTACAGATGAATTAGGAATAACAGCACAAGGATTAGAAACTATTACATGTAATAGAAATGATAAAATGCTTTTAAGGCGATTAGACGAAATTTTAATGAAATACCAAATTGATACTATTGTAATAGGACTACCTTTAAACATGAATGGAGAGGAAACTGAAAGAACTCAAATTACAGAAAGATTAATTCACAAATTAAAGTGCAAATATAATAAAATCAATATTGAAACAGTTGATGAAAGATTAACAACTGTACAAGCACATAAAACAATGAATGATTTAAACATAAAAAAATCTAAAAAACGTTCTATTGTGGATTCAATAGCGGCAGTATATATATTGGAAACTTATATAAACAATCCCCAAAATATAGAAAATAATAAAAACAAAATATAATACTAATTTTTTCTTTTATAATAAAAGGAATAGGAAATTAATAAATGGAAAATAATATTATAAAGATTTTAAAGTTGTAGAAATACACATTATATATAATTTGAAAGGAGAAAAATATGAGTGAAGATTTAAATAATAATTTAGAAATGGATGAGGAATTAGATAACATTATAGTTTTGAATGATGAAAATGGAAAGGAAGTTCAATTTGAATTTTTAGATTTAGTTGAACTAGATAATGAAGAATATGTAGTATTACTACCAGTCGAAGAAGAAGGGGAAGAAGATGACGGAGAAGTAGTAATCCTAAAAGTAGAAGATACAGATTCAGAAGAAGAGGAGAGCTATGTTAGTGTAGACGACGAAGAAATACTATCAAAAGTATTTGAAATATTTAAAGAAAAATTTAAAGATGAATTTAATTTTGTAGATGAAGAACCATAATTAAAGTATGGAACATATAAATAAGTTCTATTATTGCAAATACTCATTCAAAAAAAATAATTTTGGTGACCCGTACGGGAATCGAACCCATGATTCAGCCTTGAGAGGGCTGCGTCTTAACCGCTTGACCAACGGGCCATTTACAATTATTTATTATACATGATATATTTGGCAAAAGCAATACTTTTATGTTTTAATAATAAAAAAATAAAAATTTATTTAAATTTCCCTTGACAAAAACGTTTGTTTGATATATAAAGTAAATCAAACAAACGTTTTTATAAAGGGAGAGAAAATATGATTAATACATTACATATTAAAAATATAGGAATTATTGATGACTTAAGCATTAATTTAAATGAAGGATTTAATGTTCTAACAGGAGAAACCGGTGCACGGCAAAACTTTAATTATTGATTCTCTTAACATTTTAGCTGGTGCAAGATTTTCAAAAGATATTATTAGAAGAGGAGAAGAATATTCTTTTATTGAAATGTGCTTATACTTGCCAGAAAATGAATTAAGCATTGATGGAAATATTATTATTTCTAGAGAAATTCATACTAATGGAAGAAATCTATGTAAAATAAATGGAAGAATGGTTACAGTAAATGAATTAAAAAAATTTATGGAAAACATAATAGACATACATGGGCAATACGATAATCAAACACTAATGAATGTTAATACTCATATTAATTTACTAGACGAATATGCTGGTGAAAAACTTAAGAACTTAAAAATTAAATATATAAACTTATTTAAAGAATATAAACAAATTCAAGAAAAGATTAAGCAAAACTATGGAGATGAAAAAGAAAAACAAAGAAAACTCGACTTACTAAAATATCAATTAACTGAAATTGAATCTGCGAAATTAAAAATAAAAGAGGATATAGAACTTGACACAAAAAGAAAAATAATGCTATCTTCAGAAAAAGTTGCAGAAAATTTAGAAATTGCTAATATAGAAATCGGAGAAAAATGTATTGATTGTTTAAACAATAGTATAAAGGCCATTGAAAAAATTGCAGACGTGGATAAAGAATATAAAAACATATTAACTAGTTTAAAGAATATGTATTATGAATTGCAAGAAACAGCAAGGCAAATAAATGAAAATAAAGAATGTACTTTTTTTGATGAAAATGAAAGAAACGAAATAGAAGAAAGACTTGACACCATATTTTCTCTAAAACGAAAATATGGAAACAGTATTGAAGAAATTTTAGATTATAAAGAAGATATAAAAAATGAAATAAAGCGAATTGAGAATTTGGAAGAATATATGGAAATCTTAAAAAAAGAAAAACAACAAAAAGAAAATGATATGTATAAAATATGTACAGAAATTACACAAGAAAGAACAACATTTGCAAAAAAAATTAGTAATGAAGTAAACATACAACTAAGAGACTTAGAAATGAAAAATGTAGTTTTTGAAACCAAAATAGATTCAATAGAAAATTTTAATGAGAATGGACTAGACAATGTTGAATTTTTAATTTGCACAAATGTAGGAGATTGCTATAAGTCATTAGCTAAAATTGCATCAGGT
Source organism: uncultured Clostridium sp. (assembly GCA_900554815.1). Lineage (GTDB taxonomy): Bacteria > Bacillota > Clostridia > TANB77 > CAG-508 > UMGS1754. Next base: position 71,215 of record USIO01000004.1, read on the forward strand.
GGAGAAATGGCAAGGATTATGCTAGCCATAAAATCAGTATTAGCAGATGTAGATAAAGTACCTATATTAGTATTTGACGAAATTGATACAGGAATTAGTGGAATTGCAGCAAAAGCAGTTGCAAATAAACTAAAAGTAATATCTAAATCACATCAAGTATTATGTGTAACCCATTTGGCAACAATTGCAGCTCAAGGAAATTATAACTACTATATTAGTAAATCTGTTTTAAAAAATCAAACTAAAACAAGTATTGACTTATTATCTGAAGAGGAAACAATACGTGAAATTGCAAGAATCGCAAGTGGTGAAATATCAGAAATAACATTAAAACATGCTGAAGAGTTAAGAAAAGCAGGATAATATGCTCATATAAAATATTTATTACATAACATTTTTGAATTTTGCTCAAATAACAATAATTAACATAAAAAAACAAAATTTATGTTAATATTGTTTACAAAATTATCTATCTAATATATAATATTATTTATTAAATATAAGATATTGGAGGAATTGAAAATGAGTGAAAATGAAGGAACGACCATAGAGCAACAAGAACTAGACATGAATCATCTAATAAAAATTAGAAAAGAAAAATTGGAAGAACTAAGAGAAAAAAATAAGGATCCATTTGAAAACACAAAATATAAAAGAACTCATATGAGTAAAGATATAAAAGATAATTATGTAAAACTAGAAGGGGAAACTGTCAAAATTGCAGGTCGTATTATGGCTAAAAGAATTATGGGCAAAGCATCTTTTTGCCATATTCAAGATATGCAAGGGCAAATTCAGAGCTATGTTAGCACAAACGATTTAGGAGAAGAAAACTATAAAGAATTTAAAAGCTATGACATAGGAGACATTATTGGAATTGAAGGATTTGTGTTTAAAACAAGAACAGAAGAAATTTCTATTCACGCAAAGCAAGTAACTTTGCTTTCTAAATCGTTGAAGCCACTTCCAGAAAAATTTCATGGTTTAAAAGATACAGACTTACGTTATCGCCAAAGATACACAGACTTAATTATGAATCCAGAAGTAAAAGAAAGCTTTATTTTAAGAAGTAAAATTATTAGTGAAATTAGAAATATATTAGATGAGAAAAACTATCTAGAAGTAGAAACACCTATTCTAAATACAATATCTGGAGGAGCAACTGCAAGACCATTTATTACACATCATAATACACTAGACATTGACATGTATTTAAGAATTGCTCTTGAATTAAACTTAAAAAGACTTATTGTAGGTGGTTTTGATAAAGTATATGAATTAGGTAGAGTATTTAGAAATGAAGGTATGGACATTAGACATAATCCAGAATTTACAATGTTGGAACTTTATGCAGCATATCAAGACTATCACGACATGATGAACATCACAGAAGAAATTTTTTCAAAAACAGCTCAAAGAGTTCTAGGAACTACAAAAATAGAATATCAAGGACAAAAAATTGATTTAACTCCTTCGTGGAAAAGAATTTCAATGATTGATTCAATTAAAGAAGTAACAGGAATTAATTTTAATGCTATTAATTCTGATAAAGATGCAGTAACATTAGCAAAGAATAAAAATATAGAAGTATCAGAAACAAAGCAAACAAGAGGAGATGTAATTAGCTTGTTCTTTGATGAATATGTTGAAAAAACATTAATACAACCAACATTTATTTATGACTATCCTGTAGAAATATCACCTCTTGCTAAGAGGAAAAAAGAAGACAATCGTTTGACTGAACGTTTTGAAGTATTTATTGGCGGAAGGGAATATGGAAATGCATTCTCTGAACTTAATGATCCAATTGATCAATATGAAAGATTTAAAAAACAAGTAGAAGCTAGAGAAAAAGGAGACGAAGAAGCTGGCATGATGGACGAAGATTATATTAATGCACTAGAAATTGGATTACCACCAACTGGAGGACTAGGAATAGGAATTGATCGCCTTGTTATGTTATTAACAGATTCTGCTTCTATTCGAGATGTACTATTATTTCCAACAATGAAACCTTTGAGCTAGAACATTAGCAAATTAAAAATAAATCTTAATAAATACTAAATCTTCTAAATATAAAAGAAATCAATTCCGAAAACTTAAAAAATATTTACATTTTCGGAATATAATGATATACTAATTTTTGAGGTGAATAAAAAAATAGTAGTTTTAATTGTTGCAATAATAATACTTGCAATTTTAGGAGTAGTAGCTTATGTTTAAATATTAAAGAATAGAAATGCTAATTTCTATTCTTTTTAAAATTTATAAAAAAACTGTAACCTTTTTTAAAAAAATGTTACTATATATATAGTTAAAATAAAAGGAGATTTAAGTTCAAATTGAAAGAAGAAATTTTAAGAGATTATTTATTAAATGGTAAAATAGATATAGATAAACTATTAGACAACTTCTACGGATATGTCTATATAATTGTAAGAAATGGAATTAGTGTGTACTTAACAGATGAAGATATTGAAGAAATAATATCAGACGTATTTATTGCACTATGGAGGAATAGCAAAATTCTTTCGAACACAACAGATATAAAAAGCTATCTAACAGGAACTGCTAAAAACATTATAAAAAATAGATATAGAAAAAATGAAATAAATTTTTCTATATCTGAATTTGAAGAAAAAATTATAGATAAGAGTAATCTTGAAAAACAAGCAGAAGAAAATGAGCAAAACATAATAATAAAAAAATTACTAAAAACGCTAAAAAGAGAAGAATATACTGCATTTATTATGTTTTACTATGAAAACAGAACAACAAAAGAAATTGCAGAAAAATTAAATTGCTCTGTAGGAAATGTAAAAGTAATTTTGCATAGAGTTAGGAAAAAAATAAGAAAAAATTTAGAAGACGGAGGCTATGTCTATGGAAAATAATAAGCTAAAAGAGAAAATAAGGGAAAACATAAAAGAAGAAATAGCTATTTCAAACATTATAAAAGAGCAAAATATAAACAATAAGAAACATAACAAGGTTATATTTGGATTATTTTCAGCTTGTGCTCTGGTTATATTGTGTATATTTATTAGCAAAAACACTAACTTATTAAATACAAATAGTATTGAATTTGCTGAAAATGATAATATAATAGAAAGTAATAATGCTAATATACCCAAAGATAATATTGTATTCAATGATATGAATAAATTAGATATCCAAATGGCCTCTATAGATGGAAAATTTCAAGAAAAGAACATAATTCACCAATTTGAATTTCTAAATAATATTTATATACCTGAATATATGAGTTTAATTAGGCAAGGTGAATTATATGTTAAAGAAAATAGTACAAGCAAAGATTATGCAAGTGAAGATTATACAAAGTTAAGACAATATTGCTTATGGTATTCAGCTTCTGGTAATGAAAATCCTGCACATATAGAAATTATTTTTACAAAAGAGGAGACAATATTAGATGATTGTATTAATCCAGATGTAGACTATATACCTAGTTCAATAATTAGTGGAAAAGAAATAACATTATTTAAATCAGAGTATTTGCCAGACAAAAGCAAAATAGCAGGAGCTGCTTTCTTTGAAGTTGACGGCTATAAAATTTCTATTGAAACAACTAAAATTAGTGAAAATGAATTTATAAATTTAATAAAATCAATGATATTTTAATTTATTTATATTGGCTTTTCAATACAAAGAATTGCAAAACTATATGACATTATAAATTGGTTAGCAAAATAGTAATATGTTTTTATTTTTAAATTATAAAATGAAAGGTTAAATTGGTGGTAAAAATGAACAAAAACCAGAAAATAATTATTGGAATTTTAGTTGCATTTATTATAGTTGTGGGTATAGTTGTTGTATACAAAGTAATTGAAAATAGTGTTACAAGAAGGGCAGACTTTAATTATACGGTTGAAAATGTTAGCCATGGTCCTGTTGAAACAATAGACAATCAGAAAAATGGAAAAAAATATTATAAAGAAATAGATAATATTAAATTAGAATTAAATATTCCAAATGGCTGGAACTACGAAGAAATTCCAAAAGACGAAGAAAATAATTTTTATAAATATGCTCTAAAGTTGTATAAAAATAGTGAAAATCAATATGCAATGTTATATTTTTACAACGAACCATTTGGAGTTTGTGGTACAGGTAGAACATCAAAAAATATTATTTTAAATAATGGGGTAGAAGCTACTATAGGATATTATGATGGAAATAAGAATTGGTCTGACATATCATTTTATAACATCAATATAAATGTAGCAGTTATAAATTATGGATTAATTAATGAAGATGCAGATGAAATAATTGAATTTATAAAAACAATAAATATTACTGAAAATAAAGATATATAGAAGAACTTTTGAAATTTATCAAGATTATACATAACATCATTTCCATCATCACTTGATAAATTGAATTTAATATTAGGATATTTTATTTGCAATTTTATAATTAAAATACGTTTATATCGATTTAAGTTACAACTAAATGCATTAATTATAAATTACTTTAAAATGAAGATTTTTACCTAAAATTTACTAAATTATAATATTGTAAAAATTGCCTAAAAAGTGCCAAAAAAGCGACGCACGAGAATCGATTTTAAGCCGTGTTTATTTTTTAGACATATAGTTTGTTGTCTGTTAAAATAGCTAAAATAGAGAAAT
>USIO01000005.1 GCA_900554815.1 uncultured Clostridium sp.
AAAAGTGGTCCGTTTTTCAATTATAAAATGGTCCATTTTTCACTTGACAAATACAATTCTTTTTTTGACTTTCTATTTAAACTATCAAAAATAAATGAAAAACCTATCTTATTTCTGAATATGACTTCATCTTTTTTAATAGTACAATCTATCTTTTTTAATAATTCTATTGTATATTCTTTAAAATCATTATTAGGATCAATCTGTTGTTTTTTCTTGTTTAAATTTTCGATTTCCTTTTTGATAATATCATTTTTATAGTTAATTGTTTCAATATTTAGAGTAGAACTCAAATACAAATCAACTAACTTTTTTTCTTGCATTTTTAACTTTTCAATAGCTTTTTCTATGTCTTTAATATCTTTTGTTTTAGTAGAATTGCATACTATAATTTCATTATTCATATCATACATATATCTTGTTAGTTCGTTCAAAATTCTAACTAATTTCTGTTCTATTTTATCAGAACTATAATGTATTCCTTTTGATTTACAATTAGGATTTTTACAACTCAAATGATAGTAAACTTTTTCTTTTGGTGTTCCACTATATTTAAAAGAATTTGTAGAAGATAAAATTTTTCCACAAGTAGGACATCTCACAATTCCAGTAAATAAATGAATATGTTCTCCATAGTTTGAATGTTTATTTTTTTCTAAAACTCTTCTAGTTAATTTCCAAGTATCAACATCTATAATCTGTTCACAATAGTTTTCAACTCTTAAAATATCTTGTGGTTTTCTGCAATATTTTCCATATTCAAATATACCAATATAAATAGAATTAGTTAATATCTTGTAAATTCTATCACTTGTCCATTTTCCTGTCTTCAAATAAGCTTTCTTATTTTTCATAGTTATTGAAATACTTCTTGTAGAATTACCTTGCTTACATAGTTCGAATATTTCTTTAACAATTTGTGCTTCAATAGGTTCTATTTCTAAATGTCCAGTTTCCTTATTTCTAATATATCCATAAGGTGCTTTACTAGGATGAATATGTTTTAAAGCCATTTCTTCCATAGCACGTTTTGTTCTTGCTCCAATTTCTTTTCGTTCTCTTTGTCCAAATACTAGGTTCATTCCGAATATCATCTCACCATTGGCAGTAGTTACATCATAAGGCTCTAATATTAATTCTATCTTAACATCATGTTCTTCACAATAATTTAGAAGCCAAAATCCATCATAATTATTTCTAGTTAATCTATCCACTTTAATAGCAACTATTGTTTCAACCCTATGCGATTTGATATCTTTTAATAATCTTTGCATTTCTGGTCGCATTAGGTCTTTTCCAGAATGTCCTGCATCATTATATACATCTACAATATCGTAATTGTTCTTTTCACAATATTCTTTTATCATTCGTAACTGTGAATCAATAGAATAACCATTATCTCTTTGGTCTTCTGTTGATACTCTTACATAAACTCCACATCTCATAAAAATATCCTCCTTCACATGTTTCCTATCTAAAAAGCGTTTTTGCAAGTCAAATTTTAAAATTTATAATTTCTGTTCCTTGAAAGGAATTTCTTAAATTAATGTATTTAAAATTTGACAATAGAATTGTTTCTTACTTCTTTCCTAAGTTGAATGGCATAATATGAAGGCTAAGTTTTCAATTTTATAAGAATTTGTTTAAGTTCTTTTAGATTATACTTCTGCTGATATTCCTTAATATAGAATGGTTTGCTAGATATTTCATTTACTCTGTATTCTAGTATTGTAAGAGTAATTGGATATGTAATTAGATATTCAGTAGGCTCTATAAATTGTAAATTCGTAGCCATTAAATGCTTAATCTTTCCATTCTTAATTGTGTAATTATAATTTTTAATGATTTCCAATAATTCCTCATTAGGTTTTAATTCTTGTATCATCTTAAATTTAAGCATTAAAAATGTCCTCCTTTCTAGAAAGAGAACATATTAGTTTTATACGAAAAAACAACCTACAAACTTTATAGTTCGTAAGTTGTTATAATTTGGAGGCGCCACCCGGAATCGAACCGGGGATCAGAGTTTTGCAGACTCGTGCCTTACCGCTTGGCTATAGCGCCATTTAAAAGTCATATAGTAATATATATGCAAAAAAAGAACAGATGTGAATGTTAAAACAAAAAATTGGAGCGGGAAACGGGGCTCAAACCCGCGACCTCTGCCTTGGCAAGGCAGCGCTCTATCAACTGAGCTATTCCCGCACAAATTTAAGCATATTTATAATAACAAAATTCAATTCAAAAGTCAAGAATATTTTAAATCTTAATTTATATATTATTATATTATCTAAAAAATAATTTTATGAATTAAGAAAATATTACGGAAAATTATAGAAAAAAGAAAAGTAAACATAAAAGGTTGAAAATAGCTTTAAAATGTAATATAATTGTAATATAAGAGCAAAACAAAAATAAGAATTTATTTTAATAGTTTCCGTAAAGAAAAAAATTTTTGCAAATAATTTAAAAAAAAACTAGCAAAATTTACTATTGACAACAGTTTTTAAAATAGTAAAATTAATTTAATCATTAATAAAGGAAGGATTATATATGAAAATGAAAAAGAGTATTATAAGTGTAATTGGGATTGTAGCAATAATGACATTTGTTATGATAGCTAATTTTACCAATTTAGGAACTTATGCATCAGATAGTAAAATCCTAAATGTTATAGGAAATAGGGAAGGAAATGAAGTTTATAAAATAACTAACTTAGACCCTCAAAAAACTATTTGGAAAATTGTAAGTTATGATAGCTTAGATGATACTGCAACTCCAAATTATAATGAAGCAATTTACTGCCTAACACCAGAGCAAGGCTTTGGAAGTGAAGCAACAGCAGAACCAGGTAAAAAGCAATATAATGTTTCATTTAATATGAAGGACTTATCTACAGTAGATGAAAAATATAAGTCTTTATTTGGAGATACTAGTGATGTAGAATCATTTAACACTACTTATAATTCAATATTATGGATTTTAGATAATATGTATCTTCCAAAACAATTGCCAGAAAACCAAAAAGAAACTGTAAAAGAGATATTATATAAAAAGGCAAAAATTGAAGATAGCAAATTAACAGATAACGACATAGAGGCAGTGCAACAAATGGCTTTATGGTATTTTACTAGTACAAGTGATAAATACCATTTTGAACCAGAAAATTTTCCTTCTATTTCTATTAATGATATAGCTATAGAAGAAATAGGAAAACCACTTACCTCTGACGGAATACAACGTTATGAAGATATGAAGTTATTATATACATACTTTATAACATCTGCAAAAGAAAATGCAAATGCTTATGGTACTGGAGACGTAAGGGAATTGGATACACCAATTATAAATGTAACAAATCCAGCAAACACAGAATTAGTAGACTATACGATTGATGGAACAATATATTCTATTGCAGGACCATATAATTTTACAGAAGTTACAGGAACAAAACTACCATATATACTAAATGGAAGAGTAATTGATCAAAATAGTGCAGAAATTAGTGATTATAAATTACTAGACGGAAATAAACAAATAATATCAGATGCAACAATAACAGAAGCTCTTTTAGGACAAGATTTTTATATAGCTATTCCTAAAAGCAATACAACTGTTACAGAAATAAAATTAGAAATTGAAACAAAATATTTCGAAACTAAAACAACAGCGTGGACTAATTCAACAACATACTCAACAGAACAATTAGTAGTAATAGTAGACAGAGAACCAAAAAAAGAATTTGACTTAGCTTTAAGAAAATTTATTACAAAAATTGATGACAAAAATATTGTTTCAAGAGTACCAAATGTTGATGTAACAGGACTAAAAAATGGTACATCAACAACAGCTATATATACACATTCAAAAGAACCTTTAACTGTTAAAACAGGAAGTAAAGTAACATATACAATTAGAGTATATAATGAAGGCGAACAAGATGGGTATGTAGAAGAAATTACAGATGATATCCCAGAAGGATTAAAATTTTTACCAGATGATCCAACAAATATAGAATATATGTGGAAATTATCAAGTGATGGAACAAAAATTTCAACAAATTATTTATCAAAACAAATGAATGAAGACAATATAATTAAAGGCTTTAATAAAGAAATTATGGGAACACTTGACTATAAAGATGTACAAATAGTATTTGAAGTAACTGAGCCAAATTCTTCTGACAGAGTTATAACAAATACAGCAGAGATCTCAAAAGATGCAGGTAAGGATGGAAATGATGTTATAGATAGAGACTCTACACCAGGAAATAATGATGAAAATGAAGATGACCTAGATAAAGAACATATTATATTAGAACCCCCTACTTTAACAAATTTTGACTTAGCTTTAAGAAAATTTATAACAAAGGTAAACAATCAATCTATTTCTCCATCAAGAGAACCAGTAGTTGACATATCTGGATTAATAGATGGAACAAAACAAACAGCAATATATACACATCCAAAAACTCCAGTAGGAGTTCAAATAGGAGACACTGTTATATATACAATTCGTGTATATAATGAAGGGAATATTGATGGATATGCAGAAGAAATTACAGATTACATTCCAGAAGGATTAGAATTTATTTCACAGGAAGATAGTAGCATCAACAATAAATATCAATGGATTTTATCAGAAGATGGAAAAAAGATAACAACAAATTATTTGTCAGAGGCTAATTCTAATAAAGAATCTACAAACAAGGAAGAAAACTTTTTAATAAAAGCATTTGATAAAACTACAGAAAATCCAAGTCTAGACTATAGAGATGTGCAGGTTGAAATGAAAGTAATAGCAGCAAATTCTACTGATGGTACATTAAGAAATATAGCAGAAATTAGCGAAGATAGTAATGAAGATTCTGATTCAACACCAGATAATGTTGATATAGACAATTACACACCACCTACAGACAATTCTGAGTATCAAGAAGATGATGACGATTATGAAGACCTAATAATGAGATATTTTGATTTAGCTTTAAGAAAGTTTATTACAAAAGTAAATGAAGAAGAGATTAATACAAGATATCCAGAAGTATCATTAAATGAAGAAGGGAAAATAGTATATACTCATACAAAAGACCCAATTCTAGTAGCCAATAATGACATTGTTATATATACAATTCGTGTATATAACGAAGGAAAAGAAGATGGATATGCAAAAGAAATTACGGATGATATTCCTTTAGGATTAAATTATTTACCAGAACATGAAATCAACAAAAAATTTGAGTGGGTTATATCAGAAGATGGAAAAAAAGTTTCAACAAATTATTTATCAAAAGAATCTTCTGAGAAGAGAGGAGAAGACAATTTAATAAAAGCATTTGATGAAACAAAATATATTATAGATGAAGAGGGAAACAGAAATCCAGATTATAGAGATGTACAAATAGCATTTAAGGTAACAGAGAAAAATTTAAATACAGATAGAATTATTATTAACACTGCTGAGATTACAGATGATAGTGACTCAAATGGAAACGATATTAAAGACGAAGACTCTATACCAAATAATGGAGTAGAGGACGAAGATGATATTGACAAAGAATATTTACAAGTAAAATACTTTGATTTATCTTTACTAAAATGGGTAAGCAAGGTATATGTAACAGAAAATGGAAACACAAGCATTACAGAAACAGGACATACAGGATTGGAAAAACCAGAGCCAATTGTGAAAGTTGACTTAAATAGGAAAGAAATTGATAAAGTAACAGTAAAATTTGGATATGTTATTAAAATTACGAATGAAGGACAAATTGCAGGATATGCAACAGAAATTTCAGACTATATACCAGAAGGATTGGAATTTTTACCGGAAGATAACCCAGATTGGGAAGAAATAGAAGGTAAAATTATAACAACAAAACTAGCAGATACATTACTACAACCTGGAGAATCTGCGACAGTTGAAGTTATTCTAACATGGATTAATGATTCTGAAAATATGGGAGTAAAAACAAATGTTGCAGAAATTAGTAAAGATGATAATGAAAATGATGCAGAAGACATAGACTCTACTCCAAATAACCAAAAAGAAGGGGAAGATGACATTGATGATGCACCTGTAATGCTAGCAGTAACAACAGGAGGAGAGACTACTTATATTATTCTATCAACAGTTATACTTGTAATGTTTGGAACAGGAATATTTATGATTAAAAAATATGTATTAGATTAAAAGATACTATAAAAAGTGATATAATTACATTAAATTATATCACTTTTGCTTTCTATGGGAAAAATACTAATAAATTTTAGGGAATTATTTACAATAAAAAATGCTTATGCTATAATTAAAAAAAATAGTTTAGAGGTGTGTGAGATGAATCAAATTTTATATGAAGATGTCCAGGAAAAATCAAAAAGTATTAGTAATGTTATTCTCTTTTTTGCAATTTCCATTATTATTTTTGGATTTGCGCTAATTACAGGTGGAGCATATGGATTTTTTAACCAAACAATTCCTCTTACACCAGAAGAAGCAACTAAACCAACAATTTATGTTAGCACATATGAAGATCAATTTATTCAAATTAGAGTTTCACATGACAAAGCAATTGATAAAATTTTTTATTCTTGGAATAACGGAGAAGAACTAACAATTGATGGCAAGAATAGAACAAATATTGAAGAAACAATTGGCTGGCCAGCAGGAGAAAACGAACTAGTAGTTAGAGTGGTTGACATTAATGGAGTAGAACAATTATATAAACAAACATTTTTATTAAGTTATGAAGGGGATATAGAAAAACCAACAATTAAATTCTCAGAACCTGTTGATAATAAAATACTTATAACAGCAACTGATGAAACAGAAATATCGTATTTAACATATAGATGGAATAACGAAGAAGAAAAAATGGTTGAAGAAACAGATGAAAGTAAAACTATTATTAATGTAACAATTCCAATAATTGAAGGAGAAAACAAACTAACTGTAATAGCAGTAGATAACAATAACAATTCAACAAAAGAAGAAAGGACATTTAAGGCATATAAAAAGCCAACTATTCAAGTTAGACAATTTGGAAGAGAACTACAATTAACTGTAATAGATGAAAATGGTATTGATAATATTCAATATTCTATTAATGGAGTAGAAAATACTTGGCAAGCAACTTCGGGAGAAAAGGAATGGAAACAAACCTTGCAATTAGAACCAGGAGAAAATAGAGTTATTATAACAGTAATAAATATTAAAGAAATAAGCAATACATTTAAGGGTAAAGCTCAATATAATCCATAACTAAAAGGCAGGGCAGGTAATTTAACCACCTCACTCTGCCTCATTTATTGAAAGGACGAAGCAGTTGAACACACAGAGTATTAGTAATTTATTAAGCTATTTTTTTATTTACTCTTTTTGTGGATGGGCACTTGAAACAATTACAAAAACAGTAGCACAAAAAAAATTTGTAAATAGTGGTTTCCTATTTGGCCCAATTTGTCCAATTTATGGAATCGCAGCAGTTGTAATGCTAAAACTATTAAACACATTTAAAGGAAACTATTTGCTAACATTTGTTATGTCTTTTATTATATTTACTTTATGGGAATATTTCGTAGGATGGCTATTAGAAAAAATATTTCATACAAAATATTGGGATTATTCTTACTACAAACTTAATTTACATGGAAGAATATGCCTTATAAATTCACTAACATGGGGATTTTTAGGAATTGCTTTTATTGAAATTATTCATCCTATTGTAGAATATTTACTACAATTAATACCAGTTGCAATTGTCAATAAATTAGTTATAATTATTAGTATATTAATTATAATTGATTGCATAATAACAATTATTAAAATTAACAATATAAATATTTCTATGAAAAAGCTAGAAGAAATAAGTAAAATAATTAAAGAAAAAATTGCAGAACTAAAAACGCTATCAAATAGAGCTGGAAAAAAGGCAAAAGAAAACAAAGAAAAATTAAAGAATATTATAGAAGACCTAAACCAAACACAAGTAGAATTATTTAACAGTATTGAAAAACAAATTAAAAGATTTCAGGAAGCATTTCCAAGTATGACATCAGATAAAATAAAAAAGTTTTTAAAACAAAAAATAGAAATAAAAAAAAGGTTGAATAAAAAGTAGCAAGGAGATAAAAAGATGGAGCATGATATATTTATTATTAATGACAATATTGAAAAATCGGAATACATAAAAAATATATTTCGACAAGAAAAGAAATATAAATTTAAAAGTGTAAAAACGGGAAATATAGATTTAGCTTTAAAAAATATACCAGATGCAATTATAATTGATGAAGACTGCATAAAAACTCCTATTGAAGAAATATGTAGCAAAATAAGAACCAATGAAGACAATTCTATTACTCCAATTGTTGTTATTTCTTCTAATACAGATATAGAGCATAAGATAGAAATATTAAAAGGAGAAATAGAATATTTTATAGATAGCCCTATTAATGAACAATACTTATACTGTGTAATAAAAAATATTATTAGATTAATTAATAGCAATAGAAGAGTAAGCCCATTAACTGGACTGCCAGGGAATGTGCAAATACATGCTGAATTGAAGAAAAGATTATTAAAAGGGGAAGAATTTGCAGTATTATATTTAGATTTAGATAATTTTAAAGCATATAATGATATCTACGGTTTTTTACAAGGAGATGAAATTATTAAATTTACTGCAAGAACAATACTAAAGTATGTACATAATGATAATAAAGAAAATAATTTTGTTGGACATATTGGAGGAGATGACTTTATTGCAATAGTGGGATTAGATGACTATGAAGAAATTTGCCAAAATATTATTGCTGAATTTGATGTCAAAATACAAGATTATTTTAGTTGTGAGGATATAAAAAGAGGATATTTAGAAGTTGCAAATAGAAAAAATATTATGGAACAATTTCCACTTACTTCGATTTCTATAGGAGTTGTAGTAGTAGAAAAGAAAAGGTTTCATAATATATTAGAAATAGGGGAAGTGGGAGCACAAGTAAAACATATTGCAAAAACGACTATGGGAAGTAGCTATGCAATTGATAGAAGAAAATAAACCAAAAAAATTGCAAACATAAAAGTTTGCAATTTTTCTTTTTATAATATCAACATGAAATATAAATCAGAGGCATATAATTATGTGAGGGATTTATATGATTATTTTAAAGAAAAAAAGATTAATATTAACAGCAAACTTTATTATTATTGCATTATTAGCATGCATATATAGCATATCAGCATATGAAGAAACACAACAAACAGTAGCATTACCTGTTTCTAATAAAGTTATTATACTAGATGCTGGGCATGGTTTGCCAGATGAACGGAGCAATATCATCCAATGGAACAACTGAAGCTTCAATCAATCTAAAAATAGTAAAAAAGGTACAACATCTTTTAGAACAAAGTGGTGCAACAGTTATTTTAACAAGATCAGACGAAAATGGAATTTATTCTGTAGAATCTAATACATTACGAGAAAAGAAAGTCTCAGATATGAAAAAAAGAGTAGAAATTGGAAACACTTCACGGAGCGGATATGTTTGTGTCTATTCATTTAAATAAGATTCCTCAAAGCCAGTATTGGGGATGGCAAACCTTTTTCAAACAAAATAATGAAGAATCTATTAGACTAGCTAAAAATATTCAAAATGGATTAAATGAAACTATTCAAAAAGAAAATAAGAGAGAAAGCCTAAAAATAGAAAATAAATATTTAGTAGAACATGTAGACATACCTATTACAATAGTTGAATGTGGATTTTTATCAAACAATGAAGAAGAAAATTTGCTACAAACAGATAAATACCAAAGTAAATTAGCATGGGGAATCTATACAGGAATTATGAACTATTGCTATGGAGTTGAAACTTAAAGTGTAAAAACATATTTTAAATTGCTTTTTTGCATAATTTTTTAAAACAAGTAAAAAATATCTTTAATTACATAAAGTAAGGAGAGATATTTTTTGAATGCAAAAAATAAAGAATTAATTATAAAAGGAGCATTATTAGATAAACAAAATCTATGCAATTTTTTGGAAAAACTAGCTTCCAGCCAAGTTCCACAAAACTTTTCTAAAAAGAATACATTCCCAATTACTAGATTAAAAGCAAATTTTGAATTTATTTTAGAAACTTATATTTTACTTCAAGAACATATTAAACTAAATATTCCAATACACCCAGCAGGAGAATGGCTGTTAGATAATTTTTATGTAATTGAAGAAGTAAGCAAAATGATAGAAAAAGAACTTACTTTAAAAAAATATGTTAATTTAGTAGGAATTGCAAATGGAACGTGGAAGGGATTTGCTAGAAGCTATGTATTAGCGAGTCAAATTCTTGCTTATACAGAAGGAAAAATATATGAACATGATTTAAAAGATTATCTAATAGCCTACCAAAATAAAAAAGAACTAACAATGGAAGAAATTTGGACATTCCCAATTTTCTTACAAGTTGCTATTTTACAAAATATTAAAGAAATTTGTGAAAACATTTATGCAAGCCAAATCCAAAAATATAAGGTGGAAAGCATAATAGAAAGATTAGTAGAAAAAAAAGATGACCTTAATTTTAAACAAAAAGTAGTAGTAACAGAACAAATAAAAGACCATATGAAATATCCATTTATTGAATACATGTCTTATAAATTAAAAAGATATGGAAAAAAGGCAAGCGGATATTTGGATGCTCTAGAAGAACAAGTAAATAAAATGGGAGCAACAATATCTGAAATTATTAAAAAAGAACATTTTGATATTGCTGTTAATAAAGTTACAATTGGCAACCTAATTACTAGCTTAAAAGAAATTAATAGAATAGACTTTTTAGAAATTTTTGAAACTATTAATGGAACAAACGAAATACTAAAAAAAGATCCAGCAAATGTTTATGAAAAAATGGATTATAAAACAAAAAACTATTATAGAGAACAAATAGAAAAAGTATCTAAAAAAACAAAAATTTCGGAGATATATATTGCTAAAACAATTCTTAGCATGGCACAAAAACAGCAGGAAGAATTAGAAAAAAATAAAGATAATTTGAGCAAAACACAATACTTAAAAAATAAGAAAAAAACGCATGTAGGGTATTTCCTATTAGAGGACAAAAATTCTTTATATAAAAACTTAGGTACAAACTTAAAGGAATTAAGTAAAAAACAAAAAGCCAATTTATATATACAATCTAATTTAGGCATTTCTTTATTTTTAACAATTTTATTTAGTATATTAATGTATTATAAAACTTTGAATATAAGTGTTGCAATTATTGTAGGATTATTTAGCTTTATTCCAACTACACAAATTGCTATGAAATTAATAGACTATATTTTGCTAAAAATAACAAAGCCAACTTTAATTCCTAAAATGGATTATCATAATGGCATTAACATAGAAGCTCCAACCTTTGTAGTTATACCAACAATTATTACAAATACCAAAAAAGTAGAAGAACTAGCACATAAACTAGAAATTTACTATTTAGCAAATAAAAGCAATAATCTATATTTTGCCATACTAGGAGATGTAACTTGCCGGAAAAAATGAAGAAGAAAAGGAAGATAAAGAAATTATACAGTATGGAGAACAACAAATAAAAGAGCTAAATAAAAAATATCCTTATCAAAGTTTTCCAAGATTTCATTTTCTTTATAGAAAAAGAAAATGGAATCCAAGTGAGAAGGCATTTTTAGGGTGGGAAAGAAAAAGAGGTTTATTAACGCAATTTAATCAATTTTTATTAGACCCTAAAACAAATGATTTTAGAGCCAATACTCTAACAGAAAATTTAAATAAGTTACCACATATAAAATACATTATTACACTTGATGCTGATACAAATTTAATATTAAATTCTGGCTTAGAATTAATAGGTGCAATGGAACATATTTTGAACAAACCAGTCGTAGAAAATGGGATAGTTACCGAAGGCCATGGCATAATACAACCGCGTATAGGAGTAGATTTGCAAAATAGCTTTAAAAGTGAATTTTGCAGAATATTTGCTGGTACAAGTGGAACAGACTTGTACACTAACTCGATTTCAGACGTGTATGAAGACAACTTTGGAGAAGGAATTTTTACAGGAAAAGGAATATATAGTTTAGATGTTTTTAATGAAGTATTAAAAAACCAAATCCCAGAAAACACAGTTCTAAGCCACGATTTATTGGAAGGAAACTACTTAAGATGCGGTTTAGCAAGCGACATTTTATTATTAGATGGCTATCCTTCTAAATACAATAGCTTTATTACAAGGCTAAGTAGATGGACCAGAGGAGATTGGCAAATTATTAGATGGCTAAAAAAAGAAATTCCAAGAGTAAATCAAAAAGGAAACCAAATGAATCCTATTAATTTACTTTCAAAATTTAAAATAGCAGATAATTTAAGGAGAAGCCTATTACCAATTAGTATTATTACATTATTTGCTGTATCAATTTTGCTAAAAATAATTTTTAAAATACCAGTTTGGGATTTAATAATTATTGCATTAACAGCAGAATTAATTCATACAATAATTTCACTAATGGATTATATTATATTTAGAAAGGAACTAGAAGAAGGCTATATTAATGCTAATAAAAGCTTTGTGCCATTTGCAAATGGCATACTTTCAACAATTTATAGAGGAATACTTGAACTAGCATTTTTACCACATAGAGCATATGTATCACTAACATCTATTATAAAAACAATTTACCGAATAACAATTTCAAAACAAAATTTATTAGAATGGACAACTGCAGAAGAAGCCGAAAAGTTAGCTAAAACAGACATAATATCTTACTATAAGCAAATGATAGCTAATGTTGTAATTGGCATTATTTTTATTACATTACCAATTTTATATAATTTACCTATAAGCTTAGGAATATGCCTATATTTACTAGGCCTAATATGGATAGTAGCTCCAGCTATTGCTTATAAAATTAGTATTCAAAAATCAAAAATTTACAAAATTAATTTATTGTCAGAAGAAGAAAAGGAGCATTTACTAGAAATTGCAGGAAAAACTTGGAACTTTTTTGCAGAAAATATGAATGAAACAAATAATTATTTGCCGCCAGATAATTATCAATCAGATAGGAAAGAAAAGATTGCACATAGAACTTCTCCAACTAATATAGGACTTGGAATATTAGCAACTATTTCTAGTATTGACTTAAAACTAATTAATTTAGAAGAAGGAACTAGCCTACTGCAAAAAGTAATTAATACCATTGAATATTTACCAAAATGGAATGGCCATTTATATAATTGGTATGATACACGTACGTTAGATGTGATGATGCCAAAATATGTTTCAACTGTAGATAGTGGAAATTTCGTTGGATATTTATTTGTACTAAAACAATTTTTAATTGAGGTTTTAGAACAAGGAACTTGGAATGTAGAAAACAACAAAAGTAAAAAAGTAATTATAGATTTATTAGATAAAATAAACCAAATAATTTGTAAAACAGATTTTTCTAAATTATATGATGACAAAAAAAGATTATTTTCTATTGGTTTTAATGTAGAAGAAAATAAACTAACAGATTCTTATTATGATTTACTAGCTTCAGAAGCAAGACAAACAAGTTTAGTTGCAATTGCAAAAAAAGATATATTACCAAAACATTGGACAAGTTTAAGTAGAACTTTAACAAGTTTTAATAAGTATAAAGGCTTGGTTTCGTGGTCTGGAACAGCATTTGAATATTTAATGTCTAATATTAATGTAAAAAAATATGATGGTAGCCTTTTAGATGAATCATGTAAATTTATGATAATGTGCCAACAAGAGTATTGCCAAAAACTACGGAATACCATGGGGAATTTCAGAATCGGCTTTTAACTTAAAGGATTTAAATAATAATTACCAGTATAAAGCATTTGGCATTCCATGGTTAGGCCTAAAAAGAGGATTAGCAGAAGAAATGGTTGTTTCTAGTTATGGAAGTATGCTCGCATTACCAGATTATCCCAAAGAGGTATTAAAAAATTTACAAATTTTAGAACAAAACAAAGTACTGGGGGAATATGGGTTATATGAATCTATTGATTATACACCATCTAGACAAAAAAATGGAGAAAAGTTTAGTGTTGTAAAAACTTATATGGCACATCATCAAGGACTAATATTGGCATCAATCAATAATTTATTTAAAGATAATATATTACAAAAAAGATTTATGAAAAATCCAGAAATAGAATCAGTAGATATTTTATTACAAGAAAGAATGCCAGCAAATGCAATTTTAACAAAGAAGAAGAAAGAAAAGGTAGAAAAAATTAAACAAAACAAACAAAATTCTTATGGAGGACGAACATATACTAAAATAGAAGAGAATAAAATAAATACTAATGTAATATCAAATGATAAATATACAATTTGCATGGACCAGAATGGGAAAGGATTTAGTAAATATAAAAATATTTTAATTAATAGATTTAAATCTACAGCAGATTATGAACAGGGTATATTTTTTTATATTAAAAATATTAAATCAAAAAGAATATGGTCATTAGCAAGGCTAAAATTTTTGAATAAACCAGATAAATACAAAGTAACTTTTATGCCAGATTCTAACCAGATTGATAGAACGGATGGAAACATACAGTCAAAAATGAAGGTAACAGTTGCTCCTAATGAACCAGTAGAAATTAGAAGCATTCAACTTAACAATATAGGAAATCAAGAAGAAGTGCTAGAAGTGTCAGCATATTTAGAACCTGTATTATCAACTATGACCCAAGATTATGCACATCCTGTATTTAATAACTTGTTTTTAAATTTTGAATATATACCAGACTTAAACACAATTTTAGTAAAACGAAATAAACGTGGCATTCAGGAAAAAGATATGTACCTAGCAATTAATTTAAACTCAAGAGAATATTTAGTTGGTGACATTGAATATGAAATTGATAAATCAAAATTAAATGGAAGGTGCAATATTAATATACCTAATATGATTGCTAATTCAAAACCATTTTCAAATCAAATTGGTTCTAATACAGAACCCACAATTGCAATTAGAGCTAGTGTAAAAATAGCACCAAAAGAAAAGACTAGTTTTAACTTAATTTTAGCTGTATCTGAAAATAAAGAAGAAGTAATTCAACTAATTGAAAAATATAAAAGCGAAGAGGGAATAAAACAAGTATTTGAATTATCTAGAGCTAGACTAGAAGCAGAAAATAGATATTTAGAAATTAGTATGGAAAATGAAGAAGTCTATCAAAAACTACTGGGATATTTACTATTTCAAAATTATCTAAAATCCTTATATATAAAGAAACTACCAAAAGAATTATATACTCAGGATTCATTATGGAAATTTCGGAATATCTGGAGATGACCCAATTATTTTAGTTAAAATTAAAGATGTAAATGATTGTGACATGATTACAGAATTATTAAAAGCAAAAGAATTTTTTAATATGAAAAATATAGCAGTAGATATTGTTATTTTAAACGAAGAAAAAAATGTTTATGAACAATATGTAAAAGAAAAAATAGAATCAGAAATATACAATAAACATATGGAATATCTTATAAACAAACATAATGGCATTTTTATACTAAAATCAAATGAAATGGAAAAAAGTGATATTAGAACATTAGTATTTAGAGCAAACGTTATGCTAGATGCAAGCAAAGGTCGCATCCGGAAATCAACTAGAAGAGGAAGAAGAAGAGTATGAACAGAAAAATAAAAAGATAGGGTTAGAAACACCTAATATTATTATAGCAAAAGATGAACAATATAACCCAATTAACTTAAAAATAGAAAATTTGAATTACTATAATGAGTATGGAGGATTTCAAAAAAATACGAATGAGTATATTTTAAAAGCAGGTAGAAGAGATAAGCTACCTACAGTATGGAGTCATATATTGGCTAACGAAAATTTTGGAACTGTTGTTACAGAAAATATGGGAGGGTTTACATGGTGCAAAAATAGTAGGCTAAATAGAATAACGGCATGGAACAATTCGCCATGCCAAGACATCCCATCTGAAATTATTTATCTAAAAGATAAAGAAACAGGAAAAGTATGGTCAACTAGTAATTTTATTACAGAAGATAGCGACTGTGAAATAACTTATGGATTTGGATATGCAAAATATAATAATATTTGTAATGATATTATAAGTACAACAGAAATTTTTGTGCCACAAAAAGAAAATATAAAAATAAATATTTTAAAACTAAAAAATACCATTGCCGGAAAAAGAAACTTAAAATTACTATACTATATTAAACCTGTTTTAGATGAAGATGAAATAAAATCAAATGGATATATTGGAATCGAAAAAGAAGGAAATATAATATATGCAAAAAATTATGGAGCAAAAGACTTTGAAAGTATTTCATATATTGGAACTAATGAAAAAATTATATCATATACAGGAAACAAAGACTTTTTTATAGGAAGCGGTACAATTAAAAATCCGGAGGGCATTCACAAAGTAACATTGGATAATAGTAATGGACTAGGAATGAATTCATGTATAGCTTTCGAAATTAATGTTGAATTAGACGGATTCGAAAGTAAAGAAATTAGTATTTATATAGGACAGGAAAATTCATTATTAAAGGTAAAAGAAACTGCAGAAAAATATGAAAAACTAGAGAAATGCCATGAAGAATTAAAAAATATTAAACAGTATTGGTATGAACTATTAAACAGAATACAAGTAAAAACACCAGTTGAATCAATTAATATTATGTTAAATGGCTGGACAGTATATCAAACAATTTCCAGTAGGCTTTTAGGAAAAACTGGATACTATCAATCTGGAGGCGCTACTGGTTTTAGAGATCAATTACAAGACACAATGGGAATAAAGTATATTGATAGCTCTTGGATGAGAAAACAAATACTAATTGCGGCATCTCATCAGTTTATAGAAGGAGATGTTTTGCACTGGTGGCATGACGAAACAAAAAGAGGAATTAGAACTAGGTTTTCAGATGATTTACTATGGCTACCTTATGTTGTATGCGAATATATAGAACTAACTGGAGATAATAAAATATTAGAAGAAGAAATTCCTTATCTACAAGGAGAAACATTAAAAGAAAATCAAGACGAGAATTATGATATATATTTACCTTCTTCTATTATAGGAACAATTTATGAACACTGTAATAAATCGATTGAAAAAAGCCTAAACTTTGGAGAGCAAGGGCTCCCCAAAATTGGGAGCGGAGATTGGAATGATGGATTTAGTACAGTAGGGAATAAAGGGAAAGGACAAAGCGTATGGTTAGGATTTTTCTTATATAATATACTAAATAGAATAATTCCAATATGTGAAAAAAAAGACGACAAAGCAAGAATTGAACTATATAGAAAAAAAATTGAGGAACTAAAAAAATCATTAAATACAATTGGATGGGATGGAAGATGGTATAGAAGAGCATTTACAGATGAACGGACAAATCTTAGGAAGTGCAGAAGCTGAAGAATGCAAAATAGATAGTATTAGCCAAAGCTGGGCAACAATTTCTGGCGCAGGGGATAATGACAAAAAATATATATCTATGGAAAATTTGGAAAACCATTTAGTAGATAAAGAAAATCAAATTATTAAATTATTAGATCCGCCATTTGAAAATAGCTCTTTAGAACCAGGATATATAAAAAGCTACTTGCCAGGAGTAAGAGAAAACGGAGGACAATACACACATGCAGCCATTTGGGTAATAATTGCTCAAACATTGTTAGGACTGGGCGAAAAAGCAACAGAATACTTTACAATGATTAACCCAATTGAACACACAAGAACTAAAACAACAGTAAATAAGTATAAAGTTGAACCATATGTAATTCCAGGGGACGTATATGGCATAGGAAAACTTGCTGGAATGGGTGGATGGACTTGGTATACTGGCTCTAGTGCATGGTATTTTAAAGCTGGAATAGAATATATACTAGGACTAAAAATTGAAAAACAGGAATTGAAAATAGAACCTAATATTCCTAGTAATTGGAAAGAATATAGTATTCGCTATAAATTTGGAAAAACAATTTATTCTATTAAAGTAAAAAATCCAAATGGAAAAACAAATGGAGTAAGTAAATTCTTACTTAATGGAAATCAAATAGAAGAAAAGAAAATCAAAATAATAGATGATGGAAAAATTAATGAAATAGAAATTGAAATGTAAAAAATAAGGTCAAGTTTTCTTAACCTTATTTTTTTCTATATTATAATATCTTAAACTTAACATAAGAAATAATTCCAACAACAGCTGTTAATATGATAATGCCAAGGATATTTGAACTACCAGCATATGGAAGATTTCCATTAACTGATGTGTTTTTATTATCGTTATTGTTGTTATTACCATTGTTGCTATTACCATTATTGTTATTGCCATTGTTGTCATCATTATTGCTGTCATCATTATTGTTATCATCATTGTTGTTGCCATCATTATTGTTATCATCATTGTTGTTGTCATCATTATTGTTATCATCATTGTTGTTGTCATCATTGTTGTTATCATCATTGTTGTTGTCATCATTGTTGTTATCATCATTGTTGTTATCATCATTGTCGTTGTCATCACTACTGTTACCATCATTAATAGCAATTTCTAATTCAGAAGATGTTCCTTGAACTTTTACTAAATCTCCATTTACTCCTATTATATTAGTTAAAGTAATTGTAGTAGATGTTTCGCCGAGTACTTTCATTTATTTTAAATGTAGCAATAGCTGTTGTACCAGAAGTATCTCCTAAAGCATCTTTAGTATTAGCAACTATTCCGCCCTTCATTTTCCATTACTTCCCAATTATCACTTGTAAAAGAATTTAAAGTTAGAACATTTGCATCATATACTATTTTAGCTTGATATCCAACAATACCAGTTGAATCTGATACATTTGCCAAATCAATTGCAACAGATAAAGTATCTCCTTTATTATAAGCTGTATTATCTGCTTTTAGATTTAAACTAAAAGTAGAATTTTCTGCATATGCCCTAGTAGACAATAAACTTACTATTAATAATAGTATTAACATAAAAGACATTTTTTTTACTTTCATAAAACTAATCCCTTTCTATATTTTTCTTTTGGTTTAAATATTTATTTTAATGACTCTAAAATTTTTCTTTTTAGTATAATAATATCAGCAATATCAATAGAGTTATCATCATTTAAATCTGCTAAAGCTTGCTTAGCATCTGGCAAAATCCATTCTGTTTTACTTCCAGCTATAACATGCCTTTTCAACATAATTAAATCTACTATATCAACTATATTATCCTCATTTAAGTCACCTAACAAATTATCAGTAGACCTTGACTTTGTACATCCACAATTTTCAAAAGTACATTTGCTAATTTCTGTTGTGCTATTAACTGGAGCCCATGCGCCAAAACTATGTGCTTCACGAGAATCTGTTTTAACATTATCACACCATGAACATTTTAACCAATGAAAATATTCATTCCATTGAGTCACAGTATAATTATGTTCTCCAGAAAAACAAGCTTTAGAATTACATGTAGTACAATTTCCACCTTCTCCGTATTCATGTGCTTTTGTAGAAGAATATTCGCAACCATCTAATGTACATCTAGCCACATGTGTTCCATCAAAATTATCCTCATAATTACCTAAAGTATGAGCTGTGAGTGAATTATCTTCTACTGCGCCACATATAGAACATTTTTTCCAATGCTTTTCATCATCATAACCAACTTCGGAAAAATTATGTGAACAATTTTCCTGTAATTCATTTGTTGCTGTACATCCAGGCACGGTACAATTTCCATCTGCTCCAAAAGTATGTGCTTCTATTTTAGAATAAGAACAAGCATTAAATGTACAAGCAACTGAGTGAGTGCCAGAAGTTCCGCCATTATCTACTGCATTTCCTAAAGTATGTGTTTGCTCACTATTTTCTTCTTTTTCTCCACATTTAGAACATTGTCTCCAATGAATATAATCATCATATCCAACAACAGAAAAATCGTGATCACATGTACTTGAATTATCTACAAGACCAGAGCCATCACTACTTCCAGTAGCAGAATCTCCGGTACCAACCACTACCTCCACCGCTAGAACCGCCACCGGCCACTACCGGCTGCCACCACTGCCACTACCGACCGCCACTATCAGCAGAAGTAGTATCATTAATTACTAATTCACCAAATGTACAATTTTGTGGATCTTCCCAATTTTCGCCGTTCCCATGTACAATAAGCAGAGGTTCCACAATACTCACAATAATAATAAGCAAAATTATCATCATGACCGCCTGGCAACCAATGGTGATATCCTCTTACTGCTAATTTACTAGGGCAACGGTTTTTAGGATTAACAGCTTCTTCTTTTGTTCTTCCACAAGTACTACAAGTATACTTTTTAACATCTACTGTTGCTATGTCGTAATAACTAAGACCTGGTATCGTTTCAACTATTGGTTCTCCCCATTCGTGAGGAGAAAAAATAACCCCATTGTTAAGAGTAGAATCGGCACGACCGCATCTTGAACATACTTTCCAGTGATAAGAAGCAGTACTTCTATATTTTGTAAAATCATGATTATCAGGGTCAGCTCTTCCTATAGCTTCCCAAGTCTTGATCCCACAATAAGAACACTTTTTCAAAACATTAGCAGGTTGTATACAAGTAGCAATTGGAACATAATTTGCTTTTTCATCTTCAGTCATATCTTTTTCTGCAATAGTTATTGAAAAATCATGCTCAACAGGGATGTGGATAAATTCACCATGAAATGAGTTCTTACATACATCACAAAGTTTGTAGCAGTGTTGATTATCTAACATTTCTTCTCCAAATTGAATATTTAAACTAGAAAGTTTTTCCTTATAATCGGAAAGTTTAAAATAGTTTGTTGAACAATCTTCAATTTCCATTTCGCTACATCCTGGATACGTACATTCTCTATAATGCTTTTGAGTTTCAGAACTTGACTCATAAAGATACCATTTAGAAAAAGTATGCTCATGATCCTCAACCTCTTCAGTAGCAGAAGATGGACTGGATTTTGCTATAATAAAAATAAACAATAGTAAAATACATAAGCAAAATACTAAAAATAAAATTAATTTTCTTCTTTGTTCCTTTAAATTCATAAAAAAACTCCTTTTATATAAAACAAGTATAACATATAAGAATTACAATTATATTACACCTTTCTTACATTTAAGTTACAATCTAAAATAATTATACCACACCATTATGTAAAAATAAAGGGGAAAATAGATAATTACAAAGATTTTAACTTAAAAATAAACATAGTAATAAAAAATATAAAAAATAAATAAAAAAGTAAAATAAAAACTTGTACAAAACTATAATATATGATATATTTTATGTATAATAATAAAATTGAAAGGGGTAACTCTTTAGTGGAAAATATAGAAACAGAAAGAAAAAAGACTATTTTAATAGTAGATGACGAAAAACCAATTGTAGATATATTAGTTTATAATTTGCAAAAAGAAGGGTATGATACACTAGAAGCAAATGATGGATTAACTGCAATTGACATTGCACTAACAAATAAACCAGACCTAATTTTGTTAGACATTATGCTACCAAAAATGGATGGATTATCTGTATGTAAAAGAATAAGGCATTCATTAAATGTTCCTATTTTAATGCTAACAGCAAAAGATGAAGAAATCGACAAAATATTAGGCTTAGAATTAGGTGCAGATGATTATGTAACAAAACCATTTAGTGTAAGAGAACTAATGGCAAGAATAAAAGCAAACTTAAGAAAAGTGGAGATAAATTTAAACGAAAAAGAAGACGATAATTCAACACAAACAAACAAAATAAAAGTTGGAGAATTAGAACTTGACTTAGATAAATTTGAAGCAAAAGTTAGCGGAAAAGTTATGGATTTAACTTTAAGAGAATTTGAAGTTCTAAAATATTTAGCAACACAACCGGGCCAAGTAGTAACAAGAGAAACTTTACTAGAAAAGGTATGGGGATACGAATATTATGGAGATATAAGAACAGTTGATGTTACTGTAAGAAGAATACGAGAAAAAATAGAAAAAGATACTGCTAATCCTAAAATATTAATGACTAAAAGAGGGGTTGGGTATTATATTGCTTCAAAATAAAACTATTCAATAAATAAAACAAAACTAAATTTTTCGTGACGTAAGGGTCGCTATTTATAGCGACCTATTTTAATAAAAAAACATTAAAAAATAAACTGTGGGGGACATAGATGATAAAAAACATACAATTAAAAATTATTTTAATTTTTATTATATTAGGAATTAGTATTATAACATTACTGGGCTGCATAAATGTGCAACAGTTAACAGAATTAACACAACAAACAAATATTATAAATTCGGAGCAATATATTAAAAATACAATTATAATAGCAATTATAGCAATAGCTATTTTTTGCATTATAACAATTTTAATTGGAACAATTGTATTAAAATCAATTATTTCTCCAATATCCAGATTTATTAAAAGTGCAGAAAAAATTGCTGCAGGAGGAAGCCAAAGCATTCAATATTTAGCAAATGAAAACGATGAAAAAGAAGTAAAAGATTTAGTAAATGCATTTGGAGTAATGACAACAGAACTACAGGAAAATTTAAATGAAGCTTCTAGACAAAAAAAACAAATAGAAACAATTCTTTTACATATGACAGATGGAATTATTGCTTTTGACAAAGAAGGCAAAATCCTCCATATTAATCCTGCTGCGACAAGACTATTAAAACTAACTCCAGAAGAAAATAGTTTTGAAAAAATATTTAAAAAATTAAAACTAAATATTAATTTAGAAAAAATTATTTATTTAGAAAACTGGACATCTTCAGAACAAAGGATTAATGTGCAAGATTGCTATGTAAACCTATATTTTGCGCCTTTTACAGATGAAAATGATAGACCTAATGGAGCAATTGTTGTAATACAAGACATTACAGAACATGTAAAGCTTGATAACATGAGAAAAGAGTTTGTTGCAGATGTGTCTCATGAATTAAAAACTCCAATTACTTCTATTATGGGATATGCAGATACTCTAACAGAGCAAGAATTTGACAAAGAAACACAAGACAAGTTTTTGGGTGTAATTGCATCTGAAGCACGAAGAATGGCAAGACTAGTAAGTGACTTACTAACATTATCTAGGTATGACAATGATGAAGCAAAATGGGAAAAAACGGAATTTAATTTAGGAGAGCTAGTAAAAAAATGTGTAAATAGCTTGCAATTAGAGATTAATAAAAAAAAGCAACATTCAGAATGCTTTGTAACAGCTAATGTTCCTTTAGTTTATGCAGATAAATATGGAATAGAAAGAGTAATATTAAATATTTTAACTAATAGTATTAAATATACACAAGATGGAGGAAATATTAAAATATATGTTGGTTTTGTGTATAATGATGCTTATATAAAAATTATTGACAACGGAATAGGCATACCGGAATCTGACTTAACCAAAATATTTGAAAGATTCTATAGAGTAGACAAAGCCCGTACAAGAGAAATGGGAGGAACTGGACTTCGGACTATCTATTGCAAAAGAAATATTAGACAAAAATGATGGCACAATAGATATAAAAAGTGAAGTAGGAAAAGGAACCGAAGTAGTAATACGCATTCCAACAAGACAAAAAATCTAAAAATACAATACATGTACTTATTATGAAAATATGCTATAAATATTGAAAAAATAAAATAAATTATATATAATAAAATTTACTATAACAAAAGAAGGAAGGAAGAAAAAATCAATATGAATTTAAAACTGAAGGAAATACTTGAATGGTTATACTGTATTATTATTGCTATAGTTTTAGCTTTGCTGGTTAGATACTATATAGGTACTCCAACAATTGTACAACAACCATCAATGTACCCTACTTTAAAAGAAAACCAAAGACTGATTTTAAATCGATTGATAAAAACTACACATTCTATTCCAGAAAGAGGAGATATTATAACTTTTGAAGCACCAAGTAAATCACTAATATATTTAGAAGATGCAGACTTATCTAATCCAGTTGCAAAATACGAAAATGAGCCTGAGGGACTATGGGAAAAATTTTCATATTATGTATTAGAAATTAATAAAAAAAGTTATATAAAAAGAGTAATTGGCTTGCCAGGAGAACATGTTAAAATTTATAACAACAAAGTATTTATTAATAACCAACTTTTAAATGAGCCATACCTGCAAGAAGATGTTTTAACAACTTCACTAGATGGACCATTTGTCGATATTGTGGTACCACAAGATTGTGTTTTTGTTATGGGAGACAATAGAGAACAAAGTACAGATAGTAGAAGATTTGGTTGCATTCCTATTTCCAAAATTGAAAGTAAGGTATGGATACGTTTCTGGCCATTAGACTTATTTGGACCAGTAGAATAATAAATGGAGGACTAAAAATTGTGGCATTTCAAAATTTAATTGGAAACGAAGAAACAAAAATATTATTGAATGAAATAATAAAAAATAAAAATTTTATACATAGTTATTTATTTACAGGAATAGAAGGAATTGGCAAAACAGAATTTGCAAAGCAGTTTGCAAAACAAATATTATGTTTAGGAACACCAGATTGTAAGTCTTGTATAGAATTTGACTCTCAAAATAATCCTGACTTTACAATTATTGAACCAGATGGCAATAGCATTAAAATAGAACAAATTAGAATATTGCAAATGAAAATAATTGAAAAACCAATTATTTCCAATAGAAAAGTATATATTATACGTGACAGTGAAAAAATGACAAAAGAAGCACAAAATTGTTTACTAAAAACACTAGAAGAACCGCCAGAATATGTTACAATAATTTTAATATGTTCAAATGAAAGTTTACTTTTAAATACTATAAAATCAAGGTGCACAAAAATTAATTTTTATCCAATTAAAAACGAAGAATTACAAATATTTCTAAAAAACAATGGATTTACTAATATAACAAAAAATATGTTAAAAGCAATAAATGGAAGTATAGCAAAGGCATATGAATTACAAGATTATAACCAGACTTATAAAACAATAGAAGATACACTAACAAAAAGAAGCAAACTAGACAAAATTGATTTTATAAATTCTTTTTTACCAATTTATAAAGAAAAAGAAAATATTTTTAATATATTAGATTACATGAATGTAGTGCTATCAAATGAATTAGCAAATGATTATAAATGTATAAGATATATAGAAAAAATAGAACAAGCAAAAAACAAAATTAAACAAAATGCTAATTTGGATATGACTTTGGACAACATGCTATTTAGCATATGGGAAATTTGTAATGAAACATAAAAATATACCATGTAATGTATTTTGAAAAATTGTTATTAAAAATAATAACCCAAGAACTATTAACTTTTAAAGAGGTGAGTATTGTGAAAAATATTATAGGAGTTAGATTTAAAAAACCTGGGAAAATATACTTTTTTGATCCGGGAAATTTAAAAATAACAAAACAAGATAATGTAATAGTGGAAACTACAATGGGACAAGAACTAGGAGAAGTAGTGATTCCAAATAGAGAAATACCAGATGAAAAAGTGGTTTCACCACTAAAAAAAGTAATAAGAGTAGCGAACGAGAAAGATAAAAAACACCATGAGGAAAATAAAAGAAAAGAAAAAGATGCATTTATATTATGCAATAAAAAAATAAAAGAACACAAACTGGAAATGAATTTAATTGATGTATCTTATAATTTTGACAATAGCAAAATGATATTCTACTTTACAGCAGATGGTAGAATTGATTTTAGAGAATTAGTAAAAGATTTAGCAGCAATTTATAAAACAAGAATTGAACTAAGACAAATTGGAGTAAGAGACGAAGTAAGAAGAATTGGTGGAAATGGAATGTGTGGAAGGGAACTTTGCTGTTGCACTTTTTTAAATAATTTTGATACAGTATCAATTAAAATGGCAAAAGAGCAAAACATTTCGCTTAATCCATCTAAAATATCTGGAAATTGTGGAAGACTAATGTGTTGCCTAAAGTACGAACAAGAAGTCTATGATGAAAAACTAAAAATATTACCAAAAATGGGAGCAATTGTAAAAACAGAAGATGGAGAAGGGGAAGTTTGTGGAATAGAAACGCTAAAAGAAAAAGTAAAAGTAAAATTTAAAGATGGAGAAGACACTTTTTATAAAAAATATGATGCTAAGGACATTAAAATTATTAAAAATATAGAAGTAAAAGATGATATGGATTTATTGCCAGAAGAACTAGAAGAATTAAAAAAATTAGAACAACAAGCTAGTAAAGATGAAGATATATAAGGAGGTGAACAAAAATGGCATATAAAATAACAGAAAAATGCATTTCTTGTGGAGCATGTGAAGGAGCGTGCCCAGTAAGTTGCATATCACAAGGAGACGAAAGATATGTAATTGACCAAGAAAAATGTATTTCTTGCGGAACATGTAGAGGAGTTTGTCCAGTAGAAGCACCGGAACAAGAGTAGAAAAACTAGTGGTACTTATTTTCCAATACAATAAAAAAGAGGTTCATTATGTAGAGAACTTCTTTTTTTTATTGCGCTGTGCCAATATAAAGTCACATTTCTTATAAACAAATCCAACCAATATTATAATTCCTAAAATAGCCCAAAAAAACCATTTAAAGTTTATAGAAGTAGAAGAAGATAAAATAGTAGAAGTTTCTATAACATCAAAATTTAAAATAGATATATATTTTAAAGCAATATATGTATAAAATCCTGCAAAAATTCCTTGTAATAATTTACCTAATATATAAGGCTTAATGGATATATCTGATTTAGAAATTATACTAAAAACCTGCAGCAAAACAGATATACCACCAAAACCGTAATACAAAACTACATAAAATAATATTAATAGAAATTGAATTAGAAGGAATAATAGAAATTTCTTTTATTCCATTAGTTAGCTCTAAAATTCCAGATAAAACAGGAGAACAAAATTGATTAGGAACAGAAAACAGATTAAAAATTGGAGAAATAAAATTAGAACAACATTTCAAAATATTACTTTGCTTTAGAATAGAAATTATAACAGAAAATAAAACAACAAAGCCACCAATTAAAACAATAGTATAAATAGAGTTCATAATACCACCGTGCAAGAACCTCTCCTAAATTAGAAACCTGATTAGACGAATGAAAAGATTTAGATTTACTAAAAACAGAAGTATCCTCTTTTTTCCAAAATCTAAAAAGAAATCCAACAGTAACACAAGCTAGAATATGAGTAAATAATAATAAAAATCCTATAGTAGCATTTGAAAACAAACTAATTCCAATTGTACCTACAATGAATAATGGACCAGAATTATTAGTAAAGGCAAGTAATCTTTCTGCCTCTGCTTTTGTACAAATTCCCTGATTTCTAAAATCGGTTACAATTTTTGCACCTGTGGGATAACCAGAAATAATACCCATAATAAAGGCAAATGCACCTTCACCAGGAACACGAAACAAAGGACGCATAAACTTACCTAAAATGTTTCCTAAAATAGGAATAATATTCGTATGACTTAATAACTCTGTTGCAATAAAAAAAGGAAATAAACTGGGCAGTACAGAATTTGCCCATAATTCAATACCAGACTTTGCAGCTTGTAAATTAGAGTTTGAAAAAATTAAGAGGCTAATAGTAAATAATGTAAACAACATTGGAAGCAATAATTTTTTTAGCGAAACAACAAAAACCCTTTTCACATAATCACCAATAAATTATATGACTAGCTATTTTATAATATGAAAAACTATATAAAAAAGTAAAAGGTGAGCGCATATGAGCTCACCAACGAACGGGTTTCCTTATTTTGGGAAATTTTTTCTTGGGCTCTACCCAAAAAAGCTTTTCCTTACAATCATTACAGTCTTCTCGCTCAACTACTTTATTGTTCAAACAACAGTATAAAGTTTTCGAGTGCCCAAATACTTGCTCACTAAGATATGGACATTTCCGAGACATGATTTTTTTCCCCTTTCCGATTTGGTAATTTACCAATAATTAAATTATAGCAGAAACTCACATAATGTCAATAATAACCTACTAGACAAATGCAGAAAAAAATGATATATTATCATAGATTTAAAATATAATAAAATAAAGAGGGATAATATGAATGTAAAATTAGAAAATAGTAAAAAAATATTAAATAAATATCATCAAGAACATTTATTAAATTTTTATGAAGAACTTTCAAAACAAGAGCAGGAAGAACTATTAAACCAAATTTTAGACACCGATTTTAAAACTATACAAGAGTTATACGAAAATACTAAAAAGGAAGGAATAGAATCTAAAGATAAAATAGAACCAATAGAGTATATAGATAAAGAAAAATTATCAAAAGAAGAAATAAAAAAATATGAAGAAATAGGAGAAAAAATTATTAAAAGAGGACAATATGCTGTTGCTACAATGGCAGGAGGACAAGGAACAAGACTAGGACATAAAGGACCAAAAGGAACATACTATCTTTTAAATAATAAGTCTCTTTTTGAAATTTTTTATGACGAATTAAATAAAGCAAACCAAAAATATGGAATAACCATTCCATGGTATATTATGACAAGCAAAGAAAACAATAAAGATACTATTAACTTTTTTGAAAAAAATAATTATTTTGGTTATAATAAAGACCACATAAAATTCTTTTCACAAAGTGAACTTCCTATGATTAGCAAAGAAGGTAAAATTTTATTATCTAATAAGGGAACCATAAAAGAAGCAGCAGATGGAAATGGTGGAATTTTTAGTTCTATGAACAAAAACGGAATAACTGATGATATTACTTCAAGAAAAATAAAATGGTTATTCATTGGCTCAATAGATAATGCATTATTAAAAATGGTAGATCCGCTTTTAATTGGAATAGCACAAAGTACAGGGGTTCTAGCAGCAGCAAAATCATTAGTAAAATGTAGCCCAACCGAAAAAGTAGGTGTATTTTGTAAAAGAAATAATAAACCAAGTGTTATAGAATACACAGAGTTGCCAGAGGAAATGGCTAATTTAAGAGATAAAAAAGGCGAACTATTTTATGGAGAGTCACATATTATGTGCAATATGTTTCATGTAGATGCATTAAAAAGCATTGGGGAAAAAAATATGCCATATCATAAAGCTCTAAAAAAAGCTAATTATATTAATGAAAAAGGAGAAGAAGTAAAACCAACAGAACCAAATGCATTAAAATTTGAAAAATTCATATTTGATGCTTTTGAAACCATTCCAGAATTGGCAATCTTACGTGTAAAAAGAGAAGAAGAATTTGCACCAGTTAAAAATGCAACAGGTGTAGATAGCCCAGAAACTGCTAAAAATTTATACTTAAATTATATAAAAAACAAAATTTAAAAATAAAAAAGGAGTACTAGATGAATTGTATTACTAAAATATTGCCAAACTTTAAAAAATTTAATTCTTATATAGAAGATGTAAAAAACAACACAGATTCAATAATGTTATCAGGATTGACAGATGTAGCAAAAACACATTTTGCTTATTCAACACAATTCTACACAGAAAGACCAATAGTTATTATCACATATAATGAAATTCAAGCAAAAAAATTAATAAAAGATTTAATGTTTTTTGAAGATGAAATTATATATTTCCCAAAACGAGAAATTTTTGCATATGACTATATTGCAGAAAATAAAGACAATTACTATGAAAGAATAAAAGTATTAAATAAGATTCAAAATAAAGAAGCAAAAATTATTGTTACAACAATTGAAGCAATACAACAACATATGGTAAGTAAAGAAGTATTGTATAAAAATAGAATGAAATTAAAAGTAGGACAAACAATTCGGTACAAACGAACTAAAAGAAAAACTTGTACAATTAGGATATGAAAGATATGACACAGTAGAATCAAAAGGGCAATTTAGTTCAAGAGGTGGAATTATAGATATTGCTCGGAGACGAAAACATCGGAATTAGAATAGAGTTTTGGGGAGATGAAATAGATTCCATTAGGTATTTTGACATTAATGACCAAAGATCTAAACAAATGGTTCAAGAAGTTTATATAAACCCAGCCGTTGAATTTGTATTAGAAAATAGTTTGATAGAAATAGGAAATAGAATTTTAAATACACATGAACAAACTAATTCTATAATAGAAGATGTTGAACAAATAAAAACTGGAAACTACCTTGAAAAAATAGATAAATATTTTAATTGTTTTTATACAAAGCAAAGTACATTTATAGATTATCTACCTAAAGATATAATAATATTTTTAGATGAAATTACAAAAATAAAAGCAAGAATTGAAAATATTTTAAAAGATAATAAAAACTTAACAAAATCGTTGATAGAAAAACAAAGAACAGTACCAGATAGCATCCAGATTTTGAATGATTATGTACAATTTCTACAATCAATAGGAACAAAACAAATAATTTATTTGGAAAAACAAGATATTGGTTTTGTGGATAAAAAAAGTATGCATGCAAAAAGAAACGGATATAGCTTTAGCTATAGGGAGGTCAACTTTTTTCGTAGTTCAATGGATTTATGTTTTCAGGAAATACAAAAAGCAATACTCGAAAAAAAATTAGTTTTTATATTAGGTGGAACTACAGAAAATAGCAAAAAAATATATGAATGGCTTATAGAAAAAGATATAAAATGTATATATGATAAATCACAAAAAGAAGAAATTACTCCAGGGGTGGTAATAATTACCTCTGGAGCATTATCTGCTGGTTTTGAAAGCTTTGACTTTAATATTATTGCAATATCTTTAGCAGAAGTATTTACTCCAAGTAAACCAAAAAGAGTAATTAATAATACTACATTTAAACAAGGAGAAATGATTAATTTCTCAGACTTAAAACCACGGTGAGTATGTAGTACATAAAGCAAATGGAATAGGACAGTTTGTTGGAGTTTATACAATTAGAGCAGATAATATTGTAAAAGATTATATAAAAATTCTATATAAAGATGGAGATTATTTATATATTCCGGTTAACCAGCTAGATAATATTAGAAAATATATTGGAGCAGGTGAAAATGGAGCACCAAAATTAAACCGATTAGGTAGTAAAGAATGGGAAAATACAAAAACTAAGGTAAAAAATAACCTAAGAGAAGTTGCAAAAGAATTAATACAGCTCTATGCTATCAGGCAAAAAACAGCACGGATTTGCATTTTCAAAAGATTCTGACTGGCAAAAACAGTTTGAAGAATCTTTTCCTTACACAGAAACACAAGACCAATTAAGATGCATAGAAGAAGTAAAAAAGGACATGGAATCTTTTAAACCAATGGATAGACTATTATGTGGAGACGTTGGATATGGAAAAACAGAAGTAGCTATAAGAGCAGCATTTAAAGCATGCCTAGATCAAAAACAAGTAGCTTATTTAGTACCAACTACAGTATTAGCAAACCAACAATATGAAGCATTTAAAGAAAGAATGAAAGAATTTCCAGTTAGAGTAGAACTATTAAACAGATTTAGAACAAAGAAAGAACAAATAGCAATTATTAAAAAATTAAAATTGGGAGAAATTGATATTATTATTGGTACACATAGAATTTTAAGCAAAGACATAGCTTTTAAAGACTTGGGCCTATTAATTATAGACGAGGAACATAGATTTGGAGTAAAGGATAAAGAAAAAATAAAGGAAATGAAAAATGGAATAGATGTGCTTTCTATGACGGCAACACCAATTCCAAGAACTTTGCACATGTCTATTGTGGGTATTAGAGATATGTCTGTTATATATGAACCACCACAAAATAGAAGACCAGTACAAACTTATGTATTAGAATATGATGAAGAAGTGGTAAAAGAAGCAATTACAAGAGAACTGGAAAGAAGAGGGCAAGTATTTTATTTATTTAACAATGTAGAGCAAATTACAAGGAAAACGGAATATGTTTCTAATTTAGTTCCAGAAGCAAAAGTGGGGTTTGCACATGGAAAAATGTCTGGACGAGAGTTAGAAGATATTATGCTAGACTTTGTAAACAAGAAAATTGATGTATTGGTATGTACAACTATATTAGAGTCTGGTATTGATATTCCAAATGCTAACACAATTATTGTAGAAAATGCAGATAGATTAGGACTATCTCAACTATATCAAATTAGAGGAAGAGTAGGAAGATCTGAAAAACAAGCATATGCTTATATTACATATAAACCAGATAAACTGCTATCAGAAGTTGCAGAAAAGAGACTAAGAGCTATAAAAGAGTTTACAGAATTTGGTTCTGGATTTAAAATTGCTATGAGGGATTTAGAAATAAGAGGTGCAGGAAGCATTCTAGGAGAATTTCAACATGGACATATGGACGAAGTTGGCTATGATATGTATTGTAAATTATTAGAGGAAGTTATAAATGAAACAAAAGGTATAAAAATAAAAGAAGAACAAGACGTACAAATTGATTTAAATGTTTCTTGCTATATTCCAGATAGTTATATTCCTTCAAACAATCAGAAAATTGAAATTTATCAAGAAATTGCATTATGTGATACAGATAAAAAAATACAAGATGTTACAGACGAAATAATTGATAGATTTGGAGATATTCCAGAAGAAACAAAAAATTTACTTGAGATTGCAAGCATAAAAATTTTATGTAGAATACTAGGCATTATAAAAATTTCACAAAGGCTCTCTGGTATTGTATTTAATTTTTCTGCTGAAAGTTTTAAAATGGAATGGATAGATTTATTGTTAAAAAAATTTAGAAATAAAATTAAATTTTCACCATCAGTTGAACCTTATATAACATATAAAATAGAAAATCCGGGTAAAATACTAGAAGAAGTAAAAGAATTGATTAAAATACTAAAATAAAAAAATGAATTTGCCACATATACACATTTGCTTTGCAAACGGAATTTACCAAAGGAATTTAACCTAATACAACAAAAACTTATTCTCTTGCATTTGCAAGAGAATAAGTTAGAATATCCTAAGATGTGCAGTTTACAAACCAAACACATCATCTTAGAGAGAACTAGCCGGAATGGCATCATGGTATTCCTCTAAGCATGTGACTTTTTTGGGTGACTCTTGACACAGCTGCAGTATTACTACAGGAACACCCCATAGCCTATACGTAGCAACTTCGTCACTAAGCAAGCTGGGTACCACCGGAAGAAGAGCTCCTTTCCGAATAAGACGTCGACACGTAGCCGACCTGGCTCGAAACTCCATAACAGCAAACGTTTCGGTCTCTTGAACAATGCAAAACGAGTCGCTCTCGATGAGAAAATCGATTGCCTGCCTCCTAAGGTTGTTACTCTTCCATAGAATCCCTCCTTAATACTATACCTTATTAGGTATGTAACTCATATTATATCACATTTATGTAAAAAAACAAATTTGATATAAAACAAGGGCACATCAACCCAAAATAAAATAATGAAAGGAAATGAATATGAGAGTAATTACAAGTAAAGATAATGAACAAATTAAACAAATTAGAAAATTAAAAGAAAAGAAGTATAGAGACGAACAAGGATTATATATTATAGAAGGAGTTAAGACAGTTCGGAGAAGCAATAGCAGAAAAAGCAGAAATAAAAACAATTGTTATATGTGATGACTGCGAAAAACAAGGGCTAATAGAAAAAGAACTATTATATGAAGTAGCAAAATATAGTTTAATTTATGTAAATGAAAAAGTTTTTAATTACATTACAGAAGTTATGAACCCACAAGGAATACTTGCAGTTGTTTCTAAAAAAGAAAAGAAAAAAATAAACTATAATGAAGAACTTATTGTTATTTTGGACAATATACAAGACCCAGGAAATTTGGGAACAATTATTAGAACTTTAGATAGTGCTGGAATTAAACAAATCATATTATCAAAAGGAACAGTAGATGTGTATTCTTCTAAAGTAGTACGTTCTACAATGGGAGCTATTTTTAGGATAAATATAATAGAAACAGAAAATTTAAAAAATACTATTTCTATAATTAAAGAACATGGATATAAAATAATGGCAACTTCATTACAAGGTGCAAAAAGTATTTATGATATAGATTATAAAAAAGTATGTATAATAATTGGAAACGAAGCAAATGGAGTTTCGCAGGAGGTATTAAACTTAGCAGATCAAAAAATAAAAATACCTATGCTACGGAAAAACAGAAAGCTTAAATGCTGCAGTAGCAACTAGTATTAT
Source organism: uncultured Clostridium sp. (assembly GCA_900554815.1). Classification (GTDB taxonomy): domain Bacteria; phylum Bacillota; class Clostridia; order TANB77; family CAG-508; genus UMGS1754. The sequence goes on from USIO01000005.1 coordinate 34,198, forward strand.
TGTTTACGAGCATATTAGGCAAAAACTGGCAAGATAAAAAAATAAAGAACAAAACATTATTAATCCTTTAAATTTACAACTAAAAAATACTAGACAAAAAATATTTATTAGTATATATTTAACAAGGGGGGAACCTAATGGACAAAAATGTTTTTAATGATTTATCTTATGGAATGTATGTTGTATCAACAAAATACAAAGAAAAAAATGTAGGATGTTTTGTAAATACTGTAACACAAATAACTTCACAAAACCCAATTATTGCTGTTAGTATTAATAAAAATAATTATACAAATGAAGCACTATTTGAAGGTCAGCAATTTGCAATCTCAATTTTATCTCAAAAAACAAATGCTAAAGTAATTGGAGAATTTGGATTTTTTTCGTCAAAAAATAAGGACAAGTTTAAAGAAATAGCATATAAAGAAATAAACAATTTACCAGTAGTAGAAGAAAACATTTGTGGGTATATAATTGCCCAAGTATTAAATAAAATAGATGTAGAAACTCACAATATTGTATTAGCTCGAGTATTAGATGCTAAAAAGGAAAATGAAAATATTCCTATGACATACTCATATTATCATCAGGTAATAAAAGGTAATGCACCTAAAACAGCACCAACATATATAGAAACAGAAGAAACAGCAAAAACTGGTGGAAAAAAATATAAATGTAAAATATGTGGATATATTTATGACGAAGAAAAAGAAAAAATAAAATTTGAAGACTTATCCAATACATGGAAATGTCCTTTATGTAAAGTTGAAAAAGATATGTTTGAAGAAATAAAAGAATAAAAAAACAAAAAAAGTGTATAATTATTTAATAAAAATTAGTAAAGGAGGAACTTATCAATGGAAAGAAAGATAAGAGTAGTACAATATGGTACAGGCAAAATGTCTGTATACACAATGCGTTATGTTTATGAAAAAGGAGCAGAAATTGTTGGAGCAATTGATGTAAACCCAACAGTAATAGGAAAAGACATTGGAGTTGTAATGGAAACAGAACCAAAAGGGGTTACAATAACTAGTGTAGAAAATGCAGAAGAAATGTTAAAACAAGTAAAACCAGATATTGCCATTGTTACAACAATGAGTTTAATTTCGGATGTGCAAGATGCATTACTATTATGTGCAAAATTAGGGATTAATGCAATTACAACATGCGAAGAGGCATTTTACCCACAAAATTCAAATCCAAATGTAACAAAAAAAATTGATGAGCTTGCAAAACAAAATAATTGTACAATTACAGGAAGTGGGTACCAAGACATTTACTGGGGACAGCTAATTAGCTCAATAGCAGGGTCTACACATACAATTAAAAGGATAAAAGGTAGCTCAAGCTATAATGTAGAAGACTATGGAATTGCTCTTGCAAAAGCACATGGCGCAGGATTAGACTTAGACACTTTTGAAAAAGAAATTGCCTCAGTAGATGAAATTTCGGACGAACAAAGACAAGAAATTATTGAAAAAGGAGAATATTCACCATCATATATGTGGAATGTAAATGGATGGCTATGCTCAAAACTAGGGTTAACAGTAGTTTCACAAACACAAAAATGCATACCACAAACTTATTCAAAAGATATTGTATCTTCTACACTAAACATGACAGTAAAAGCAGGAATGGCAACAGGAATGAGTGCAGTAGTTACCACTAAAACAAAAGAAGGAATTACTATTGAATCAGAATGTATTGGAAAAGTTTATTCTCCAGAAGACTATGACAAAAATGAATGGACAATCGAAGGAGAACCAAACACTACTTTAGTAATAGCAAGACCAAGTACAGTAGAACTTACATGTGCAAGTATTGTAAACAGAATTCCAGATGTAATTAACAGTACAAGTGGATATATTACAACAGAAAAAATGGGAGAACTAAATTATAGAGTAAAACCATTAAACGAATATGTAAAATAAACTTAAAAAATAACACCTAGTTAAAATAGCTATCATAAAATTTTTATGATAGCTATTTTAACTAGGTGTTGCAATAATAAAACAATATAATATTCTTTTTATTTTCACAATATAGACATAATATAAAATTATAATATATAATACATTTAATAAAAGTTAGGAGAATTGAATATGAATGAAGAAAGCATATTAATAGTAGATGATGAAGCTAGAATGAGAAAACTAATTAAAGACTTTTTAAAAGTAAAAGGCTACCATATTTTAGAAGCAGAAGATGGTGAAAAAGCATTAGAAATTTTTGAGACAGAGGGTAATAAAATTAATTTAATTTTATTAGATGTTATGATGCCTAAACTAGATGGATGGTCTGTTTTAAGACAAATTAGGCAAACTTCAAAAGTTCCTATTGTTATGCTAACAGCAAGAGGAGAAGAACAAGATGAACTTTTTGGATTTGAACTAGGTGTTGACGAATATATTGCAAAACCATTTAGCCCTAAAATATTAGTAGCTAGAGTAGAGGCTATTTTAAAAAGAGTAAATGGGGACAAGACAGTAAAAAAAGACTACAATGGAATTGTAATAGATGAACAAGGAAGAACAGTAACTGTTGACGGAAAAACTATAGAATTAAGCTTAAGAGAGTATGAACTTTTAAAATATTTGGTAGATAATGAAAACATAGCATTATCAAGAGATAAAATATTGAATAATGTTTGGAATTATGACTATTATGGAGACTCAAGGACAATAGACAGCCATATAAAAAAAATAAGGCATAAATTAGGTAAAAAGGGAAAATATATTAAAACAATTAGAGGAATAGGATATAAATTTGAACAAAAATAATACAAAAAATTGGGAGTAGAAAATGGGAAAGATTAAAAAAAACTTAGAATCTGTAAGGACAAAACTATTTATTACTTTATGTGTTGTTGTAATAATCATAATTGTTTTTTTTATATTATTAAATAACTTTGTATTAGAAACATTTTATTTATATTCTAAACAAAAAGATTTAATGGAAGTATATAAAAGCATAAATCAATATTACACTAACCCAGATTCTGGAATAGATATTGAACTAGAACTAGAGAAAGCATCTATAAATAATGACTTTGACATTATTATTAAAACAGATACTGGAATAACACTTTATACATCAAATAAAGATTTCTCATCTACAATAGGAACAATAAACGAAATTGAAAGTAGTATAACAAGTTGGTTTGGAGAAAAAAATATATTATTTTCTAATAATAAAATTAGTATTAGGAAAACAAGAGACATAAAAAATGGAGTAGGATTTGTTTTACTTTCAGGAGAACTAGACAATGGTTATGTTTTATACATTAGAATACCTATTACATCTATTCAAGAAAATGTTAAAATTTCTAATAACTTTTTATCTTTAATAGGAGGAATTGCAATTATTGGAGGAGGAATTGCGGTATTATTTATTGCTAAAAAATTTACAAAACCTATTGAAGAACTAAATGATATTGCAAAGAGAATGTCACAATTAGATTTTAGCAAAAAATATAGGGTAAAAGATACTGGAGATGAAGTAGATGAATTAGGGAAAAGCATGAACACAGTTTCTGAAAAACTGGAAAATACTATTAAACAATTAAAAGAAACCAACATAGAATTAGAAAAAGATATAGAGAAAAAATCTAGAATAGATGAAATGAGAAAACAATTTATTTCTGATGTATCTCATGAATTAAAAACCCCAATTGCTATTATACAAGGATATGCAGAAGGACTAAGAGAAAATGTTAACAAAGATCCAGAAAGCAGAGAATTTTATTCTGATGTTATTTTAGATGAAGCAAACAAAATGGACCGATTGGTAAAACAATTACTAGAACTTATGAAACTAGAATATGGAAAAAGAGAATTTAATAATCAAAAATTTGATATAACAGAATTAATTCAAGAAGTAATAAGAAAAAGCAAAGTAATGTATGAGGAAAAAAATATTACTATAGAATATAATCCAAGTAAAAAATATTATGTATATGCAGACGATTTTTATATAGAACAAGTAATAACTAATTATTTTACAAATGCTATAAAACATGCCCTAGAAATTAATGGAAAGAAACAAATAAGAATTACAATAAAAGAATTAGACAAAAAAATAAGGATTAGTGTATATAACACAGGTGAAAAAATAGATGAGGAAAATTTAAATAGAATTTGGAATAGATTTTACAAAATAGACTCTTCAAGGAATAGAGAAAAAGGCGGAACCGGAATAGGATTATCATTAGTTAGGGCCATTATGAATAATTATAGAAATGCTTATGGAGCATTTAACACAGAAGATGGAGTGGAATTTTATTTTGACTTAGATTTAGCAGAAGAACAAAAATAACAAAATAATCAAAAAATGTTCATAAAAAAAGCATAAATAACAAATAAAATAAAAACAAATAAAAGGAAGGAGGTAAAAATTATTATGCAGTATGAGGCATGGCGAATAATTTAAAAAGGAGGTATGCCTATAGAACAATAAAAAATTATACAATAAAAAATATATATATATTAATTAAAAGGAAGTGAATGCCTATACGAAAAACCTTAATATAATATTAATTTAATAATTACCCTTAAAAGAATAAACAATAATAGAGCTTTTGCACTAAATAAAACATTAGTACAAAGGCTCTATTAGAGTTTGTGGCAATAAATGTAAATTTATGTCGAAATGTTTTTCTTTACTTTTGAACTAATTTGTATTATTATGAAAACATAAAAAAATTGCAATTTTTGTTATTTTAAAAAAATTTTTATTCTAAAGTAAAATAACCTAAAAAAGATTCTAGAATTCTTAAAGACATTCCCAACTACAAAAATTAAAATACAAGGAGGTATGAATATGTGACTAAATATACTCGTACTAGTGTCAATCTATGCGCTTTTTTTATTACCGTTTTTATTTTCTGTATTATTTATTTATTCCCTAAACAAATAAAAAGCTTTGCATTCAGCAAAGTAGAAAATCCCATAAATAGCTGTTACATAGAAAAAAATTTTCAAAAAACAGATGAAATTATACAAAAAGAAGTAACCTCTAAAAATAAGACTAAAAAATTAGAATGGAAAATTGTTATTCCAGCAATTAATCTAGATGCACAAATAGCAGAAGGAACAAGCCCAGAGATTTTAAACAAATATGTGGGACATTTTGAAAATACACCTAAATTAAATGGAAATGTAGCATTAGGAGCTCATAATAGAGGATATAAGGTAAACTATTTTAAAGATTTAAAAAAATTAAAGAAAGGAGATAAAATTCAATATTATTATAATGGGAAACAAAAAGAATACCAAGTAGAAACAATAACGATTATAAAAGATACAGATTGGACTTATTTACAAAACACAACTAAAGATAAAATAACGCTAATAACGTGTGTAGAAGATCAACCAGAATATAGGCGTTGTATTCAAGGTGCAATAGTAAATTAAGGAGGAAAATTTATGTTAAAAGTATTGAAAAACATATTAAAAATTATATTAATAGTTATAATTTTGTTTAGCACAAGTATTTTAAAAAACCCAGTTAAGGCAGCAACAACTCCAATTAGCAGTGCATATTTATATGCTAAAAGTTCTTATGGAAATATGTTAAAATATAATGGAGTAGAAATATTAACAACATTTGTTGTTTATTCCAAAGATGGGGTAGAATATCCTGCATATTGCCTAGACGCCAATATGCCAGGAGTTGGAGAAAATGGAAGTTATACAGTAAATACAAGCAATTTCCTAAATGATGTTATGCTATGGAGAGTAATTACAAACGGATATCCTTATAAAAGTGTTAGTGAACTGGGGTGCAACACAAAAGAAGAAGCATTTGCGGCAACAAAACAAGCTGTATATTGTATTCTATATGGTAGAGAAGCAAGTTGGTATACACCAATAGGAGAACAAGGCAAAAGAGTAGTTAATGCTATGGCTCAAATATTGCAAAATGCAAGAAATAGTACAAGTGTAAAACCTTCTAGTGATATTAGCTTACAGTCGCAAGAAAATAAATGGAACATAGATTCAAACAATAAAAACTATGTTTATCAAACATTTAAAATTATATCATCATCTACATCAAATAATTGCAAAATATCATTAACAGGAAATTACCCAGAAGGAACCAAAATAGTAGACACTAACAATAATCCAATTACAGCAATTTCTTCTGGAAGAACATTTAAACTAATGATACCTATTAAAAGCCTAACTTCAAATGGAGAATTCCAAGTCAAAATACAAGCAACATTAGAAACAAAACCAGTATTATATGGAAAAGCACCTAACAGTAGTTGGCAAGATTATGCTGTTACAGCATCTATTTATGAAGATGCAAAAGGAAGTGCAACTATAAACTATAGAAAGAACGAAACAAAAATAATTATTCAAAAACTAGACTCATCAAATAAAACACCTATAGAAGGAGTAACTTTCCAATTATTAGATAATAATAAAAAAATAGTATATACAGATTTAGTTTCAGATAGAAATGGATGCATAGAAATAAATAATATTGTTCCTGGGAAATATTATTTAGAAGAAATTAAAACAAAAGAACGGATATATTAAATATGATAAACAAATTGAATGTAATGTAACACTTAACCAAACATTAAATGTTACAGTTAATAACACAAAACCAACTATAATAGAAGAGGAAAACAATAACCAACAAATTACAGTAGAACAAAATAATTCAGAAATAAAAATAGAAAATCAAAACGGTTTTACTAATATTGAAAACAACAACCAACAAATAGAAATAAATAATTCTAATAGCAATAAAAGCGAAATAAACAATAACAACAATGTAAATATTAGTAATAATAACGAAAATAATAGTCAAACAAACACTAATAATAATGTGGATATTAACAACAAAAATGAAAATAACAATCTAACAAATACCAACAATAATATGAATATTAATAACGAAAATATTAATAATAATCAAACAAACACTAATAGCAATATAAACACTAATAATAAAAACGAAAATATAAACATTGAAAACACTAGTCAAAATAGTAATACTAATATTACAAACAATAATAGTAATGTAGGTATTAATAATACTAACAATAATGTAAACAATCAAAATATTAATTCTAATATTCAAAATTTAAATGGGATTGTAAAGCTACCAAAAACAGGAATGTAAAAATCATAAGGGTTTCTAAATTAGAAACCCTTATAATTTATGTACAATATGGAGCAAAGGTAGTTGCCTTCTATTGACAGATAAGAGGATAAAATATATAATATTCCATATACTAGAAACGTAAGAAAGGAAGTTTATATAAATATATGATTTCACAAATAATTGTATTATTCGTACTAATTTTTTTAAATGCTTTTTTTGCAATGACAGAAATAGCATTTATTTCTTTGAATGATGCAAAAATTTCAAAACAGGCAAAAGAAGGCGACAAAAAAGCAATACAAATTTTAAAAATGCTTAAAAACCCAAGTAAATTTTTAGCTACAATCCAAATAGGAATTACATTAGCTGGTTTTTTATCTAGTGCTTTTGCTTCAGATGCATTTGCAGACAAACTAGCTCCAGTTTTAGAAAATTGGATACCACTAGGAATAGGAGTGTGGAAGGGAATTTCTATTGTTATTATTACAATGATACTTTCTTATTTTACACTTGTATTTGGGGAATTGGTTCCAAAAAGACTTGCAATGAGAAACCACGAAAAAATAGCATATGCTACTATTGGAGTTATTAGGGCAATTTCCTTAATAACAGCTCCTTTTGTAAAATTACTAACATTTTCAACAAATGTTATTTCTAAACTTTTTGGAGTAAGTGAAAACGAAGAAGAAACAGTAACAGAAGAAGAAATTAGAATGATGGTAGATGTAGGAGAAGAAAAAGGAACAATTGAAGAAGAAGAAAAAGAACTAATTAATAATATTTTTGAATTTAATGATAAAACTGTTGCAGAAGTAATGATACACAGAACAGATGTATTTGCTATTGATGTAAATGCAGATATTTATGAAATGCTAGACACAATTGATGAATATAAATACAGTAGAATACCAGTATATGAAGACACAATTGATGAAATTGTAGGAATTTTATATATTAAAGATTTATTAAAATATGTAACAGCACATAAAAAAATAAAAATAAAAAGTATTATGAGAGAAGCATATTTTGTTTCAGAACACAAAATGATAAATGATTTATTTAAGGAACTACAAAAAAATAAAACTCAAATTTGTATTGTAATAGACGAATATGGTGGAACAGCTGGAGTAATTACCATGGAAGACATTTTAGAAGAATTAGTTGGAAATATTTTTGACGAATATGATGAAGTAGAACCAGACTATGAAAAAATAGATGATAATACTTTTTTAATTAATGGTAGTGTTTCTATTTATGATTTAAGAAAAATTTTAAATATAGAAATACCAGAAGGAGATTATGATACTTTATCTGGATATTTAACAGAAAAATTAGGAAGAATACCAGAAGATGATGAAAATCCAATTGTAGAAACACCACTTGTAACTTATAAAATAGAAGAATATGAAGACAAAAGAATTAAACTAGTTAAAGCATGTAAAAATAATGTAGTTGAAAAGCCACACAACGAAGAAGAAAACGAAGAACAAAACTAATTTGCTTTATTTATTATAGTAATATGTATTAACACATTGAAAATATATTGATGGGGAAAGAAAATGTACGAAAAATTTGGAATTAGTGATAAAATAGAAAAACTATCAAATAAAATACAAAAAGATATAACTCCTGTGTTTGACAAAATTAATAAATTAAATGAAATAAATAGTATGAAAGTATTAAATGCATTTCAAAAATATCGTGTATCTGAAATGCACTTTAATTCTTCAACAGGCTATGGATATGGAGATATTGGAAGAGATACAATAGAAAAAATATTTGCAGAAGTGCTAAAAGCAGAAGATACATTAGTTAGAAATCAATTTATTTCTGGAACACATGCACTTACTGTATGTTTATTTGCGCTCTTAAGACCAAACGATACAGTAATTAGCATTAATGGAAAACCATATGATACATTAGATAGTGTTATTGGGTTAGAAAAAAATGCTAGTTCATTAAAATCATATGGGGTAAAATATGAACAAATTGATTTAATTGAAAATGAATTTGACAAAGATAAAATTAAAGAAAGACTAAAGAAAAACAATGTAAAATTAGTAATGATACAACGTTCATGTGGTTATTCTTTAAGAGAAAGCCTTAACATAGAAAAAATAAAGAATATTGTACAAGAAATTAGAAAAGTTAATACTTCTGTAATTATTATGTGTGACAATTGCTATGGAGAATTTGTAGAAGAAAGTGAACCACTAGAAGCAGGAGTAGACATTATTGTAGGCTCTTTAATTAAAAATTTAGGAGGAGGACTAGCTCCTAATGGTGCATATATTGCAGGCAAAAGAGAACTAATAGAATTATGCGCTGAAAGATTAACAGCTCCTGGTTTAGGAAAAGAAGTAGGCCCATCATTAGGAATAAATAAAAATTTCTTACAAGGCCTATTTATGGCGCCAAGTGTTGTAGCAAGTAGCTTAAAAACAGCAATATACGCAAGTAAAATGCTAGAAGAATTAGGATATGAAACTATACCAAAATATAATGGAAAAAGAGGAGATATTGTTCAAAAAATCATATTCCGAAATGCAGAAAAACTAGTTAAATTCTGCCAAGGAATACAGATGGGATCTCCTATTGATTCGGACTCAATCCCAGAGCCATGGGACATGCCAGGCTATACAGATAAAGTTATTATGGCTGCAGGAACATTTACTGCTGGTTCATCTATTGAGTTATCTTGTGATGCTCCAATTCGAGAGCCATATATTGCATTTTTACAAGGGGGACTAACTTACGAATATGGTAAATTAGGAGTAATGAAAGCAATTCAAAATATTTTAAATTAAAAAATTATATTTTAGATAGTGACATTAACAAGCCAAAAAGGGGTAAATAAAAGCATGAATGTTATTATAATTGGAGGAGGACCAGCAGGAATGCTTTGCGCAATATCTGCTGCTAAATATGGAAATAATGTTACGATTATAGAAAAAAATAACACACTAGGGAAAAAACTTTTAATTACAGGAAAAGGGCGTTGTAATATTACAAGTAGCTTAAAAATGTCGGACTTTATTCAAAATATACCACGAAATGGAAAGTTTTTGTTTAGTGCTTTTCAAAATTTTACAAATAACGATATTATTTGCTTATTAAAAAAACAGGGCTTAGATGTAAAAAAAGAACGTGGAAATAGAATATTTCCGGTAACCGATAACGCACAGGATGTTTTAAATGCTCTATTAAAAGAATGCATAAACCAAAAAGTAAAAATAAGAACAAATACAAAAGCTATAAAAATACAAACAGAAAATGGAAAAGTAGTAGGAATAAAAACAAGAGATTTAATTAATAAAAAAGAAAAAATAGAAAAAGCAGATAAAATAGTAGTTGCCACTGGTGGAAAGAGTTACCCAACAACAGGCTCTACAGGAGATGGATACGAATTAGTACAAGAACTTGGACATTCAATTATACCAATAAAAGGATCTTTAGTACCATTAATAGTAAATAATGTTAAATTATGCAAACAATTACAAGGTTTAAGCCTAAGGAATGTGCAAATTCAATTTTTAGATAAAAAGAATAACAAACTAATTTATGAAGACTTTGGAGAAATGCTATTTACACATTTTGGAGTATCTGGACCAACAATACTAAGTGGTTCAGCACATTTGTTAAGACACAAAAATGTAGAAGAACTAATGCGGAAAAAATGAAATTATTTTAAAAATAGATTTAAAGCCAGCTTTATCTGAAAAAAAATTAGATGAAAGAGTTTTAAGAGATTTTGAAGAAAATAAAAATAAGCAATTTAAAAATTCTTTAGACAAACTAATACCTAAAAAGCTAATTACAGCTATTATAGATAAAGCTAAAATTAATCCGGAAAAACCAGTAAACGAAATAGCAAAAAAAGAAAGAAAAAATTTAGTGTATGCACTAAAGAATTTTGATGTTGCAATTAATGGTTTTAGAGATATAAAAGAAGCAATTATAACAAGTGGAGGTGTTTCTGTAAAAGAAATTAACCCCAAAACTATGGAATCTAAATTAGTAAAAGGATTGTTTTTTGCTGGGGAAATAATAGATGTAGATGCATATACAGGGGGATTTAATCTACAAATAGCATATTCTACAGGGTATACAGCAGGAATGAATTAGGAGGCTTATGGAGCAATTTAAAACAATAAAAGAAGATATAACATCAGAACTAACTGAAAAAAAATCCAAATTTATAGCTAATATTTATTATATAGAAAATATTGAAGAAATAGAAAATAAACTAAAAGAATTAAAAACCATTTACATAGGAGCAAAACACTATTGCTATGCTTATAGAGTTATAACAAATGACCAGGTTATAGAAAAATCTAGTGATAACCGGAGAACCTTCACGGAACAGCAGGAGCTCCAATTTTAACTATATTACAAAAGAATAATTTTTTAAATATTTTAGTAGTTGTTGTTAGATATTTTGGAGGGATTTTATTAGGAACAGGGGGCTTAGTAAGAGCTTATTCACGGTAGTGTACAAAATGCCCTAAGCAAAGCAACAATCATAGAAAAACAAGCAGGTTTTTTAGTTCAAATTAATTTAAAATACGAAGAACTAGAAATGCTAAAATATAAATTAAAGTCTATGAATGTAAATCCAATTTCAATTAATTATAGCGAAAATGTAAATATTTTATTAGAAATTTCAAAAAATGACTATGAAAATAAATTATTAAAATATATTAATCGCGAACAATACAACATAAATTCAAAAATATTACAAAAAAAGTTTGTTGATATATCAACAAAAACAAAATGAACTTGAAAAATTTTCCAGAAATGTATTGCATAATACAAAAAAACATATTATAATTCCAAATGTAAAAAATATACAAATTTATTTAATAGGAGGAATTGTTTTGAAAGAGAAAATTACTGTATTGATTGCAGATGACAATCAAGATTTTGCAAACATTTTAGCAGGCTACTTGAAAAAACATGATGATATGGAAATAATAGGAATGGCAAAGGATGGAAATGAAGCAGTAGAAATTATAAGAAATGTAGAACCAGATGTAGCAATATTAGATGTAATAATGCCACACTTAGATGGTCTAGGTGTGCTAGAAAAAATAAATGAATTTAATATGCCAAAAAGACCACTTTGCATTATGTTATCAGCAGTTGGGCAAGACAAAATAACTCAAAGAGCAATTAATTTAGGAGCAGAATATTATGTTGTAAAGCCATTTGATATTGAACTTTTAATTAAAAGAATTAAAGAAGTAAAATTTTACCAAAATTCGCCAATTAAACCAGCATATATTAATAGAGAATTAAAAGCACAATACATAGAATTAGAACCAAATAGCAAAAAAGATGAAAAGAATTTAGAGGCACTTGTAACCAATATTATCCATGAAGTTGGTGTGCCAGCACATATTAAAGGATACCAATATTTACGAGAAGCGATTATGATGGTAACAAATGATATTGATGTTATTAATCAAATTACAAAACAATTATATCCAGATATAGCAAATAAATTTAAAACAACCCCAAGTAGGGTAGAGCGTGCAATTCGCCATGCAATAGAAGTAGCATGGGGAAGAGGGCAAACAGATGCCACAGAAAGTATTTTTGGCTATACTGTTTCTGCAAGTAAAGGAAAGCCAACAAATAGTGAGTTTATAGCAATGATAGCAGATAAACTAAGGCTAGAACTAAAATCAGCATAAAAGATTTATAATAATATTGAAAGAACATATAAAATTAAACAACTTGCATAAAAATCTGCAAAGTACAATAAAAAAATACCACATTTTGAAATGCACCCCATTTAGTAGACACAAATAAAAAAACAATTTGTGTTAAAATCTAAACGGAGGTGTATTTTTTATATTGTGCCACACATCTATGTGGATTCCTTCTTTTATAACTATTAGTAATAGAGTTATAAAAAAGTATGTACTAAAAGTTACAATATGAATAAAATATAATAAGGAGGGAAATAGATGTGTTGCAAGTGTAATAAATTTAAAGCATGTAAAATAATATTATTTACATTAATATTATCATTAATAATATCATTATTAATATGTGTAATATACTTTAATAATAAATCATATGATGTTTTAACAGCTATTGCAGTTGAAGGTGACAATACTCGGGCTTGGAACAACTACTATAATGTTTAGTGAAAATAAAATAACAGAAGGAAATGCAATTACCCATGAGCCAGGAAATGATAAAATTCTAATAAACCAAACAGGTATTTATCAAATATCATATCAACTTTATGGAACAAAAGATTCAATAGGAACATTTCAATTTAATGCTATATTAATAGTAAATGGAACAGCGATAAATAGTACCTTTAATGAAAGCCCAATTATTAGAAATAGTGTAAATCGAATGACACTAACAAGTACAGTCATTTTAAAGCTAAACCAAGGAGATATTCTACAATTGTCAGGAGTTTCAATAGAAGATATTATGTACCAACAAGCTAGAATAGATATAGAAAAAATAGACTAAAAAGATGAGGACTTTTTTGCCTCATCTTAATTTTTCTATTATATAGTAAAACCGACTTCCACTTTGAATCTATGTGGATTTTTTTGTATATAACAAGCTTAGATTTTCTTATATAAAAAGTTTAACACATATTAAATTATGCAAAGAATAAAATTGGGTGGTTTATTACTCAAAATATTTATTATATAAATCTTTTGCATTGCTCATGGCATCTTCTTTTGACATTCCACTATGATCATAAGGATATATTCTACGATCATCCTTTTGCAAATAAAGTTGCCAACTAGGATAAAATTTCGTTCCACAAAAATCCACAAATTCATTAATTATATTTACTGCTTTTTCTACATCATCATAATTATTTACTATCAAATGAGTATCATAATTAAGTATTCCATCTGTAATATTTTCTTCTACTATAAAATATTTTTTATTAGGACTATTCCATTTATCAAATAAATATTTGTGATAATTATCCAAGAAATCTTCTGCCAAGTTTCCAGAATTTTTAATGGCAGTAAATTTTATTTCATTATTTTCTGCTAATTCAAATCTATATGTTCCATTTTCTTTATCGTCAGTATCTTGTGATATACTTTTTATCTTTATATTATACATATTTTCTATTGTTCCTACAACCGAAACATTAGTCCTTTCTTTTAAACTAGAAAAATTAATATATACACTAAATAATAGTAAAAAAATAACTACCGCAAATATTAAAATAGCAAAAATTTTTAACGATTTTCCTGTTATATTTAAACCCTTAACAACCTTATCTATCTTTTCCATTTGCACTAAAAAATTTACTAAGAATTATTTACAAAAGACAAAAATGGCAATATAATAGTTATATCATTTATTTTTAAGGACAAGGAGTAATAAAAATGAGAATATTAAGAGAATTTAAAATACCAAAAATTAAATTTCCAAAATTTAAAATGGAAGGATTAGAAAAAATTGAAGAAGTAAAAATCGACCCAAAAACAATTACAGAAGAAAAAACAGATAAAAGAAACTATGAACCAACTACTTATAAAACAATTAAAGAAGTTTTTGAAAGATCAACTAACTTATACAAAGACAACACTTTTATTTTAGAAAAATTTAACCACAAAGACGAGAAATTTACAGAAATCACTTACGAAAAATTTGGTAATGATGTAATTGGGTTAATAACAGGGTTAAATAAAATATTAAACCTAAAAGGAAAAAGAGTTGCAATTATTGGAGAAAATACCTACTATTGGTATGTATCTTATATGGCAATGCTATGCTCAGATGCTATTGCTGTACCAGTAGACAAAGAATTACCAGCAAACGAAATAGAAAATGTAATAAAAAGAGCACGTGCTTCTTGTGTTATTTATTCATCTAAAAAGGAAGAAATAATTAAAAAAGTAAAAGAAAATTTACCAGATATTGACTACTTTGTTAAAATGAATTCAGAAGAAGAAATAAATGGAAAAGATGTAGGAATAGAATATATTATTGAAGAAGGAAAAAACTTAATAAGAATAGGAGACCAATATTACAAAAATGTAACAATTGATCCAGAAGAATTTAAACTATTAATTTTTACATCTGGAACTACTTCACAAGCAAAAGGTGTTATGATTTGTAATAGAAATTTAGCAGAAAATATTAATGCTGTTTCTGCCTATGTTAGATTATCAGAAAAAGACAGATTTTTCTCTGTTTTACCACTTCATCATACCTATGAATCTTCAATAGGATTTTTAATACCAATAGCTGTAGGAGCTTCTATTGCAGTATGTGAAGGATTAAAATATATTGTGCCTAATTTAAAAGAAACTAAACCAACAGTAATGCTTGCAGTACCTCTTTTAATAGAAAACTTATATAAGAAAATAAATGAAAACATTAAAAAAAGCAAAAAAGATAAACTTGTAAAATCTATGATTCATGTTACAAATGCACTAAAAGGTGTAAATGTGGATATTAAAAGAAAAGTATTTAGCGAAATATATGATAACTTAGGTGGAAACATAAAATATATTGTATCTGCTGCAGCACCAATTGATGCAAAAATTGGTAAATGGCTACAAGATATTGGAATTACATTTTTACAAGGATATGGTTTAACAGAAACATCTCCAATTGCAGCTTTAACACCAGAATTTGACCCAAAAATCGGATCTGCAGGTAAAGCTGTTATATGCGCAGAACTAAAAATTGACCACCCAAATGACAATGGAGAAGGAGAAGTCCTAATTAAAAGTAAAACATTAATGCTTGGATATTATGAAAACGAAGAAGCAACCAAAGAAGCAATAGAAGATGGATGGTTTCATTCGGGAGATGTTGGATACTTAGACGAAGAGGGATTTTTATATATTACCGGCAGGTCAAAAAATGTAATTGTTACACAAAATGGAAAAAATATTTATCCAGAAGAAATAGAATTACTATTAGGAAATGTAGAAGAAATAAAAGAGTGTATGGTATATGGCAAAGAAGTAAAAGGAGAAAAAGAATTAATTATTTCCGCAAAAGTAATTCCTAACTTAGAAAAAATAGAAGAAAAATATGGAAAAAACCTAACAGAAGAAAAAATACATGATATTATTTGGGAAAGAATTAAAGAAGTAAACAAAAAACTAACTTCTTATAAAGCAATTAAAAATTTAGAAATAAAAAAAGATGAATTTGAAAAAACAACAACTATGAAAATTAAAAGATATGCAGAAATTAACAAAGGAAGATAAAACATTTAAAAAGTGATGAAGGAGGAAAAATGAGAAAAATAATAATAATATATTTTGTGATTATTGCATTTTTAATAATTCCTCATCATGTACAAGCAACAAATACAAATATGATACAAGAGCAACTACAGCAAGAAACAAATGAAATTATGGGTATATTAGAAGAACAAAAAAATAATCAACAAGCAACGAATTCTCTAATTATTGAGTTGTTTACAGTAGTTATAATTTCTATGATTTTTGAAAATATAGTAAAAACTTTTAAATACACTATTAAAGAAAAAAACCAAAAAGAAGAAGAAACTAAAGAACTAAAGAAAAAATTATGGATAACATATGGAATTCATGGAATAATTCTTTTAATATTCTTTTTAGTTTGCAAGTTTGCATTAAAAGTTATAGATTTATATAATTTATTTTTTGTTCTAATTTCTGTATGCATGGTGGAAATAGGTCCATTTTTACAAATTAGAATGAAAAAGAAAAATAGGAGGAAAGATGACACCACACATTAGTGCTAAAAAAGAAGAAATTGCAAAAAATATTTTAATGCCAGGAGACTCATTAAGAGCAAAATATATTGCAGAAACTTTTTTAAGTAATTATAAATTGGTTAATTCTGTAAGAAATATTTATGCATATACAGGTGAGTTTAATAAAAAACTAATTACAGTTATGGCATCACGGAATGGGAAACCCAAGCATGGGAATATATTCTTATGAGCTATATAAATTTTACGAAGCTGAAAATATTATTAGAATTGGTACTTGTGGCTCTTTTGTGGAAAATATTAATGTTTTAGATGTTATTTTAGTTGAAAACTCTTACAGTAAATCTAATTATGCAAGTATTTTAGACGGAAATACTAAAGAATTATTATCTTCAAGTAATTTGCTAAATAAAAAAATAGAAATAATAGCTAATGAGAATAAAATTACACTACATAAAGGAAATGTTTTATGTAGCGATGTATTTTATTCACAAAATATGAAAGTAGAAGAAAAAGAAAAATATAATTGTATTGCAACAGAAATGGAAAGCTTTGCTCTATTTGCTAATGCAAAACATTTTGATAAAAGCGCATCATGTATATTAACTGTATCTAATATGATGCCACCATTAAATAATTGTAAAGAACTAACTCCTAATCAAAGAGAAAAATCATTAAATGAAATGATAAAACTAGGATTAGAAACATTAACAATGTAATTTTGAATAAAACACCAAAAATATACAAACAATATAAATGGTGATTATATTGAAACTAGTTTGTATTAAGGCAAAAAATGATGATAGCTTTAGAATTTTTAAAGCATTTGGAACAAAAATATACGAAATAGAAGATTTAGAACAAATAGATTCTCAAATAAAGCAATGCGTAAAAAACAATTATAATACTATTTTAATATCTGAAGAACTGGCAAACTTTTCTGGGGATATTATAACTAAATATAAAAACAGTTCAACTGTTAATATTATAATTTCTAATAAAAAAAGAATATGATTATTATTCTTGCATATAAATAGAATAATTTATTAAGTTATAAAGGATGAAAAATAAATGCAGGAACAAAAAACATATTCTTTTTTTGCGAATCAATTTAGCAACACAATTTGCGAATTAACACAAAATAAATTATACTCTCATATTGTTTTTTTATGTATTGGCACAGATAGAATAACAGGAGATTCTTTTGGCCCATTAGTAGGGTATAAATTAAAAAATGTTTTAAACCATATAAAAAAAATACAAGTTATTGGAGACTTAGATGAAACAGTAAGTAACCAAAACATTTTAAATGCTATTAATTATATAGAAAAAAATTACAAAAATCCATTTATTGTTTCAATTGATTCAGCACTTTCAATTAGAAGAAATGTAGGAGACATTATTGTTTCTAAGAAGGGCGTTTATTTAGGAACAAGCATAAGAAACAAAAAAGTTTATATTGGAGACATGAGCATACAAGGTGTGGTTGCTAAAAACACATGTGTTGCACAATATAATTTTAGGCGATTACAAAATACAAATTTAGGATTAGTAATGAAAATGGCAGATACTGTAGCAAGTGGAATTATATCTTCTATAGAGTTTAACTAATATATGTATATTCCTAGAAAAATTGGAAAAAATTAGATTATAACTTTTTTCTAGGGGGAAAACATGAAAAGTAAGCAATTAAAAAATATGATAGTATTAAAAAATTTACCATCTAACATGATAGAAGAAGCTATTGTTGTATTAAAACAAAACAAAAAAATAGAAATAATGAAACACTTAGAAAAGGAAAAATCAGTCCAATGTAGAACTAATTCAAGTGATTACATTTTACAAGAAGCAGAATTTGTTATTTCAAATTATATTTCCGACATAGAAAAAAATAAAAAAGCAAAAAAAATAAAAGATATAGAACAAAAATATAAAAAAGCTAGAGCTTTTTCCATCATATTACTTGTTCTAATAGTATTACAAGCAATTATATTCTAAAATATATAATTAAGAAGGATATTACTTTGGTTTTATCCTTCTTTTGCTGTGCATATATGTTTTTATTTATAAGGAATATTATCATAAAAAATAAAACCAAGCATATATTTTAATTAACCAACAAATGAAGAGGAGGGGTTACATGGAGAAAGCAGTAAGCGTTGACGAAAAAATAAGAAGAGCAGAAGAAATTTATAATAGAAGACAACAAGAAAACACAAATCGCATACAGGCACGAGTTAATGTAAATGATGAAACAAGAGATTATAAATTACTTAAAAAAATGATACTACAAATTCTTATATGCTTATTAATTTATTTTATTTTTTATTTAATTAAAAATAGTAATTACATATTTTCGGAAAGCTTTTTAAATAAAGCAAAAGAAATTTTATCATATGATATTAATTTTCAGTCACAATATGAGTACGTAATGGATTTAATAAACAGCGAAAATAATACTCAAACAAATGAAACACAAAAAATAGAAGAACAAAATAAAATGGAAGAGGAAAATACTAATTCTATAATAACACAAGAACAAACAAATCAAACCACAACACAAACACTATCTGCAACATCCCAAACTTTACCAGAAGAAAGTAGTTCTCTAAGTCAAACACAAGAAGATGCAGAATTTATAAAACAAAATTATTCACTTGTAAAGCCTCTTAGTGGAACAATTACATCTAGGTTTGGACTAAGAAATCCTACAACAGAAACTGTTCCCAAATACCATACAGGGATAGATATTGCAGCAAATACAGGCACTATATTTGTAGCTGCAATGGAGGGGGAAGTTATTTTGGTTTCAGACCAAGGAGACTATGGAAACCACATAAAAATACAAAAAGATGATGTAATAACTTTATATGCACACTGCAGTAAAATTTATGTTACAGAAGGACAAGAAATTACTAAAGGACAAGAACTAGGAGAGGTGGGAGCTACTGGAAATGTTACAGGTTCTCATTTACATTTTGAAGTTAGAAGAAACGAAAGACTAGTCAATCCAGATGATTTACTAGAATTTTAACTTTTCTTAATAGATTAAATCGTATAACTTTTGGGGTGGAAAAATGAAAATAAAAATAGACCTAAAAATTTTTATAATTATGGCAATTTTTTTAGTTACAAATCAAATTAGAATATATTGGCTATTTATGATTTTTATTTTAATTCATGAATTAGCACATCTATTAGCTGGATTGTTACTAGGGCTAAAAGCAGAAAAAATGGAAATAATGCCATTACGGAGTATCTATTACCTTTAAAGCAAATAATAACAAGTGGTTATGTAATTTACTAATTGCATTGGCAGGACCACTTGCAAATGTAGCACTAGCTATATTTTTCACTATTTATAAAAAAATGCCAATCCAAAATCTGGCAATGTATTCAAATTTAGTAATAGCTATTTTTAATTTAATACCAATTTATCCACTAGATGGAGGAAGAATTATTAAATCAATATTAGAAATAAAATATAAAAATGGAAAAAGTATGAACATAGTAAATAAATTATCTAACACAACAGTTATATTATTGACAATTTTATCAAGTATCGGTATAATTTATTTCAAGAATATAGCTATTTTTATTGCAATTGCTTTCCTATGGTTTATTGTTATTATTGAAAATAGAAAATATAGAATAAAATCCAGAGTAAAAAAAATAATAGAAAAAGATAAAGAACAAAGACTAAAAGTATAATATAAATAAACGAAAGATGGTGCCAAAATGTATAAAAAAATAATTAATTCACATGGTATAACTTTAATAATGCTAGTAATAATGTTGGTAATAATGTCTATATTAGCAACTACAATAGGATATAATATATTAAATAGAAATACAACAGATAAGCTAGACGATTTATACAGCGACCTTACATTATTAGAAGAAAAAGCAAAAACTTACTACATTCAAAACGAATATATACCATTTGAAAATAAATGCGAAAATTTAAGCGAAATCTTAGAAACAATTACAACTATTCGTAACCCAAACGATAATGACGAATATTATTATATATCAAAAAATAAAATAACTCCAAGTTGGCTGGGAAATGTTAGCATAAAAACTGATGGAACATTTATTATAAACGAAAGAACATTAACGGTTTATTATTTAGAAGGTATAGAAGTAGAAGGAAAACTATATTATACATTACCAAAAGAATATAGCGAAATATCTATTGCAGAAAATATAACTAGCATTCCAGATGGGAGCTGGAATGAGGCAAAAAAAGTTAATTCTCCACAATTGCTAGAAGGAATGACACCGGTTTATTGGGATGAAGAAGGAAATGAATACGAAATAAGCATTAATAGCAATCAAACTGAATGGGAAAAATGGTATAATTATTATGCAAATAAATGGGCAAATGCAAAAACTAAAGATGGAAGTTACTGGGTATGGATACCAAGATATGAATATAAAATTGCAAATCCAGGAACATCAGAGACCTCAGAAATATATATTAAATTTATTAGTACTTCTCAAACAACACCAGATTCAGATTATGACTATATTCACCCTGCATTTACAAATGGAAAAGAAAATGATTTTGAAAATGGTGAATGGGATGAAGAAATACCAGGCTTTTGGGTATCCAAATATTTAGCAGGATTTCAGGCAAGCTCAACAGATAATAATGGGGTACTAATAAATGAACAAGATACTATAACATATTCAAACTATAATTACACATCATTTTCACAAAATTTTACCACAAATGCATTAGGGCAAAACCTTACACAAGCAAACTATTCAACACAAAAAATATCTTATCCTGTATTTAAACCATTAACCTATACTTATAACATAATAGGAATAGGAGACTGCTACACTATAGCTAAAGAAGTAGCAAATGCAAGCGAATTTTATGGGTTAAATTCTATAACAACAGATAGCCACCTTAGCAAAAATAGTGAATATGGAGCAGTAGTATATTTAGCACACAGCGTATTTGGAGTAAACAATAACACAATTGCAGAAAATAATAAAAATATAAATAATACTATAAATAATATATATGGTGTTACTGGCTACTCTGGAACAACTCCATTAGGAGTTTCTGCAAGTAGTACAAATAACATGTTTGGAGTATTTGATTTAAATGGCTGTGCAAATGAGAGCACATCGGCTTATATAAATAATAATTCGAATTCATTAGAACATGGTAAATCATTTACAGAATTTAATAAAGATTTGGAAACACATAAAAAAGAAAGTACAAAATATGCAACTGTATATAGTGTAGGCAATACAGACACTTCAGAAGAAAATTATAAATTATATAAAAATATTCTTACAAAGCAAAAATATGGAGATGCAATTTTTGAAACATCTAATTTTGTGTCAAACGAAATAGTTCCATGGCAAAGAGGAACAGCATTCAAATACCCATATCCTAATGCTACAGCTCCGTTTTTTTGTAGGGTAGGAAACCTATCTGGCAATTCCACATTTGCAATATGTAGTTACACAGGAGAACCATATAATTTTAATAGTTTTAGGGTAATTTTAATTGGAAAGTAAAAAAAAACTTGATAATTCTAAAAAAGTATGTTAAAATAGCAATGTTAAAAAATAGCATTGCTATTTTTTAAACTAAACCTTACTCATGTGTTTTACATGGGTTATATATCCAAAAGGAGGTGGAATTAATGAACAAATATGAAAGTGTTGTTATTATTAATTCTAGTTTAGAGGAAGCAAAAATAAAAGCAGTTATTGAAAAAATCTCTAACTTAATTAATAGTAATGGAAAAGTAGAATCTGTGGAAGAAATTGGTTCAAAAAAATTAGCTTATGAAATAAAAAAACAAAAAGAAGGATACTATGTTGTATTTAATTTTGAATCAGAGCCATCAGCTATTGCAGAAATAGAAAGAGTTTACAGAATTACAGATGAAGTTATTAAATTTATTGTAGTAAAAAAAGAGGCATAATAACTAAAATTGGGGGCATTTAAACATAGAAAGGAAAAGGTGTTTACATGAACAAAGTAATTTTAATGGGAAGACTAACAAGAGATCCAGAAGTAAGATATACTCAAACAAATAATACATTAGTAGCTTCATTTACAATAGCTGTAAATAGAAGATTTGTGCGCCAAGGAGAAGAAAGACAAGCAGACTTTATTCCTATTGTTGCTTGGAGCAAACTCGGAGAATTTTGCAGTAAATATTTTAAAAAAGGCCAACAAGTAGGTATTATTGGAAGAATGCAAACGAGAAATTGGGAAGACGAAAACAAGGTTAAACATTATATTACAGAAGTTGTTGCAGAAGAAGCATATTTTGCAGATAGCAAAAAAGATGGAGAAACAGCAAATTTTGAAAACACATTTGGTAATGATGTTGCATCAAATTCAGAATTTTCTGCAATATCAACAGATGATTTACCATTTTAAGAAATATAACAATAAGAGTTAGGGGGGAGAAAAAACAATGGCAGATAAAAAGAACAATAACAGAAAAAACAGAAATAATAATGGTGATGATGATTTCAATCCAAGATTTAAAAAAATAAGAAAAAAGGTATGTCCTTTATGTGCAGATAAAAATATAATATTAGATTATAAAAACGCAGAGCAAATTAGAAAATTTGTTAGTGATAAAGGTAAAATTTTACCAAGAAGAGCAACAGGAGCATGCGCAAAACATCAAAGAGATATTACAATTGCAGTAAAAAGAGCAAGACATATTGCAGTATTACCATTTACACAAAATTAATAAAACTATATTAATAGAGTTTTAAAATAGATAATGTAGCTAAATAAATATAACTGCATTATCTATTTTTTAAATTGTATTTTAAAGTTATAACTTTTACCATTTTTGTTATGTTTAAACAAAATGTAATTTGTGAATAATATATATTGGGTGTTATATATGAAATTAGGAATTGCCTTATCTGGTGGTGGAATACGCGGAATTGCACATGCGGGAGTATTAAAAGCTTTAGAAGAAAGCGGACTTGCTATAGATATAATTGGAGGAACAAGCTCCGGCAGTTTAATAGCTGCCCTTTATGCAATGGGATATACCCCATATTATATATATGTTTTATTTAAACGCTATGCAGAAGAAATTATAGCAATAGAGACAAAACCAATTATTTCTGGAATCAAAGGATTTTTATTTAACAAAAAGATTGAAATGACAGGGCTAAAAAGTGGGAAATCTTTAGAAAAAGCATATAACGAATTAGCTTTAAAAAAAGGTATAAGAACAATAAAAGATATACAAATGCCATTAGTTATACCCGCAGTCGATATGTACACATCAAAAGAATATATATTTACATCTAAAGTACCACAAAATATAGAGGAAGTAACTATTTATAATAAAAACTATTCTAATACAAAGTTACTACAAACAAGCGAAGAAAGCAAATATATTACAGACATATCTGTAGGTAAAAGCGTTAGAGCAAGTAGTAGTTTCCCTGTTATATTTTCCCCATGCCAATACAATAACCATCTATTTTTAGATGGAGGAATTTTAAACAATACGCCTGTTAATGAAATAAAAAAACAAGGTGCAAATATAGTAATTGCAGTTAATTTTGACAGCCAGCCAGTAAAAAAAGATAGCAATATTATGGAACTAATGATGAAAACTTTAGATATTATGGGAGACAAAATTTCGGATGAAAATATAGCAAATTGTGATTATATTTTAACAATTCCTTCAGATGGAACAGGACTACTAGACACTTCTAAATTAGACTTTTGCTATAAGTCAGGATATAAAACAGCAATGAATAAAATAGATGAAATAAAACAATTACTTAAATAGAAGTTTGTAGTTTTCCTTCAACTCATGAATAAGGTAGTGCCAGGCGAGAGGAAGTATTAAAAAAATTGCAATGTTAACCCCTCCAGAAACTACTTTTGGAGCAAGTAATAAGTCTCGAGGAAAAGCTAATAACTTTCCTGCCATTGTCTTGGTCTCGAGGCCGGGGCTTAACATTTTATTTTTTTAATATTTCCTCTCTCAAATCAAGTACTACTATGTTAAAGTAAAAAGGCAGTTGCTGGAAATGCAAACTTCTATTTTTATTAAAAAATGAATATTATGTAGAAAAAAAATAATCAATATGTTATAATTCAGATTAATAAAAACGAAAGGAAAAGGTATAAATGTATGAATAAATTAAAGAAAATATTTATTATATTAATATTGGCATTCTCTATTTTTAATATTAAAAATTATGTTCAAGCTGCTTCTGACTTTGACTTAGAACAAATAGACTTTGAGGCAGTTTTGGATGAAAATGGAAACATGGAAGTTACAGAAACTTGGGAAATCGATATAAATGGTAGAACAAACACTTTATTTAAAACATTTTCTATAGATCCAAAAAAATATGACTCAATTACAAATGTAACAGTAAAAGATGTTACTGCAAATAAACAGTTTAAAAACATAAACAAATTAATGAATCATGTAACAACAGATTGCTATTATGGTATGAAAAACCAAAATGGTGAATTTGAAATAGCATGGGGAATTAATCTTTCTTCTGGGAAAAGAACTTATGAGGTTAAATATACAGTAAATAATGTAATAACTGTATATAATGATTGCGCAGAACTCTATTGGCAATTTATTGGAAATAACTTTGAAGTCCCAGCAGAAAAGGTAACAGGAACTATAATACTACCAAATAATGTTGAAGAAATAGACAATTTAAGAGTATGGGCTCATGGACCATTAAATGGAGAAATTCATGCTACTTCCAATAATACAGTTAAATTCGAAATCGCCCCATTTATAGCAGATACATATGTTGAAATAAGACTTGCTATAACAGAGCCAAATATGTTTTACTTAAGCAATAAAACCTCTAATACAAATAAGCTTCAATCTATTATTGAAGAAGAAACATTGTGGGCAGAAGAAAGTAACCAAATAAGAGAAACTTTAAAAAGAAACAAAACAATTTTTAGCTGGATAGCAATTATTGCAAGTATTGGAATAGGAGTATTTTTTATTGTAAAAATAGTAAAAAACATAAAAACAATAAAAGAAACGCCAAGACCAACACCAACAATACAACTAGAATATTTTCGAGAAATACCTAGCGAAAATGCAAATCCAGTAAATGCAGCATTTTTATACTACTTTAACAAAACTTCATTAAATATGGTTATGCCAAGAATTTTTTCTGCAACCATGCTAAATTTAGCTTTAAAGAAAAAAATAGAATTTGAAGTAGATAAAAACAAAAAGAAAAATGAAGAAGTTACTATTAAATTATTAGGAAAAGATATAACAGATTTAAGACAAAGTGAACAAACTATATATCAACTATTGGCTAAAATTGGAAATAGCTTTACAATGAAAGAATTTGAAAAATATGCAAAAAATCACCATAGCACATTTTCGAGTATTATAGAAATAATTGCAGAATTAGCTAAAACGGAAAACATAGATGATAATAACTATAAAGAAGAAATTAGAAAAACTCATGACAAATATAGCACATGGGGAGCTAGCACCTTTATTATTACAACAATTATATCGTTTATTTGGCTAGTCGCATTAGAAGGAAGCTTCCTACCACTTATTATTTTTGTAATACCAGCTATTATTTATGCTTTTACATGCTTTGACATAGCAGGAAGGTTCCCGCGGACTAACTCAAAAAGGAATTGACGAAAAAAGCAAATGGGAAGGGCTAAAAAAATACATGGAAGATTTTTCTATGTTAGATGAAAGAGAAGTTCCAGAATTAATATTATGGGAAAAATATTTAGTATATGCTACAACATTTGGGATTGCAGATAAAGTATTAGAACAATTAAAAGTAAAATACCCAGAATTTTCGGATGATAACTATCTAGCAGGAACAACATACTTCTACCTAATTGCGCATACAAACTTTAATGCATCTTTTATAAATTCTGTTAATAGTTCAATGCAAAGAGCTTATAATACAAGTGTTTCAACTTCTTCAATGTCTTCAGGAGGAGGCTTCGGAGGAGGATTTTCCGGTGGCGGTGGCCGGTGGCGGTCGGTGGTGGCCGGCGGTGGCGGAAGATAGAAAAACAAGGAAAAATGAATAATAATGAGGAAAATTAAGGGAAATAAAGAAAAACATGCTAAAATTCTATTAATAAAAAGGCAAAAAATAGATAATCTTGTATATTTTGTTTGAATTTGTTTAAAATATAGTGTATAATTAAACTTGTCGTGTCTTAAAAACACTTAAAAGGAGAGTGAATTTATATTTTAAATAAAAAGATAAAATACTATACAAAAGAAAGTTGCCGTTTTTTAGGATTATTAGTATTTGGTCTTATTGCTCTTATATTTATAGTTTTTATAAAATATAAACTCGTATATAAGGTTACACTAAATGGAGAAGAAATTGGAATGGTTAAATGCAATACAGAAATGCAAGATTTAATCGAAAACTATTTAAACCAAGACGACGAACAAATTGCATTTGTAACATTAAAAGAACAACCAGAATATAAATTGGCATTTGTTGAAAATAATACAACAACAAATGAGGATGATGTTTTTTTAGCTGTTAAAGAATCTACTATAATTACTTATAGAATGTATGCAATTACACTAGAAGGACAACAAAAAGCAATTGTCGCAACACTTGAAGAAGCACAAGCAGTTGTAGACGAAATTAAACAAGAATTCCAACAAGACCTAGAATTAGACTTAAGAATTACAGAAATTTTTGACAACAACAGAATAACTCCACAAACAGTAGCTGTTGCAGTAGCAAAAGTAAATGATGATGAAATAATTAAAACCAAATTAGAATCTACTGTAAATGGAATTACGCTATCAAAACCAATTACAGGAACAATAACATCCAGATTTGGTAGAAGGTCAAGTGGATACCACACAGGCTTAGATATAGCAAATACACTAGGAACACCGATTCAACCTGCTTCATCAGGAACGGTAACATATGCTGGATGGAAGGGCTCGTATGGAAATTTAGTTATTATTTCACATGGAAATGGAATAGAAACATACTATGCACATTGTAATGACATATATGTTTCTAATGGACAAAAAGTTTCTATTAAAGACATAATAGCTACAGTTGGTACAACAGGTAATTCAACAGGACCACATTTGCACTTAGAAGTTAGAGTTAATGGAAATTATGTTAATCCACAAAAATATTTATATAAATAAAAGGACAGATTTTAACCTGTCCTTTTTAATATGCAATAATAAAATATTATTTTATTATTTATTGCAAAAAATAATTTAATTGGATATACTATTAATGATAAAATAATATAGAGGAGGACTTTTATGGCAGAAGTAAGTGCTGAAGAACAAGAAAAAATACAAACAATGGTTAATAATTTAGTAGAACGTGCTAAAAAAGCGTCTGCTGAATATTTACAACTAAATCAAAAACAAGCAGACAATATTATAAAACATATGGCAATGGCGGGACTAGAACACCATATGGAATTGGCAAAAATGGCTGTTGAAGAAACAGGAAGAGGAATATATGAAGACAAAATAACAAAAAACATGTTTGCAACCGAATATATTTATCATAGCATAAAATACGATAAAACAGTAGGAATAATTTCTGAAAACGAAGAAGAAGGATATGTTCAAATAGCAGAACCAGTTGGAATTATTGCAGGAGTAACACCTGTTACAAATCCAACTTCTACAACCATGTTTAAATCAATTATTGCGGCAAAAACAAGAAATGTTATTATATTTGGATTTCATCCATCTGCTCAAAAATGTAGCCAAGCTGCAGCAAAAATTTTAAGAGATGCGGCAGTAGAAGCAGGAGCACCAAAAGATTGCATACTGTGGATAGAAGAACCATCTGTTTTAGCTACAAGACTACTTATGAACCATCCAGATGTAAATTTAATTTTGGCTACTGGTGGTACAGGGATGGTAAAGTCGGCATATTCATGTGGAAAACCAGCATTAGGAGTTGGACCACGGAAATGTACCATGTTATATAGAAAAAACAGCAAAACTAAAAACTTCTGTTAATGATTTAGTATTATCAAAATCTTTCGACAATGGAATGATTTGCGCCTCAGAACAAGCAGCAATTGTGGACGAAGAAATCCATGAAGAATTTGAACACCTGATGAAAGAAGCAGGATGCTATTTTGTTAATGAAGAAGAAAAAGAAAAATTAAAAATAAGTATGTTTGATAGCGAAAATGGTTATAAGTTAAAATCACATATTCCAGGACAAAGCCCTTACAAAATTGCAAAAGATGCAGGGTTTGAAATACCACAAAATACTAAAATACTAGTAGTATATGAAAAAGGAGTAGGAGAAGGATATCCATTTTCAAAAGAAAAGCTTAGCCCTGTTTTAACATATTACATCAGTAAAAACACACAAGATGGAATCAATATTGCAGAGAGCTTAATTGAATATGGAGGACTTCGGACATTCTGCAGTAATTCATTCAGAAAATGAAGAAACTATTTTAAAATTTTCTGAAAAAATGAAGGCAGGAAGAATTATAGTAAATTCACCTTCTACTCATGGCGCAATTGGAGACATATACAATACAAATATGCCATCTCTCACTTTAGGATGTGGTTCATTTGGTGGAAATTCGACAACAGCAAATGTATCATCAGTTAATTTAATTAATATTAAAAGAGTAGCAAAAAGGAGAGTTAATATGCAATGGTTTAAAATTCCAGAAAAAATATATTTTGAAACAGGTTCTATTCAATACCTAGAAAAAATGCCAGAAATTACAAGAGCATTTATTATAACAGATGAATCAATGGTAAAATTAGGATATGTAGATAAAATTTTATACCATTTAAGAAAAAGAGAACAATACGTACATTCCGAAATTTTTTCTGATGTAGAATCAGATCCTTCTTTTGATACAATCAAAAGAGGCGTAAAAGAAATTGAAAAATTTAAACCTGATGTAATTATTGCATTAGGAGGAGGAAGCCCAATAGATGCAGCAAAAGGAATGTGGCTATTTTACGAGCAACCAGATGCAGATATTGAAGGGCTAAAACTAAAATTCATGGATATAAGAAAAAGAACTTATAAATTTCCAAAGCTAGGGGAAAAGGCAAAAATGGTAGCAATTCCTACTACATCTGGAACAGGTTCAGAAGTAACCTCTTTTGCAGTTATTTCCGATAAACAACAAGGAAAGAAATACCCATTAGCAGACTACGAATTAACTCCAGATGTAGCAATTATTGACCCAGACTTGGTAATGTCTTTACCCAAAAAAATTACAGCAGATACTGGAATGGACGTTTTAACACATGCCATAGAAGCTTATGTTTCTAATATGGCATCAGACTATACTGATGGCTTATCAGAAAAAGCAGTAGAAATTGTATTTGAATATTTATATGAAGCTTATGAACACGGAGATAATAAAATAGCCAGAGAAAAAATGCACAATGCAAGTACAATTGCAGGAATGGCTTTTACAAATGCATTTTTAGGAATTAACCATTCATTAGCACATAAATTAGGAGCTGAACTCCACATTGCACATGGTAGAGCAAATGCAATTTTATTACCATATGTAATTAGATACAATTCAGAAAAACCAACTAAATTTGTTTCATTCCCTAAATATGAATACTTTATAGCAGATGAAAAATATGCTAATCTTGCTAAAAAGAACGGAATGAAAGCAAACACAATTGAAGAAGGAGTTAATTCATTAATTGAAAACATTTGTAAATTAAATGAAAAACTAGGAATTCCAAAAGGTTTGAAAGATGAAGGAATTGATGAACAAGAATTTTTATCAAAAGTAGATAACTTAGCAGATAGAGCCTTTGAAGACCAGTGTACAACAGCAAACCCAAGATTGCCACTAGTAAGCGAACTAAAACAAATTTTATTAGATGCTTATTATGGAAAATAAAGACAAAAAGTAAAAAACAAGGCTTAATGTCTTGTTTTTTTAACATAAAAATTATATAATACATCATTATGAAAGAAAGGTGTGAATCATACATGGAAGTTAGTAAACAAGAAATTATTCATATGGCACAATTAGCATGCTTAAACTTAAACCAAGAAGAAATTGAAAAATATACTCGGAGATATGAAAGATATTTTAAATTTTGCAAATACCATTAATAAAGTAAATACAAATGAAATTGATGAAAACGAATTACTAAATGAAAATTGTAATGTATTTAGAAAAGATGAAATAAAAGAGTTTGAAGACAAGGGAAGCCTATTAGAAAATGCGCCACAAAAACAAGCCAATATGTTCCAGATACCAAAAGTAATGCAATAAAAAAGAAAGTTAAATTACTATTAAGGAGGAAATAGAATGAATTTAACAGAGTTAACAGTACATGAATTACAAGAAAAATTAGATAAAAATGAAATAAATTCATTAGAAATTACAAAATCTTATTTGGATAATATAAACAAAAAAGAAAAAGACGTACAAGCTTTTATAACAGTAAATGAAAAAGCATTAGAACAAGCAAAAAATAATTTAAATGGAATACCAATAGGAATAAAAGATAATATTTGCATAAAAAAAATGAGAACAACATGTGCTTCCAAAATGTTGGAAAATTTTATATCACCATATAATGCAAGCGTAATTGAAAACTTAGAGTCAAGTAATAGCATATTTTTAGGAAAACTAAATATGGATGAATTTGCAATGGGAGCTTCTACAGAATATTCTGCTTTTAAAAAGACTAAAAATCCATGGAATTTAGGAAAGGTTCCAGGCGGTTCAAGCGGAGGAAGCGCAGCAGCAGTTGCAGCAAATATGGTGCCTTGGGCTTTGGGGTCGGATACTGGAGGAAGTATACGTCAACCAGCATCATTTTGCGGAGTAGTTGGACTGAAACCTACATATGGATTAATCTCAAGATATGGCTTAGTGGCATTTGCTTCATCATTAGACCAAATTGGACCAATTACAAAAGATGTTATGGATTCTGCAATGTTATTAAACATAATATCAGGATATGATGAAAAAGATTCAACTTCTGCTAATATAGAAAAAAAAGATTACACAAAGGTTTTAAACAAAGATGTAAAAGGCTTAAAAATTGGATTGCCAAAGGAATACTTTGGAGATGGAATTAATTTAGAGGTAAAAGAAAAAGTTTTAGAAGCAGCTCAAAAATACAAAGAAATGGGAGCAATTGTTGAAGAATGCAGTATTAGTACAACAAATTATGCATTAGCAGTTTACTATATACTTGCATGTGCAGAGGCAAGCTCAAATTTAGGCAGATTTGATGGTATTAGATATGGTTATAGAACAGAAAACTTTAGTAACCTAAAAGATATTTATAAAAACTCTAGAAGTGAAGGATTTGGACCAGAAGTAAAAAGAAGAATTATTTTAGGAACATATGTATTATCTTCTGGATACTATGATGCATATTATAAAAAGGCGCAAAAAGTACGTGCACTTGTAAAAAAAGAATTTAAAAAATTATTCAAAAAATATGATGTACTACTAACCCCAACTTCTCCAACAGTTGCATTTGATATTGGTACAAAATCAAACAATCCATTAGAAATGTACTTAGCAGATGTTTGTACTGTGTCTGTTAACATTGCAGGAGTGCCAGCAATTTCAATTCCTTGTGGAGTAGATAGCCAAAATATGCCAGTAGGACTACAACTTATAGGAAATTACTTTAATGAAGGAACCTTACTAAGAGTAGCATATAGTTACGAACAAGAAACAAAATTTAGAGAAAAATATAAACCAATTATATAAATTCTTATAAAACTCTATCTTAAATTATAAGAAATATTTTACACAATTTTTAGGAGGGAAAAACATGGTTAATAAAGATTACGAAACTGTTGTGGGACTAGAAGTGCATAGTGAGTTATCAACTAAAACAAAAATATTTTGCTCATGCCCAACAGAATTTGGAGGAATGCCAAATACACACTGCTGCCCTGTTTGCATGGCTATGCCAGGTGCTTTGCCAAAGCTTAACGAAAAAGTAGTAGAATATGCAATAAAAGCAGGAATTGCAATGAATTGCAATATTGCAAAATATAGTAAAAACGATAGAAAAAATTATTTTTACCCAGACTTACCAAAATCGTATCAAATATCACAATTTGATATGCCATTATGCCAAAATGGATACATAGAAATTGAAACAGACGAAGGCAAAAAGAAAATTGGAATTACAAGAATTCATATAGAAGAAGATGCTGGAAAATTAAACCATGATGAATATGGAAAAGAAAGTTTTGTTGATTTAAATAGAGCCGGAGTTCCACTAATAGAGATTGTGTCTGAACCAGATTTAAGAAGTGCAAAAGAAGCAGATGCATATTTAAAAAAAATAAAATCTATTTTAGAATATATAGAAGTATCGGACTGCAAAATGCAAGAAGGCTCTTTTAGAGCAGACGTAAATGTTTCAGTAAGAAAAAAAGGAGAAAAAACATTTGGAACTAGAACAGAAATGAAAAACATGAACTCATTTAGAGCAATTTCAAATGCAATTGAGTACGAGGCTACCAGACAAATTAATGTAATTGAACAAGGTGGAAAAATAGAACAAGAAACACTAAGATGGGATGAGTTACAAGGACAAACTATGTCAATGAGGGATAAGGAAGATGCACAAGATTATAGATATTTTCCAGAACCAGATTTAGGTATTATAAAAATTACAGAAGAATATATTGAAAATATAAGAAAGCAATTACCAGAATTACCAGAGAGCAGAAAAAGAAGGTATATAGAAGAATATAAGCTTCCAGAATATGATGCAAATATACTAACATCTTCAAAATATTTTTCTAATCTTTTTGAAGGAGCAATAAAGATTTGCCATAATCCAAAATCAGTAAGTAACTGGATTATGTCAGATATTATAGGCATTTTAAATGAAAAAGAAATAGAACCAGAAGGAATCCCTTTTTCTGCAAACGATTTAGGAGAGTTAATTACTCTAATTGATAAAGGGACAATTAGTACAAGTTTAGCAAAAAAAGTATTAATAGAGATGTTTGAATTACAAGAAAAGCCAAGTGAAATTATAAAGAGAAACGGTTGGGTACAAATTTCGGATGAAGAATTAATAAAAGAAGTTGTAAAGAAGGTATTAGAAGAAAACCAACAATCTATTGTTGACTACAAAGCAGGAAAGGATAGAGCACTAGGATTCTTGGTTGGGCAAGCAATGAAACAAACAAAAGGAAAAGCAAATCCTAGAATGTTAAACCAAATGTTTTTAGAAGAATTAAATAAATAAACAAAAAAGAAATACATTAAATTAATGTATTTCTTTTTTTAGCTTATCAAAAACAATACCACAACATAAACATGTTGCAACAAAAGATATACCTGTTTTAAATAAAATTAAACCACCTTGAAAAAAATCGTAGGAAGAAGGATATGTATTATAGAATAATAATAATAAAATTCCAGCAAGGCATATTGAAAAAGAAAACTCTAACCCATAATTAACTATTTTAAAAACTGGTATACTCATATTTTTAAAAGATTCTATTAAAACTTTTAACATAAACATCACTCCATCTATGTAAATGTTAACATAAATATTAATGCAAATCAAAGGAAATTTTAACCAGTATATTGTATTGACTGAGCATTTAACAAAAAAAGCCAATAAAAATTTT
The DNA here is from genome assembly GCA_900554815.1 of uncultured Clostridium sp. Classification (GTDB taxonomy): domain Bacteria; phylum Bacillota; class Clostridia; order TANB77; family CAG-508; genus UMGS1754. Next base: position 68,675 of record USIO01000005.1, read on the forward strand.
ATTGACTTTTTTAAAAGAAAATATTAATTTTACAATTAAATTTATTTTATTGTATTTAATAATTTAGCTAAATTAGATTTCTTCCTAGATGCAGTATTTTTTTTGATTACACCTTTTGTACAAGCTTGATCTATTTTTCTTATAGCTATTTTTAAAGCATCTTCGGCTTTTGATTTATCAGTAGTTTCAACAGCTTTTTGAAAATTTTTAATTGCTGTTTTGTAAGCTGTTTTAACCATATTATTTTGAGCTGTTTTTGTTTCAATAACACTAACTCTTTTAATTGCAGATTTAATATTTGGCATGTATAGCACCTCCTTCAATACGCATAAATAAATTATTATCTACATTATTCTAGCACATAAAAAGCAATTTGGCAAGTAAAATTTGGAAAAATTACTTTACGTCATTAACTGTTACTTTAGCTTCTTCGATTTCAGAAGTACAATGAGGGCATCTAGTTGCCTTTATATTAATTTCCGATAAACAGTATGGGCAAAGTTTAGTTGTTGGTTCAGGAGCTGGAACATCGGTTTTTCTTCTTTTTAATTTTCCCTTTTTTTCTAATTTTTTTAACTCATTTTCCTTTATTTCTTCGAATTTTTGATTTAATCTATTAATATACCTAACTATTAGAAAAATGGAAAAAGCAATAATTAAAAAATCTATAACAGTAGTTAAAAAAGCACCATATTTAATAGAAACATTACCAATGCTAATTACTAAATCATTAAAATCCATATTGCCAGTAAAAATGGAAATAATAGGCATAATTATGTCATTCACTAAAGATGTAACAATTTTTTGAAAAGCGCTACCTATAATAACACCAACAGCTAAGTCCATAATATTACCACGCATAGCAAATTTTTTAAATTCTTTAAACATAATAACCTCCTAATTTTATATTAATTATAATACGAAAAAATACGAAAAATGTCAACTAAGAGCCAAAATAGAAGTTGGTAGTTTTCCTTCATCTTATGAATAAGGTAATGCCAGGCGAGAGGAAGTATTAAAAAAATTGCAATGTTAACCCCTCCAGAAACTA
>USIO01000006.1 GCA_900554815.1 uncultured Clostridium sp.
GGTTAACATTGCAATTTTTTTAATACTTCCTCTCGCCTGGCACTACCTTATTCATAAGATGAAGGAAAACTACAAACTTCTATTTTTTATTTTAAAATAGTACTTTTTTTATTATATATGTTATAATAGTATTTATAAATTTAATTTTCGAGGTTTAATTATGAACAAATTTCAAGCTACAAAAATCGCCGGAATTATTGGCATGTTAGGAAATATATTATTATTAATTTTAAAAGCAATTGTAGGATTTGCTTCTAATAGCCAAGCAATGATTGCAGATAGTATAAACAGCGCATCAGATATATTTGCTTCTTTAATGACTTTTGTTGGAAACAAAATTGCAAGTGAACCTGGAGATAGCACTCACAATTTTGGGCATGGTAAAGCAGAATATATTTTTTCCCTTTTTATTAGTATATCTATGATAATAGCTTCTGGTAAACTATTAATTGACTCCATTAACTCTTTGTTACATCAAAACAAAGTTACATTTTCTATATTTTTAATAATAGTATGTATTATTACAATAATAATTAAATTATGTATGTTTATATTTACTAAAAAATTATATAATAAATTTAATAATATATTGCTAGAGTCAAATTACAAAGATCATAGAAATGATTGTATAGTTACAACTTTTACACTTATTTCTATTGTTGCTAGTTTATATAATATTTATTGGGTTGATGGAATTGTTGGAATTGGGATCTCTGCATGGATTTGTTTTACTGGAATTAAAATTTTTATAGAAAGTTATAATGTTTTAATGGATATTTCTATAGATGGAAATACTAAAAATATTATTTTGGATTTAGCATATAGCTATAAAGATATTCTAAAAGTAGATAACTTATATTCTACTCCTGTAGGAGATAAGTATATTATTGTTCTTACAATTTATGTAGATGGAAATATAAGCACATTTTCAAGTCATAAGTTAGCAGATAGTATAGAAAAAGATATTGCTACATTAGAAAAAGTGTCACACGTAGTTGTCCATGTTAATCCAATGTAACACAGTATAAATAGGCTTAAACCCATTAAAAACAAAATAAGACCAGCTTATTAGCTTGTCTTGTTTTGTTTTCCTAGAAGGACTTCCCACAAGAGTTCTCTTCCCTCTTCAGAAAAAATTGCATATGCAACAGCTTTGTTCTCTACTTCCTTTACATTCTTTTGGGTAGAAGGTTCGGTAGTGACTGCAGTTGCATCTGCTTGGGATTTTCTAAAGTTTTCGCCAATGAATTTTTCAAACATTGATAAACCCCTTTCTAATCCGCTATTGCGGTTACTCCTTTTTTATTATAACACTTTTTAGCAAATATTTCAAATTATTTAGCTTTTGCAATTGGCTCTTTTTCTACATTTATTTGTATTTCATTATTTTTTTCCTCAATAATTACTTTATAACCTGGCTTTAGTTTTTCATCTAAGATTGCTTCTGCAATTTTATCTTCAATATTACTTTGTATAGCTCTTCTCAATGGTCTTGCCCCATATGTTGTATCTGTTCCTTTTTTTGCAATTAGTTCTTTTGCAGAAGGTTCTATTTGTATTGTCATATTTTGCTCTTGTAATCGCTTTTCTACCTCTTTTAGCATAATGTCAATAATACTACTAATTTCTTTTTGTGTTAATTTATGGAAAACTATAATTTCGTCAATACGGTTTAAAAACTCTGGTCTAAATGATTTTTTTAGTTCTGCCATTACTTCTTTTTTAATTTCCTCATATTCTTTTTCATCTTTGCTGTTTTCTTCTTTTGCAAATCCTAAAGTCTTTTTCTCTGTAATTAATCTAGCTCCAACATTAGAAGTCATAATAATAACTGTATTTTTAAAGCTAATAGTTCTACCTTGACTATCTGTTAATCTTCCATCTTCTAGTATTTGTAATAACATATTCATTACATCCGGATGTGCCTTTTCAATTTCGTCAAATAATACAACAGAATAAGGTTTTCTCCTTATTTTTTCTGTTAATTGTCCAGCTTCATCAAATCCTACATATCCTGGAGGAGAGCCAATTAGCTTAGAAACAGAATGGCTTTCCATGTACTCAGACATATCAATTCTTATCATAGAATTTTCGTCTCCAAATAAGCTCTCTGCTAATGCTTTAGATAGTTCGGTTTTTCCTACGCCAGTAGGTCCTAAAAATAGGAAAGAACCAATCGGACGTTTTGGATCTTTTAATCCTACTCTTCCTCTTTTAATTGCTTTAGCAACAGCCTCAACAGCTTCGTCTTGTCCTACTACTCTTTTATGTAAAGAAACCTCTAAATTCTTTAATTTTTCATTTTCTGTTTGGCTAATTTTTTGTGCTGGAATTCCTGTCCAACTTGCTACTACTTCTGCAATATCTTCTCCTGTAATGTTAACTATTTGTTTTGTGTTTTTATCTTTCCACTTTCCATTTTCTTTTTCTAATTTTTCTTTTAATTTGTGTTCTTCATCTCTCAATTTTGCTGCTTTTTCAAATTCCTGAACTTTAATAGCATCTTCTTTTTCCTTTATTGTATTTTGCAATTTTTCCTCTAGTGCTTTAATATTGCTTGGTTGTGTATAAGTTTTAAGTCTTACTCTTGAAGATGCTTCATCAATTAAGTCTATTGCCTTATCTGGTAAAAATCTATCATTTATATATCTAACAGAAAGATTTACCGCTTCATTAATTGCCTCATCTGTTATTTTTACATTATGATGTGCCTCATACTTATCCCTTAAGCCTTTTAAAATATTTATTGTGTCTTCCTTACTTGGTTCAGAAACAGTTACTGGTTGAAATCTTCTTTCTAGTGCAGAATCTTTTTCAATATATTTTCTATACTCATTTAATGTTGTAGCTCCTACTACTTGTATTTCTCCTCTTGCTAAGAGTGGTTTTAAAATATTGGCTGCATCAATTGCTCCTTCTGCAGAACCTGCTCCTACTATTACATGAATTTCATCAATAAATAGTATAACATCTCCTGCTTTTTTTACTTCATTTAAACATTTTTTTATTCTTTCTTCAAAGTCTCCCCTATATTTTGCTCCTGCTACCATAGAAGAAATGTCTATGGCAACTACTCTTTTATTCTTTAAAATTTCTGGTACATCTTGAGCTACAATTTTTTGAGCTAGTCCTTCTACTACTGCTGTTTTACCAACCCCTGGCTCTCCAATTAAGCATGGATTATTTTTAGTCCTCCTAGATAAAATTTGAATAACCCTTCCGTGTTTCCTCGCTCCTTCCTATAACAGGGTCTAATTTGCCTTCACTTGCTGCTTTTGTTAGGTCGTTCCCAAATTGGTTTAAGGTAGGTGTTGAATTATAGCTTCCTCCTCTTTTACTTGAATCTCCTTCATTTGAATCACCTTCTGGGTATTCATTAATTACCTTTATAATTTCATTGTATAGTTTTCCGAGGGTCTACCCCCAAGTCCAACATAATTCTTACAGCAATACTATCTGCTTCTCTCATAATACCAATTAGTAAATGTTCTGTTCCAATATAGTCAGAACCTAATTTTCTTGATTCTCTAAAGGCTAGTTCTATTACCCTTTTTGTTCTAGGTGTAAATCCAGATGTAGCATCAATGTTTTCTTCTCCTCTACCAACAAGTTCTTCAATTTTTTCTAATATAACATCTGGCATTACATCTTGGTTTTCCAAAACTTTGCTTGCAACTCCATTTGTTTCTTTACTTAACCCATATAATAAATGCTCTGTTCCAACATAGTTATGCCCTAGTTCTATTGCAATTTCGTTTGCCATTGCAATAGAGTTTTCTGCACTTTTTGTAAATTTGTATGTCATAATATTCTACCTCCTTGTATAACTAATAAAATAGTTTTTAAATTATTTGTTAATAATGTCTCTAATTACATCTACACGTTTAATATCTCTTTCATAGTTTTCTAGTGATTTTCCAATATATTTTTGTAGATTTGCTGGTTTTGTATATAAAATTAATTGATTTACTTTTAAGTCATTTAGTTCTTTTATAATTCCCATATCTGTTCCAAGTTTTATATCTGATAGCAAATTTTTACACTCTTCTGAAGATATTTTTTTGCAGTTAGTTAAAATTCCATAGGCTCTGTATACTCTATCTTCTAATTCAATCTGATTTTTCCCTAATATTTTTCTTGCCATTCTTTCTTGTTCAATAATTCTATCAGTTATTGCTTTTAGATTTTTAATAATTTCCTCTTCAGAAATTCCTAAAGATTGCTTATTAGAAATCTGGTAAATATTCCCTTGTGACCTACTTCCTTCTCCATAGACTCCTCTAATGTTCATTCCAAAATTATTAACTGCTTCTAACACTTTTTTAATATTTCCCGTTAAGCTTAAGGCAGGTAAGTGTATCATTACAGAAGCTCTTAATCCAGTACCAACATTAGTAGGGCATGCTGTTAAAAAACCATACTTATCTAAGAAAGCATAATTTACTAAAGACTCTAACTTTTTATCAATTTCTATAGCTAAATTTAAAGAGTTTTCTAACTCTAGTCCAGCAGAAATTACTTGTAATCTTAAATGGTCTTCTTCATTAACCATTATACAAATATTTTCTTCTTCATTAATTAAAATTGCTTTTGTTTTTTCTTTGTCTACAGCAAAATCTGGGCTAATTAAATGTTTTTCAATTAAACTTAATTTTGTAATTGTGTCCATTTTATCTAGTCTTAAAAATTTTAGTCCATACCCTAAACTAGGAGTAATATTTTCTATTTTTTCTAGTATTTGGTTTGCTTCTTCTTTGGCAAACCTAGATACAAAAGGAACATTACTTAAATTTCTTGCTAATCTAATTCTTGTACTTAATACTACATCTGAATCTTTTCCACTTTGTAAATACCAATTATACATAGACTCTTTCTCCTTTCATTATTTTTCTAGTTTTTTTATTTCGTCTCTTATTTTAGCTGCATCTTCATATTTTTCTTCTTTAATTTTTTGTTTTAACTCTTTTTTTAATTGTTCTATTTTTTCATTTTTTGAATCCAGTTTTTCTTTTGTTTTGTTAATTTCATTTTTAGCTGATATTTTTTTTACACTTCTTCCAACATAATTGCTATTTCCATGTAGTCTTTTTAAAATTGGGTCAATTCTTTGTTCAAAAGCTCTATAGCAATTATCACATCCAAATTTTCCAGTTTCAATAAAATCATCAAAAGTTAATCCACATTTGTCACACTTTTGTACTTTTGGCAAAGCTAAAGTTGGCATAAATCCAGAGTCTTCATATTCATTTAATAAGTCCACAAAGAAATTTGAAAAATCAATTGGCATATTAATGTTAATTTCACCAACTCCTAACTTATGTGCACATTCTTCGCATAAGTTCATTTCCTTTTTTACTCCATTAATAATTTGTGTATATCTAACATTTGCTTCGTTTTCGTTACAATTTTCGCATAACATAAAAACCACACTCCTTTATAATTTATTCATCTAAAAAGTTACAATTTAAAAGCATGTTCTTAAAAATATTTGCTCTTACTTTGTCTTTAATTTCTTGAGGTAAGTTTAAAACATTATCACTAGTTGCTACTTTTAAGAACTTTGCCTCTTGTTTTGTAATTATATCGTCTGAAAGTAAATTGCTAATTAGAATATCTACTTCATTACTTGTTATTTGTTCATTAATATTATTTATTATATGCATAAAGTAATCATTCATATTAGAATTTATTTTTTTTATTTTAATATGGCCTCCGTCCACCTCTTCTACTTTCTACATAATATCCTTGTGAAGGTCTAAATCTAGTTGATATAACATAATTAATTTGAGAGGGAACACAGTTAAAATGTTCTGCTAGTTCATTTCTTTGTATTTCTATAAAGTCTTCTTCTTTTAACATATCTTTAATAAATTCTTCTATAATATCTGATACTCTCATATTAGCTTTCTCCCTTCTGACTTTGACTTTCTTTGACTTTCGTTAAATATTATAACATAGATTTTATTTAATGCAATTATAAATTAATACTATTTTCCTTAATTTTTAATGTTTTTCGTTGTATTTTCTCTATATCTCTTATTTTTTCTAAGTATTTCTACTTTTTTCATTGTTTTTATTAGTCATGTTTTCCATTTTTTTAGTTTGCTTTTTTTGCTTTTCCGGTAAAAGCCAATGAAAAGCAGAACATACAAATTCTCCATATTTTGTAGCATCTTCTCCACATTCCTTTTTTTCTTTCATTAATAAAACTCTCCTTTTATATTCTTTATTATATTGTTTTCATATTATAATTTTTTATTCAAAAAAATATGTTTTAAATACTAAAAAATAAAAGCCAAAAATGACTTTTATTTTTTAGTATAAGTAATATTTTATAAATTTTATTAGTTTATATTTTTCTAAATACTCCTGCTACCTTTCCAAGAATTTGGCAATCTGGTACAATTATTGGATTCATTGTACTATTTTCTGGCTGTAGGCGAATATGATCCTTTTCTTTATAAAAAGTTTTAACTGTAGCTTCATCATCAATTAATGCTACAACAATTTCTCCATTATTTGCTGCATTTTGTTTTTTTACTAATATATAGTCTCCATCTAAAATTCCTGCTTCAATCATGCTTTCTCCTCTAACTGTAAGCATAAAGCTCTCACTGTTTCCTACAAAATCAATTGGAATCGGAAATGTATCTGTTATGTTTTCAACAGCTAAAATCGGAGCACCAGCTGTAATCTTTCCAATAACAGGAACTTCTACCATTTCTTTTCCGCTATAAAATGGCTTATCTTCTATTTTGGTCTGTTGTTCATATGCTCCTCCTTTTAATAGCTTTAGTGTTCTTCCTTTTTGTGTTTCTTTTTTAATGTAGCCTTTTGTAGATAAGCTTGATAAATATCCGTGTACAGTAGCTGTTGATTTAAGTCCTACTGCTTTTCCAATTTCTCTAACTGATGGTGGATAGCCATTTTCTTTAATTTGTTTTTTAATAAATTTTAAAATTGCCTTCTCTCTTTTATTTAATTCATTAGGATTTTTTTTTCTCACTAAACATCACTCCTATTTTTCTTTTCTTATATGCTATCATAAAAAAATATGTTTGTCAAACAAAAGTTTATCTTTTTTATGTTTTTTTATTTTTAGTCATACCACTCGAATTCCCAATTTCCAAATTTAACTATATTTCCTTGTTTTACTCCTTTTTCTCTTAACGCGTCTTCAATTCCATATTCTCTTAAACATTTTTGAAAATAAAACAAAGATTCATTATCTGCCATGTTTGTTCTACCCAAGATTTTATCAATAGCTGGTCCTTTTACTATAAATGTTTCTTCATCTTTTATAACTTCAAATTTTGATGTATCTTCTTGTAATTTATAAACTATTTTTTTCTCGGTTTCTATTGGTTCTTCCTTCGGTAAAGTTTTTAAAGTTTCATTTACTTGTTTTAATAATTCTTTTATTCCATCTCCTGTTGCTGCAGAAACTTTAAAAATTCTTATTTTATTTTTTTTAGCAATTTTTTCTAATTCTTTATAATTTGTCTCATCTTGCATTATGTCTGCTTTATTTGCAACAATAATTTGCGTTCTTGTAGCTAATTTGGGACTATAACTTTTTAATTCTTCATTTACTTTATAAAAGTCATCAACTGGGCTTCTGTTTTCGGATCCAGAAACATCAATAACATGTAGTAATAATCTTGTTCTTTCTATATGTCTTAAAAATTGTAAGCCTAGTCCAATTCCTTTACTTGCTCCTTCAATAATTCCAGGAATATCTGCTATTACAAAACTATCTCCATATTCTGTTTTAACAACACCTAGGTTTGGTTGTAATGTTGTAAAATGGTAATCTGCAATTTTAGGTGTTGCAGAAGTAACCATAGCAAGAAGTGTAGATTTGCCTACATTAGGAAATCCTACTAGTCCAACATCTGCCAATAGCTTTAACTCTAAAATAAGTTCTTTTTCTATTCCTTTTTCTCCATCTTGTGCAAATCTTGGAACTTGCCTTGTTGATGTTGCAAAATGAGAATTTCCTTTTCCTCCATGCCCTCCTGGTAATACAAGTTCTATTTGGTTATCTTGTGAAAGGTCTGCAATTACTTTATTTGTTTTAGCATCTCTAATAACTGTTCCTTTTGGTACTTTAATATACAAATCCTCTCCACTTTTACCAGAGCAATGATTTCCGCTTCCATTTTTTCCGATCTTTGGCTTTAAATTTTTTATTATATTTAAAATCTATTAATGTATTTGAATCTGGATCTACTTGAAAGTATATGTCTCCGCCTTTTCCTCCATCTCCTCCATCTGGTCCGCCAGCAGCTACATATTTTTCTCTATGGAAACTAATTGCACCATTGCCACCGTTTCCAGATTTTACACTAATTTTAGTATAATCTATAAACATTTTTTCTCTCCTTCAAAATAATCCAACTGCATTGCTTTTTTTACCTTTTTCATGGTTTGTTTTGCAACTAATTGTGCTTTTTTAGTTCCTTCCATTAAAATTTCTTCTATAAGTTCGGGTCTTTGTTCATAATATTGTCTTTTTTCTTGCATAGGTTTTAAAAAATTAACAATATTATTTATTAATTGTTTTTTACAAGTAACACAACCTCTTTTACCTAGTTTGCATTCTTGGCAAACTGTTTTGTATTCTTCTTTACTACTAAACAAATTGTGATAGTAATATACCATACATATGTCTGGGTTTCCTTTATCATCTTTTCTTATTCTACCGTGGGTCTGTTAATGCTCCCATTACTTTTTTGCTAATTTCTTCTTCTTTATCTGATAAATAAATAGCATTTCCTAATGATTTTCCCATTTTTTCATTTCCATCTAAGCCTTTTATTCTTTTTCCACTAGAAAGCACCGCCTCTGGTTCTATTAATACTTCTCCATAAATACTATTAAATTTTCTAACAATTTCTCTGCATTGTTCAATTAAAGGCAATTGGTCTTCTCCAACAGGAATAAGAGCTCCTTCAAAGGCGGTAATATCTGCTGCTTGGCTAACAGGGTATCCTAAAAAGCCATAAGTAACACTTTCTCCAAATAGTTCTTTTTTTTGTGCAATTTCTGTTTTAACAGTTGGATTTCTTTGTAGTCGTGATATTGTTACTAAGTTAGAATAAAATATTGTTAGTTCTGCAATTTCTGGTATCATAGATTGAATATATATTGTTGTTTTTTTAGGGTCTATACCAGCAGACAAATAGTCTAGTACTACTTCTTTTACATTTTTTCTAACTTTTTCTGGGTTATTAAAATTGTCTGTTAAAGCTTGAACATCTGCAATTAATATATATGGATCGTATAAACCACTATTTTGTAATTCTACTCTTTTTTGTAAAGAACCAAAATAGTGTCCAATATGTAATCTACCTGTAGGCCTATCTCCTGTTAAAATACGTTTTTTGTTTTCCATCGTTGGCAACTCCTATCTCTATAAATAATTTAAAAAATTATATTTTCTTAATTAATATGAAATATTATACATTATATAAATACAAAAATCTAGCAAATTTTTAAGTTTTGCTAGATTTTACTAAATTTATGCTTTTACTTTTTCTGTTGGATAAACACTTACTTGTTTTTTGTCTTTTCCTTTTCTTTCAAATTTTACTTTTCCATCTTTTAATGCAAATAAAGTATCATCACTGCCAATTCCAACATTTATTCCTGGATGTAATTTAGTTCCTCTTTGTCTTACTAAAATATTACCAGCTAAAACGAATTGTCCATCAGCTCTTTTAGCACCTAAACGTTTAGACTCACTATCTCTACCATTTTTTGTACTTCCGCCACCCTTTTTATGTGCCATTATTTTCACTCCTTTCGTTTTATAGTCTCTATTTACAATTCTTTAAAATTCTAAAACTATGCTTCAACTTCTTCTACTTTTTCTTTTGCAACTGTTTTCTTTGCTGTTGAAGTTTTAATTCCTGTAATTTCAACCTTTGTATATGGTTGTCTATGTCCTTGTTTTCTTCTATAATTTTTCTTTGCCTTATATTTGAAAACAATTATTTTTTTGCCTTTACCATGTGAAACTACTTTTCCTTCTACTTTAATACCTTTTACATAAGGATTTCCAATTTGTACTTTTCCTTCTGTTTCACTAACTAAAATAACTTTATCAAAAGTTACTTTTTTTCCCACTTCTGTTTCTAATTTTTCAAAAAATACAATGTCTCCTTCTGTTACTTTGTATTGCTTTCCGCAACTTTCAATTATTGCATACATTATGAAAGCACCTCCCTTTTTTGTATACTCGCTAACCTTTTATATAGGTAGCTAACTTATAGTTAGCATTTAGTTACCTTTATTAAGCGGCTTACAGGTAAGTATTATAACATGGGTTTTGTGTTTTGTCAAACCTTTTCAAGAATTTCGTTTAGTGCATTTTCTAATACTTTATTTTCTATTACATAATCTGCAACATCTTTAGCATTTTTAAACTTTTTGTTATCAATTTCCAAACGCTTTTGTATTAATTCTATGCTATCTCCTCTTGCCAACATTCTTCTAGTTCTTTCTTCTGCAGGGACATGTACATAAAATGTAATAATTTTCATATTTTGCATTCCAAATTCTTTTGCTCTTTTTTTTACATCTGTAACTGAGTCAGGAATTTGAATACATACAACATTATCTTTTAATGAATTTACGGAAATTCCATAATACTCCCCATTAAATTCGGCTCTTTGTAATAGTTTTCCATCTGTCCACATTTGCTCAAATTCTTCTTTTGTAACAAAAAGGTATTCATCGTTTTGCTCTTCTTTATCCCTTTTCTTTCTTGTTGTATGGTTAATTGCTTTTTGAAATCCTCTTTTTACTAGTTCATTTAATATTGTTGTTTTACCTGAACCACTTTCTCCAATTAATATAATCATAATTTCACCTCTTTTAGTTATTTTAGAGACAATATTATTATTTATAGAAAATTATATTATATAAACTACGAATTTGCTATTACAATTTGTTTACGTTTTTATTACCTTTTTGTAAAAATAAATAAAAGAAGAGAAAGCAAAGCTTTCTCTTCTTTGGAGGTCTAGGGCCGGTCATGAATGCTAGCTAAGATTTCAATTCCGTCATCTGTTTCCCCTATGATGTCTTGTTCTTCCTCTCTTCTAAGGACAGAAAAGAACTTTCCTTTTGACTCTCCTTTTGTTGTAACTGCGGTAAATCCCCCATTATATTTGATGGAAAGAATTGAAATGATTTTTTCTACTTCAAGTTCTTTCATATTTTCAAATATAATGTCACTTACCTCTTTTCCTTCTTGGTTGATGAAGAAAATATGAAGTTTTTCATTTTCCACTTCAACTGCAAGAATGGTTTTGTCCGACACTTGAAAGGTTTGTCCATCTTTTAGAATGTTTATTCCTTCAGAAAGTTTTTCCACCTCTTGAGGATTCCCTGTGTAGAGTGGGTTCTTGGTGGCATCATTGTAGACACAGGTTTGGATGTAAAACATGTTCTCCCTCCTTTTAATTTAAGGGAACTACCCTTTATTAAAAGTAATTATATATTATTAAGTTGTTTATGTAAAGTGATTTTTGGTTTTTATTTTATTAATTTTTCAAAACAGCTTAATTCAATTTTAAATGTCATACTAGTGCCTTTTTTATTCAGTTTAAATTTTTTTATTATTTTGTTTTATTTATATTTTGTTGTGGTATAATGATATAGAATTTTATATAAATAAAAGGAGATGATTATTTTAATGCCAAATGTAAAAGATGATGTAAATGTTTCAGAACTATATGGGCAAGAATGTTTGTTATCTAAAAGCGAATTTATAAAAAAATATAATGTTAAGGAAAATGGGCTTAGTGCAGCAGAAGCAGAATATAATTTAAAGCAATTAGGGTTGAATGTTGTAAAACAGGCAAAACCTAAAAAATGGTATCATTATTTTTTAGAGAGTTTATTTACTCCTTTTAACATTATTTTATTAGGAATTACTTTATTGTTGTCTTATACAGATATAATTTTACCACAAACACCTAGTTATGCTAATATAATTGTTATTACTATTTTAGTAGCAGCTAGTACTTTATTAGATTTTTTTGAAGAGTATCGTTCTAATAAGGCTGCTAATGAATTGAAAGAATTAGTTGCTACAACTTGTCATGTTATAAGAGATGGAAAGCAAATACAGGTTCCAATTAAAGATATAACACTTGGAGATGTTGTTGTTCTTTCTGCTGGTAGCATGATTCCCGCTGATTTAAGAATTATAGAAGCAACAGATTTATATGTTGGACAAGCTTCTTTAACTGGAGAATCAGAAGCTGTTAAAAAATTAGTTGAGTCTCAAGTAAGTCCTGAAGAGCTAGACAGTATTGCCGATTTGGATACTATTTGTTTTATGGGAACTAATGTTGTTTCTGGGAGTGCAAAAGGTGTAGTAATTAAAACAGCTGATTCAACATATTTTGGAAGGATTGCTAATACCTTAAGTTCTGGTAAACCAAAAACAGCTTTTCAAAAGGGAATTGAAAGTATTAGCAAATTATTAATTCGTTTTATGTTAATAATTATTCCTATAGTGTTTATTCTTAATTTTTCAAAACACAGTATTGTAACAGCATTTACTTTTGCAGTAGCAATTTCTATTGCAATTACTCCATTGTTACTCCCTGTTATTTTGTCTTCATGTTTGTCAAAGGGTGCTATTAAAATGTCTAAAAAGAAAACAATTGTAAAAAAATTAGATGCAATTCAAAACTTTGGTGCTATGAATATTTTATGTACAGATAAAACAGGAACTTTAACTGAGGATAAAATTGTTTTAGAAAAGTATTTAGACATTAAAGGAGATGAAGACATTGGCGTTTTAAAATATGCTTATTTAAATGCTAGTTTACAAACAGGTCTAAGAAGTAATATAGATGAAGCCGTTATTAATCGTGGAATAGAATACAATATGCAAGAATTAACCAGTAAATATGTAAAATTAGATGAAATTCCTTTTGACTTTTCACGTAGACGTTTATCTGTTGCTGTAAGAAATGAAGATGGAAAAGATGAGTTGATTACAAAAGGTGCAGTAGAAGAAATTTTAAGTATTTCTTCTACTGTAGAATATAAAGGCGAAGTTTCTCCTTTAACTAAAGAAATTAAAGAAAATATTCAAAAAATTAGTAAAAATTTAAATAAAGAAGGTTTAAGAGTTGTTGCAGTTTGTAAAAAATACAGTAACGATCCTGGTTATGACTTTGAAATAAAAGATGAAAAAAATATGATATTAATTGGTTTTATTGGTTTTTTAGACCCCCCTAAAGAAAGTGCTAAAGAAGCTGTGGAAAGAATGAATAGGTCTGGTATTCGTGTTATTGTATTAACAGGTGACAATGCAGAAGTTACAAAATGTATTTGTGATAAGGTAAATATTAAATCTAAAAATATTGTTCTAGGAAGTGAGCTAGACAAGTTATCAGATTTGGCTGTTCATAGGTTAATTAGAAAAAACAATATTTTCGCAAAATTATCTCCTATACAAAAGGCAAGAATTATAAGGCTTTTAAAAGAGCAGGGAAATGTTGTTGGATACATGGGGGATGGAATTAATGACAGTCCTTCTTTAACAAATTCAGATGTTGGCATTTCTGTTGATACTGCTGTTGATATTGCAAAAGAGTCTGCTGATATTATTTTATTAGAAAAGGATTTAAATGTTTTATTAGATGGTGTAGCAGAAGGAAGAAAAACATTTGCAAATTTAATGAAATATATTAAAATGGCAACCAGTTTTAATTTTGGAGAAGTACTATCTGTAATTGTTGCAAGTGTTGCCCTCCCTTTTTTGCCAGAAACACCTATACAGCTGTTAGTAGAAGGTTTGTTGTATGACTTTGGGCAGATGACTCTTCCTTTTGATGATGTAGATCAGGAAATTGTGCGTAAGCCAAAAAAATTGGATATAAAAAGTTTAAAGAATTTTATGCTATTTATGGGACCAGTTAGTTCTATTTTTGACTTAATTGTTTTTGCTTCATTATGGTTTATATTCGGCGTTAGAGAAGCAGCAATTTTTCAAACCATTTGGTTTTCTTATAGTATTGTTTCTAACTTGGTTGGTATGCATATTATTAGAACTGCAAAAATACCTTTTATACAAAGTAATGCTAATAAAATGGTATATTTTTCTTCTATATTGTTAATATTTGTTGGTATTATTGTACCATTTACACCTTTTGGAAGTTTAATTGGTTTAGTTCCAATTGCAGGGCAATATATTGCATTAATATTTTTTGTAACATTTCTATATTGTATATTGGCTATGTTTGCAAAGAAAATATATATTAAAAAATATGGTGAATGGATATAAATTTCAATAAAATAACAACTGTGAATTTTATTCACAGTTGTTATTTTATTATTTATTATCTTCTTTTTCTTCTAGGTTTAATTCTAAGTTATATACTTCATAACCTTTTTCTATTTGTTTTGTTTCTAGGTTTTCTATAAATAATGTTGCTTTAAAGTCTTTAATCGCATTATCAATTGCACTTTTAAGATTATTGTTTAATCCTAGTGATAAATTTTTTATAGGAGTTTTTAAAGATACATTATTATTTGTTTTTGTTCCTCTGGCTTGGCTTATAATTTGTATTATTTGGTTTCCTAGTTCAACTTCTTTTTCAAAGTTATAGTTTAAAGCTTTAATTTCTGTAATATGAATAGATTTACTATTATTATATAATTCTTGGAATATTTCTTCTGTTATAAATGGGAAATATATGCTAAAGTCTTGTAATAGCTTATACAATAATATATATATTGTTTTTTGGCCACTATATCTTGGAATGTTTCCAAATTCTTCTGGTCTATATAGTCTATGTTTTACAATTTCTATGTAGTTGTCGCAAAATTCCCAGAAAAATTTTTCTAGTGCATTTAATGCCAATCCAACTTCATATTCATCTAAATAACTAATAAATTGTTTCTCCATTTCTTGAAAGCGACCTAATATCCACTTATCAATAAATTCAAAATTATTAAATTCTTTGTCTTTATAGTCTGTTAAGTGTATTTCAATAAATTTTGAAACATTCCAAATTTTATTAACCAATTTTTTTCCACGTAGTAATGTTTCTTCACTAAATACAATATCTGTACCAAGTCTTCCTGTTCCTGCCCAATATCTTAGTACATCTGCTGAATATTGGTTAATTAAATTTATTGGCTCATGCTTACTATTTCCTTTGCTTTTGCTAACTTTTTCTCCTTTATCTGCCATAACAAATCCAGAAATCATTACATTATTCCAAGGTCTTTGTCCAAAATGGTAAAAGCTTTTAACTATTGTATAAAAATCCCAAGTTCTTATTATTTCACTTGCATTTGTTCTTAGACTCATAGGTTTTAATATGTCTTCAAAGTTTTCTTTTTCTCCATATCTCATATTTATTAGAGGAGTTACAGAAGATGTTGCCCATGTGTCCATAACATCTGTTTCTGGTATAAATTCTTTGCAGCCACATTTTGGACATTTTTTAGTTTTTGGTAAATCAACTAATGGGTTAACTGGTAAATCCTCTTTACTTGCAAAAATAGGTTCTCCACAATCTTTGCAATACCATACAGGAAATGGAACCCCAAAATACCTTTGTCTTGATATGCACCAGTCCCAGGCAATGTTATTAACCCATTCGTCATATCTTGAATGCATATAAGAAGGATGCCATTTTATTTCGTTCCCTATTTTTATAAAGTCTTCTTTATGGTTCATAATATCAATAAACCATTGTTTCATTACTGAATATTCTACTTCTTTTCCACATCTTTCATGTGTTTGTACTTCATGTTCTAGTTCTTCTATTTTTACTATATATCCACCTTCTTTTAGATCTTCTATTATTTGTTTCCTAGCTTCTTTAATTTTTAGTCCTCCATATTTAAGAACATTATTAATTATTCTTCCATTTTCAGTAAATATATATTTTAATGGCAAATTATATTTTTTCCACCATTCAATATCTGTTTGATCTCCAAAAGTACAACACATTACTACTCCTGTACCTTTATCCATTTCTACTTTTTCGTCTGCCATTATTGGAACTTCAACATCAATTACTGGAATATGTGCTGTTTTTCCAATTAGTTGCTTATGTTTATTATCTTCTGGATTAACAAATACGCAAACAATTGCTGGCAATAGTTCTGGTCTGGTTGTTGCAATTGTAAATTCTTCGTTGTCTTCAACAGTTTTAAAAGTAACATAGTTAAAAGTAGTTTTTACTGTTTTTGTTTCCAATTCTGCTTGTGCTATTGAAGTTAAACATTCATTGCACCATAGAGCTGGACTTTCTTTATGGTAGCAATGTCCTTTGTCTTTTAACTCTAAAAATGATGTTTGGCTTATTTTTATAGTTGAAGGACTAACTGTTTTATAATGAATATCCCAGTCTGTGCTTACACCCATTTTGCTAAATAGTTCTTTAAATTCTGCCTCGTACTTATCTGTTGTTTCATAGCATAATTTTGAGAATTCTTCTCTCCCAATTTCATGTGCTCTTTTGCCTTGTTCTTTTTCTACTAATCTTTCACTAGGTAGTCCGTTATCGTCAAATCCAAATGGGTAAAAAATGTTATACCCTCTTAGTCTTTTATATCTTGCTAGCATTTCCGTTTGTGTATATGAAAAAATATGCCCTATATGTATTTTCCCATTAACTGTTGGTGGTGGAGTATCTATAGAATATATTTCCTTATTATTTCTTTTGAATTCATAAATTTTATTTTCTTTCCAATAGTCCATCCATTTTTTTTCTTTTTCCTCTGCATTGTATTTTTTGTCCAACATATGATATCCCCTTTCTTATCGAAAAAATTGTTTTTACAATTTTACACGATATAAAGTAATTTAGCTTTTTTATATAAGTTAGTATTTCTACATATTAAAATAAATTAATAGTCCTCCAACTGTTGCAAAAACAAATCCTATTATTTTCATTCCCATGCTTGCTTCGTTTTGATCCCCAAATCCGAATATTCTTCTTGTAATAGGACGTGCATCATATACTAATATTACTCCTAATATTGCTAAAATTGCTCCTAATATTTTTAAAAATGCCATAATATTCACCACTTTTTGTTTTTCTAATTTTACCTTATATTTGCTATTTTTTCAAGTATTTTTTACTAGTTTGCTAAATCTTAAGCTATATTTCAATTCTATTTTTAAACTTATTTTCTATTATTTGTTTTAGTTTTTTATTTTCTTCTTTTTCTAATTTTGGATCTTTTTCTATAATTTGAATAGCTAAACTTTGTACTCCTTTTAATATTTCTATGTCTTGAAAAAGATTTGCAATTTTAAATTCGGGCAATCCATGTTGTTTTGTTCCAAAAAATTCTCCTGTTCCACGTAATTCCAAATCCTTTTCCGAAATAATAAAACCATCATTAGTTGATTGCATTACTTGCATTCTTTGGCGAATAATTTCTGTTGTTCCATGATATTTTAATATACAATATGACTGGTATTTTCCTCTTCCCACTCGACCTCTTAGTTGGTGTAGTGCTGCTAAGCCGAAATCTTTCTGCGTTTTCTATTATCATTATACTGGCATTAGGAACATTTACGCCAACTTCTATTACAGTTGTTGCAATTAAAATTTGAATCTTTCCTTCTTTAAATTCTTGCATAATTTGGTCTTTCTCTTTTGCTTTCATTTTTCCATGTAAATACTCTACTTTGTATTCTGGAAAAATTTCCTTTTGGTATTTTTCTGCTAATTGTAATACAGATTTTGCATTAATTTCTTCGTTTTCTTCTACTAACGGGCATACTATATAGCATTGTCTGCCCTGTTCTATTTGTTTTTTTATAAAAGTATTTACTCTATTTTCCATTCCTTTTGTTACTGCATATGTTTCAATTTTTTTTCTGTTTGGAGGCAATTCGTCTATAATGGAAATGTCTAAGTCTCCATATAGAATTAATGCTAATGTTCTAGGAATAGGAGTTGCAGTCATAACTAGCACATCTGGATTTTCGCCTTTTGATACGATAGTACTTCTTTGTCTTACGCCAAAGCGATGTTGCTCGTCTGTTACAACAAATCCTAAATTTTTAAAAATAACATTTTCTTCTAGCAGGCTATGTGTTCCTATTAGAATATCGATTTCCCCATTTTTTAATTTTTCTAATAGATTTTCTTTATTTTTTTTACTAATACTGCTAACAAGCAATTCGCATCTTATTCCAAAAGGTTTTAAAATTTCTTTAAAACTCTCTAAATGCTGTGCAGCTAATATAGCAGTAGGTGCCATTACAGCTACCTGATATCCGCATTTTACTGCTTTATATGAGGCAATCATACTAACAATTGTTTTTCCGAGATCCAACATCCCCTTGTAAAAGTCTATTCATTGGTTTTTGAGTTTCCATGTCTTTATCTATTTCTTCTAGAACTTTTAATTGTGCTTTTGTTAATGAAAAAGGCAATTTGCAAATAACATCTGACATTTTTATTTCTTTAGAAAAACAAATTCCTTCTTTATTTTTGTTATATTCATTTTTTAAACTTAGTAAAGCTAATTGCATACTAAATAATTCTTCAAATACTAGGCGATTTCTGGCTTTGTTAAAAGTTTGAAAACTATTAGGCAAATGGATTTCATGTATTGCTGTGTTTATATCCATTAAATTATATTTATTTAGCAAGTATTCTGGCATTGTTTCTTCTAAATTTTCTACTTCATTTAACCCATTTTCTATAATTTGTCTAATAGCATTTTGAGAAAGGTTATATGTAAGTGGATAAATTGGAATAATTTTTTTTGTATTTTTAGATGTTTCTTCTGAGTCATATACCGGGCTGATTATATCTATTTTATTATACTTTTTTTGTACTTTTCCAAAGAAAGTATAGTTTTCTCCTAGTTTAAATTTATCTTTTAAATATGGTTGGTTAAACCAAGTAATTTGACATACGTCAGTATCGTCTCTTACAATTAATTTTTGTAGTGTTTTTCCATTTGCAATACGAATAGATGTCAATTTTGAAACTATTGTTGCTTTTATTAAAGTTTCTTGTCCATCTATTGTATCTGCAATTTTTGTTATTTTGCTTCTGTCTTCATATTCTCTTGGAAAATATGTAATTAATTCTTCTAAAGTATGTATACCGCAATTTTTCTAGTAATTGTGCTCTTGCTGGTCCAACTCCTTTAATATATTGTACAGATTTTTTTAAATTAACCATTATTTCACCTTCTAATATGTTTATACCATATTTTGTAACATCAAACAAGTAAACTTTAATTTTATTTTTATTAAATATTGTTAAGTCCACCTCGAGACCACTCTAATGGCACATTTCTTTCTTCTACCATTTTTACTAGCCCCTGATACCCTATAAGTTGGTACTCTACAAACTTGTTTAATTTTCATAAAATCTCTTGTTTTTTTTTATTATTTGTGGTAAACTTATATGCAGTCATAATTAGTTATCAATTTAGGAGGTGCATATCATGGCAAAATGTGAAATTTGTAATAAAGGTGTTAGTTTTGGTAATCAATTAAGTATTACTCGTTCTCATATAAGTAAAAGAACCACTAGAACATTTAAACCAAATTTAAGAACAGTTAAAACTATTGTTGATGGTCAACCTAAAAAAATTAGAGTATGTGCAAAATGTTTACGTTCTGGAAAAGTTAATAAAGCATAGCGAAACAAGATTTGGGTATATTCCAAATCTTGCTCTTTTTGTATTGTACAAATTATGTACCTATTCTTAGTCTTTAATACGAAATATAAATTTAACAAAACCTCTTAAGAATTTAGGTACTTTTTTTACTACTACTGTCATATGGTTTCACTCCTTATTTTTTATTTTAACATGCAAGCCACGCTAATCCAACACAAACCAAGCATACTCCTATTGTAAACAGCCAGCCTGTTATTGGAAGTAATATAACAAACAATATTCCTAGTCCAAACCCAATTAAGCATACTGCTAAAGTTTTCTTTAATGCTCCAAACATAATATATTACCTCCTTAAATCTTATTATATTATATTAAATTATGTAAAAAAGGTGATATCATGGTTTCAAAAAATGTAGAAATAGTTAAAATATTAAGAAAAACTTACCCTGAAGCAAAATGTAGTCTTAACTTTAAAACTCCTTTTCAGTTGCTTGTTGCAGTTATGCTTTCTGCACAATGTACAGATGAAAGAGTTAATAAAACAACTCCTTTTATTTTTAGTTCCTATTCTGCTCCACAAGATTTTGCTACTATTCCTTTAAAAACACTAGAAGAATTAATTCATCCATGCGGTTTTTATAAAAATAAGGCTAAAAATATTAAAGAGTGTAGTAAAAAAATATTAACAGATTTTGATGGAAATGTGCCAAAAAAAATGGAAGAATTAATGAGTCTTCCTGGTATAGGCAGAAAAAGCGCTAATGTTATTATGTTGGAAGCTTTTTCTATACCTTCTGGTATTGCTGTAGATACACATGTAAAAAGACTTAGTAATAGAATTGGTTTTTCGCAAGAATCAGAACCTGAAAAAATAGAAAAAGACTTACTTAAAATTTTTCCTAAAAAGTATTGGAGAGATATTAACCATTTATTAATATGGCATGGTAGGAATTGTTGTACTGCAAGAAATCCTAAGTGTAAAGATTGTCCAATTAAAAAATATTGTAAAAATGTATAAATTTTTATTTTATTCTAATAATATTTTCAAGGTATTATTAGATTTTTTGTTTTAAGGAGGTTCGTTTTGACGAATATTAATTGTACTTCCCCATGTAAATATCAAAAAGATGGAAAATGTACTTTAGAAAATGTAAATCCACAAAATTATACAGCTAGTAAAGATTGTGCTTATTTTGTGAAAAAGTAATGTAAAAACACCGAATTAGTTATTAATTTAATAAATTAATAACTAATTGTGTTTTTTTTGTGTTTTTAATTGACAAACCCCTCCTAAGGATATATATTATCTTTATTAAATATATGGGAGGAGATTTTATTATGTTAAAGAAAAAACTAAAGACATTTGCTTGTATTTTAGCATTGGTTGTATTAATTAGTAGTATTTCTTTTGCTACAACTGAAAATAACATTGAACCTAGAGCAGAAGAAAATTCTACTGTTGAGAATGTTAATGTAACTTCTGAAAATCCTGAGGAAAACACAACTACTACTTCTGATGAGCAAAATACTACTGATGAAAGTACAGAAACTTCAGATGAAACATATTATGAAGAATTGGTTTCGGATGATTTATACAAGTTTGAAGATACTATCGAAGTAAGTAATTTAATTGATGGAAATGCCTATCTTTTTGGCGATGAGGTAACAATTAGTGGTCAAATTGGCGGAGATGCATTTGTTGTTGCTAAAAATTTAAATATAACTAAAGAAGGTTATATTTACGGAAATCTTTTTGTTATTGCTGAAAACATTACTATAGATGGTATTGTTTGCGATTTATATTCTATTTCTCAAAAGTTAGATGTTAATGACGATGGAATTATTTTAAGAGATATGAGGAGTATTTCTGGAAATATTAATTTAACAAATGCTGATATTGGCAGAAATACTTATCTAAAGGTTGGAAATTTGACTGTTGGAGAAGGAACTGTTATTTATGGTAACTTAAACTATGAGTCAGCTACTGCTATTACAGTTCCAGAAGGAGTAGTGAATGGAAGTATTAACTATTCAGCAGGAAAAGAAGGAGAAGCTTTTAATTATACTTCTAAAACTGTAACTGATTACGTAATAAGCTGGGTAACAACAATTTTGTTTACATTATTAGTATTTGGTTTATTGCTATTATTTGCTCCACACTTTGTAAAAAAAGCAGAAAATGCTATTCATAAAAATGCATTCATAACTTTAGGCATTGGTATTCTTGCTTGGCTTATAATTGCAATTACTTTATTAGCATCTTTATTCTTATTATTAACAATAATTGGTGCTCCATTAGCATTTATTATTGCATTATTATGTTCTATTCCATTATCACTTGCTAGTACATTAGCTATTATTGCTATTGCTAGTTTATTAGGTAGTAAAGTAAGTTTCCTTGGAAAAGCACATAGTTTATTAGCTATTATACTTGTCGCAACAATAGTATGGGCATTAACATCAATCCCATTCTATTATATTGGTTCTATAATTAGTGCTATTGTTACAGTTTTTGGTTTAGGATTGTTTGCATTCTCTATTTTTACTAAAAAAGAAACATCTGAAAACATTATAAAAGAATAAAATATAATTTAATTTTGTTGTATGAGTAAATACAAATTAAAAAGAAATGGAAAGTATTAATCCATTTCTTTTTTGTTACACATAATTCTATTGAGCTTTCATTTTTGCTATTGTTTCTTTCATATGGTTAGAATTAATTATTGCACTACCTACTACAGCAATGTCTAGTCCTGAGCTTTTAAGTTGGTTAATGTTGTTTAAGTTAATTCCACCATCTGCTTCTATATAGCAGTCTAATTTATTTTCTTTTATATAATTACTAAGTTTATCAATTTTAGAAATTGTATTTGTTATTAGTTCTTGTCCTCCATAACCCGGCTCTACTGTCATTACAAGAATTAAGCTAATTTTTCCTAAATAGGAATATATTTTTTCTACAGGAGTATTAGGTTTAATAGAAATTCCTGCTCTACATCCATTTTGTTTAATGTATAAAAGTGTATCTTCTAATTCCTTTTCATTTTTAAATGACTCGTAGTGTATTGTAATATAGGTTGGATTTAGCGGTATATATTTTTTTATTTGTTCTATTGGTTTTTTAACCATTAAATGTATATCTAGTGGTATGTTAGATATATGCTTAATAGTAGTTGCATATTCTAACATGTTTTCAGTTGTATTTTGTTCTACAAATTTTCCATCCATAACATCAATATGGAAATAGTCTGTTTTGGCTACTTCTAAATTATAAAATGTTTGAATTGCATTTTCTTTTTTTACAGATAAAATTGATGTTGATATTTCCATGTGTTTTACCTCCTTTAAAATGTGTTTATAGGAGCGTACGTTTTTCGTTCGCTCCTATAAGTTATCCCTTAGTTTTTATGGAATGTTTATTGTATTGTTAACATTTAAGTCTAGAGATTTTGTTGCTTTTACGACACCATCAATTAGTACTTTTATTGTAACATTTCCTATTCCTTCTATTGTAGCTACTACTTTCTCTGTGTCTTCACTATGAGACTCTTGGTAAAAAATCTCGTCATTTACTTTTACTACTACTTCAACCTTTTTAGGAGTTACTATTATTTCTCCTGTTGAGTTGCCTCCAGCAGTATTGGATGGAACTTCTGGTGGAGTATATCCAGTTAATTGTTTTACATTAATATTAACAGTTCCGCTTTTAATTTCTGGTAGTTTATTTACTGTAATAGTAATTGTAGTTTCTTCTTCTACTTGTGTTCCACTATCTATATCTTGTTTTATTACTACACCATTTGATTTTGTTGTGTCTTCCCCTGTTTTTACTACTACTTTTAGTTTTAAGTCTTCAATTAGCTTTTTGGCTTCTTCTTCTGTTTTTCCTAATACGTCTGGTACAGGTACTTTATTTGTTCCTAAACTTACATAAACTATAACTGTACTATCTTTTGCAACTTCTTGGTCTTGTTCTGGTTCTTGTTTAATAACAACACCAGCTTCAATTTTATCGTTGTTTTCTTCTTTTATTTCATATTTTAGTCCAGCATTTTCTAACATTGTAATTGCTGTATCTTTTTTCTCTCCGGCTATTTTTGGTACTTTAGTTAATTCAACGCCCTTGCTTATGGTAATTTTTACAGTACTGTTTTCTAAAACTTGGTAGTTAGCTGCATATTTTGGTTCTTGTTTTATTACTTTTCCAGCTTCTTGGTCTGTGCTGTATTCTTCTGCAATTATTTCATATTTTATGTTTGCCTCTTTTGTTAATGTTTCTACTTCTTCAATTGTTTTGCCTATTAAGTTTGGAATTTGTACTTGTTTTGGCCTATTAGCATTTGAAATAGCAATAGTAATTCCCATTGTTAAAACAAAAATTGCAATACATGCCATAATAATTGCAAGTACTTTTAATACTTTATGTTTGTTAAAGAATGCAACTAATTTATTTTGTTTTTTTGAAGTTTTTCTTTCTCCTTCATATTTTTCTGTATCATTTACTTTTTTCTCGTAAACTGTGTTGATTTTTTGTGTTGGAAAATCATTTGGGTATTTATCTAATACGACAAAATTGCCGTCTGGATTTTTACTTACTTGTTTTAAGTCTCTTAGCATTTCTGTTGCTGTTTGATATCTTAAGTTTGGATCTTTTTGCATTGCTTTCATTATAATTTTATTTAAAGCAATTGGAATTAAAGGATTAACTTTAATTGGTTCAATAGGTTGTTCTTGCATGTGTTTTAATGCAACAGATACTGGAGTATCTGCATCAAATGGTACTTTCCCAGTTAGCATTTCATACATAACAACTCCTAATGAATATAAATCTGATTTTGCATCTGTAAAGCCTCCTCTTGCATGTTCTGGCGAAAAATAATGTACGGATCCAATTGTAGTTCCAAATGCCGTTATTGTAGAATTAGATACTGCTTTTGCAATTCCAAAATCTGTTACCTTTGCTACTCCATCTTCTGTAATAATAATATTATGTGGTTTAATATCTCTGTGAATAATATTATTTCTATGTGCTGTTTCCAAAGCAGATGCAATTTGTATTGCTACATTTACTGACCATTTCCAAGGTAGTGCACCATCTTCTGTAATAATCTCTTTTAATGTTTTGCCTTGGATTAGTTCCATAACAATATAATAAATGTTTCCTTCATTTCCTACATCATAAATTGATACAATATTAGGGTGGGTTAGACTTGCTGCTGCTTGTGCTTCTGTGTTGAATCTTCTTACAAATTCAGCATCTGTTGTAAATTCGTCTCTTAATATTTTAACTGCAACATATCTATTAAGCACATGGCACTTTGCTTTATATACTGTTGCCATTCCACCAATACCAATTTTTTCTAAAATTTCATATCGATTCCCTAATAATCTTCCTTCAAAATTCATTTTTAATCTCTCCTTAATATTTATGTCAAATTTCTCTTCAGTTTATTTTATTTAATTTTTAATGATTGTCTATTATAATCACAGTAATATTGTCTAGTCCTCCATTATCATTTGCTCTTTGAATTAAATTATCCACAGCAGTTTTAGTATTTGTAACTACCAAACCATAGATTTCGTTTTCTGATACAAGATTTGTTAATCCATCTGAGCACATTAAAAGGATGTCATCTTTTAAAAATCCTTTTACCATTACATCTGGTTGAATAGATTCGTCGCAACCTAATGCTTTTGTTAACATATTCTTTTTTGGATGTGTATAAGATTCTTGTCTTGTAATTGTTCCATCTCTTACTAGTTTTTCAACATAACTATGGTCAATTGTAAGTTGTCTAATAAATTGTTTTCTTATCCTATATACCCTGCTGTCTCCTACGTGGCCTATAAAAACTTTATTATTATAAATTATACACACTTCTAAAGTTGTTCCCATTTCTGATAATTCCGGAAATGTTCTTGATTTATTATACACAACTTGATTAGCATATTCAATAGTCTGTTTAATAAATGCCAATATAGATTCCTTATTTAATTGTATGCTAGAAAAATGTTCTTTAACATAAATTATAACAGATTGTACTGCCAAACTACTTGCTATTTCTCCACCATTATATCCACCCATGCCATCTGCTAAAACAAATAGCTGAATTTTGTCATCTTCTTGTGGTATATAATAATTATCTTGATTCATATTTCTAGCTTTTCCTATATCACTTTTTGCAAATACTCTCATTTATTCACCTCATTTTTTAGGTTTTTTCTTCTTAGTTGTCCACAGGCTGCATCAATGTCTGAGCCTAATTCTCTTCTAATGGTTGCAGTTATTCCATTTTTGTTTAAATAATCTCTAAATCGAATAATATTTTCATTGCTACTTTTATTAAATGTTCCATATTCAATTTTATTTATTGGTATTAAGTTTACATGTGCTAGCATTCCGTTTTAATAAGTTTACCAATTCGTGTGCATCTTCTATATTGTCGTTATTTTCTTTTGCCAATGCATATTCAAAAGAAATTCTTCTATTAGTTTTTTCTATATAATATTGGCAAGCTTTTATTAATTCATCAATTGGATAAACTTTATTAATTGGCATCATAGCACTTCTTTTTTTATTATTAGCACTATGTAGCGAAATAGATAAAGTACATTGTAGTTGTTCATCTGCTAATTTGTATATTTTAGGTACAATTCCACTTGTTGAAATACTAATATGTCTTGCTCCAATATTTAATCCTTTAGAGTTGTTAATAATTCCTATTGCATTTACAACATTTTCATAATTGTCTAATGGTTCTCCTATTCCCATAAACACAACATTAGAAACCCTAATGTTTTCTTCTTTTTCTACTTTTAAAATCTGTTCTACTATTTCTCCTGAAGTTAAATTTCTGATAAATTCGATTCCTGTTGATGCACAAAATTTACATCCCATTTTACATCCAATTTGAGAAGAAACGCAAATACTTTTCCCAAATTTATATTGCATTAAAACAGTTTCAATTGCATTACCATCTAGTACATCAAATAAATACTTAATAGTGCCATCTTTTGATACTTGTTTTTTTAAAATATTAAATTGGTTAAGTGTAAAATTTTCCTTCAGTTTATTCCTTAATTCTATAGATAAACTAGTCATGTCATCAAAAGTGTTTGCTTTTTCTTTATATATCCATTGAAAAATTTGCTCTCCTCTAAAAGGTTTTTCTCCCAGTTTTACTAATTCTTGTTTTAATTGTTCTAGATTAAAGTCTTTAATATTTTTCTCCAAAATGTCCTCCCTATATTTTGTTTTACTTATATCACATAATTTTATTTTTTTCAACTTTCATTTTATTTAAAAATCAAATTTTTCTATAAAATATTTGTAAATCTTTTTTAAATATAATAATATGTATTGTTATTTTTTCATATTTTTTATTTTTGTTAATATATTTACTTTATGTGAGGTGATTAGTATAATGAAAAAATTAGCAATTGTAGGTGCCACTGGTTTAGTTGGTAGAACTGTTTTAAAAGTATTAGAGGAAAAAGATTTTCCTGATTTGCAATATACATTATTTTCATCTAATAAGTCTGCTGGTAAAGAGATATGTTTAATACATAGAAATTATATTGTTCGAGAATTAAACGAAAAGTCTTTTGATGAACGGTTTTGATTTTGCAATTTTTTGTGCTGGTGGAGAAGTTTCTAAAAAATTTGCTCCAATTGCAGTTAAAAATGGATGTATTGTAATTGATAATAGTAGTGTTTTTAGAATGGATAATTCTGTGCCTCTTGTTGTTCCAGAAGTAAATTCTATTGATATTGTGAATCATAATGGTATTATTGCTAATCCTAATTGTTCTACAATTCAAGCTGTTGTTGTATTAAAACCATTAGATAATAAATATAAAATTCGCAGGATTGTTTATTCTACTTATCAGGCGGTTTCTGGAGCTGGGCAGGCAGGATTAGCTGAATTAGAAAATACAACAATTGGGCTGGCCAGTAAAAAGTTTGCATATCCTATTTTTAACAATTGCTTACCACAAATTGATGTTCCGAATTATAATGGTTATTATAAAGAAGAAATTAAAATAATACAAGAAACGCAAAAAATATTACATAAGCCTAATTTAAAAATAACTGCAACTGCTGTTCGAGTGCCAATTGTAAATTGTCATTGTGAGTCAATTAATATAGAATTCGAGAGAAATTTTGACTTGGAAGATTTAATAAAAACATTAGAAAATTCAGAAGGAATAGTTGTTAAAAATGATTTTGAAAATAGCATATATCCTATTCCCACAGAAGTAACAGGAAAAGATTCTGTTTTTGTGGGAAGAATTCGTAAAGATTTTAGTGTGCCTTT
Source organism: uncultured Clostridium sp. (assembly GCA_900554815.1). GTDB lineage: Bacteria > Bacillota > Clostridia > TANB77 > CAG-508 > UMGS1754. The sequence continues at coordinate 27,963 of USIO01000006.1, forward strand.
TGGAATTAATTTATGGATTGTAGCAGATAATGTTAGAAAAGGAGCTGCTACAAATGCTGTTCAAATCTTAGAATACTTACTTTAAGATGGTGTGTTTTCACACACCATCTTAAGTTTTGTAAAAATTAATGTAAATTAATATTATCCGTTTTTTGTTTTTAGCAGCTTTTATTAGTTCTGCAAAAAGTGGCGCTGGTCTATCTGGTCTGGATTGAAATTCTGGGTGAAATTGGCTTGCAATAAAAAATGGATGACTTTTTAGTTCAATGATTTCAACTAGTTTTCCATCTGGTGATGTTCCTGAGCAAATTAGCCCTTTTTCTTCAAAACGTTCTTTATAGTCATTATTATATTCATAACGGTGTCTATGTCTTTCCGAAATTTTTTCTTTGTTGTAAATACTATATGCTAGTGTGTTCTTTTTTATATTACAAGGATATGCTCCTAGCCTCATTGTTCCTCCTTTTTTTGTTATTCCTTTTTGATATTCCATAATGTGAATAACTGGATTATTTGTTGTTTCATCAAATTCCATAGAATTTACATCTTTTAGTTTTAGTACATTTCTAGCAAACTCTATTACTGCTATTTGCATCCCTAAACATATCCCTAAAAATGGTACTTTATTTTCTCTTGCATATTTAATTGTCTCTATTTTTCCTTCAATTCCTCTATTCCCAAATCCTCCAGGAACTACAATTCCTTCATACTTATTTAGAATTTCTTTTACATTATCTTTTGTAATTTTTGATGAATCAATAAAGTCAATATTTGTATTCACACAATTAGCAAATCCTCCGTGTTTTATACTTTCTGCAACAGATAAATATGAATCATGTAATTTAACATATTTTCCAACAATTGCAATTGCAATAGATTTATCTATTTTTCTAATATTGGCTATCATTTTTTCCCAAGTTTTATTTTCTGATCTTGTATTTTGTAAATCTAAGTGTTCACAGACTGCAGTTGCTAAACCTTCTTTTTCTAAATTTAATGGTACAGCATATAAATTATCAGCAGTTAAATTAGAAATAACATCTTGTTTTCTTACATTGCAAAAAAGGGAAATTTTTTCTTTCATTTCTTCTTCAATTATGCATTCAGATCTGCAAACTAGAATATCTGGTTTTATTCCTAATGATTGTAATTCTTTTACAGAATGCTGTGTTGGTTTTGATTTTAGTTCATTAGAACCTGCTACAATAGGTAATAGTGTAACATGTATATAAACTACATCTGTACGTGATTTTTCTATTCCTACTTGTCTAATTGCTTCTAAAAATGGTAGGCTTTCTATGTCTCCAACAGTTCCCCCAATTTCTGTTATTACTATGTCTATATTGCTGTTTTCAAAACTGTAAATATTTTTTTTAATTTCATTAGTAATATGTGGTATTACCTGCACTGTTTTTCCTAAATAGTCTCCTCTACGTTCTTTTTCTATAACATTTGAATAAATTCTTCCTGTTGTAATACTTGAATTTTTGGTTAAGTTCTCATCTATAAATCTTTCATAATGACCTAAGTCCAAGTCTGTTTCTGCTCCATCATCTGTAACAAAAACTTCTCCATGTTCATAAGGACTCATTGTTCCTGGGTCTACATTAATATATGGGTCAAATTTTTGTATAGTTACTTTATAACCTCTATTTTTTAAAAGTCTTCCTAATGATGCTGCTGTAATTCCTTTCCCAAGTCCTGATACCACTCCACCTGTAACAAAAATATATTTCATTTTTTCCCCTTTCAAAAATTTATTAAATTAAATTTTATCTATATTAACAAAAAATAGATTAAAAAATTTTCCTCAAAAAGAGGTTTTTTTTTAATCTATTTCTAGTCTAACATTGTTTATTATTTTATAACATAATAATTAAAATTTCAACTATTTTGTTATTTTTTGTATTAATATTACAAAAAAATAGTTAATACTTTAAACTATAGCAGTTTGAAGTATTATAAAATAAATATGATTTATATTATTTTTTAATTGACAAGACTTTATATTTCATTACTCCCGCTGGTGCAATAACTTCTACTTCTTGGTTTTTCTTTGCTCCTATTAAAGCTGTGCCAATTGGAGATTCATTTGATATTTTATTTTGTGCTAAATCTACTTCTGTTGAACCAACAATTGTATACTCTAGTTCATCATTATATTCTAAGTCAAGTAATTTTACAGTATTTCCTACCTGTACTGTTTTAGTGTCGATTTCAGATTCGTCTATAATTTTAGCATGTCTAAGCTTGTTTTCAAGTTCAGCAATTTTTACTTCATTTTCTGCTTGTGCGTTTTTTGCTTCATCATATTCTGAATTTTCAGATAAATCTCCAAATCCTAAGGCAACTTTAATACGCTCTGCAATTTCAGCTCTTTTTTCTGTTCTTAAATTTTCTAATTCTTTTTCTAAATTATCATAACCAGTTTGTGTTAATAAAATTTCTTTTTCTTCCACTTTGTCTACCTCCAAGTATATAGTAGAAAAAGCCTTCCTTTATGGGATTGCCTTTTCTTTTATTTTTTATATTATTACTTTGTTTACTAATATTAGTTTAATATTTTGCTTTTGTCAAGTATTCTATATGAATTTATTGTGAAAATTTATATTCATTACTTTGTATCATTCCATTATTTCCTATAAAACACTCTATTTTGCTCTTATTTGCTTTAATTTTTAGTGCAATATTTTCATAGTTATCTTTTGCATATAGCATACTTTCGTATAAAATATTATGATCAAATTCTTCTAAAATATAATACTGGTCAAAGAGTTCAATATATTCTTTTGGTAATTTTATTTTATAATTAACTATATTTATTCCTGCGAATTTTTTAGAATAGATTTTTATATTTTTATTTATATTTAAAATAATTGCCTTATGTGGTAAAGAATATTGGTTTAGTTCTTCTTCTGTAAAGTCTAAGTTAATTATAATATTTGTTCTTTTTAATGCTTTTTTCTTATTATTTGTAATAGTTATCATTATCCCTAATTTATTATATAAATATTCTTCTATTGGCTTAAATTTATTAATATTATTTGTTACTATATTCATGTGTTTTACTTTTTGTGACAGTTGTATAATATTTTTTAGGTTTACTTCTAAATTTTCATTTGCCATTATTGTAATTTCTTGTTCTTGCAATGGAATCTCTTGTTGTTCTGATATGTAATTAACAGACTCTTCTAATAAATAATTCCATAGCCATCTTCCATTTAATATATTAGAATTTTTCTTGTATAATTGGTTTTTAAATTCTTCTATTTTATATAAATCCTTGGATAAAACCACATTAGTTCGTGAAGTTTGAATAAGTTTATTAGTTATTTTTTTTAGTTTTTTGTGGTTTTTATCTGTTTCAAATGGCAAAATTAATATTGTATGTTTTCCGTATGTTTTTTTGTGTAATAATATTAAAAATTTTTTTAGTTTTGTAAATAAAATTATTTTGGGCAATTTCTCTTGCAAAATTTAAGTTTTTTATATAGATCATTGGCTTTACCTCCTATAGTTTGTACATTATATGGAGGTAAATTTTATTTTATTACTATACTTCTATTATTTTTGCGTTTTCTTCTCCAACAATTTCATATAGTTCTTCTAATATTTCTTTATTTATTTTAATTGTTCCTGCTGGTTTTAGGTCTTGTCCATTTTTTATTTGAATAGCAATATTATTTCTTTCGCCTGAAAAGAATTTAATAAAACCTCTTAATTTGTCTTTACTTTCCTCTGGTAGGTTAGTTATATCTATATTTAATACTTTTTTGCTTTGTTTTGTGAACTCAGAAATGCTATTTGCTACTATTTTAGGTTCGTCATCTTCCCTAATAGATAATCTACCTTCAACTTTTACTATTGCATCTTCAATTAAAATTCCATTGTTCCTCTGGTAGCAGCTGTCAAATACAATAATTTCGCATACTCCATATAAGTCTTCTATTTTTACAAATGCCATAATTGTATTGTTTTTTGTATATTTCTTTTTTATAGAATTAATAATTCCTATATATGTTACATTTTGTCCATCTTTTAAATTTTGTTCTTCTATATGGTGCATTTGCAAAGAATTAATATTAGAATCACTTAAAATAGATTCTCTTATATCTTCGAGTGGATGTCCAGAAATATAAATTCCCAACATTTCTTTTTCCATAAATAATAATTCTTTTGTTGGTAGTTCTTTGCATATTTCATAGTGGTATTTTATTTCTTCCATATTTGATTGCATAGTCCCTAGTTCAAACATACTAACTTGTCCTTTTAAGCTTTTTTTCTCTGAATTAGATATAGTCTCTAGAATGTTTTCAAATGATGCTAGCAATGTAGCTCTTGTTTGTTCAAATTCGTCAAAACATCCTGCTTTAATTAATGATTCTATACATTTTTTATTAACCGCTTCTCCATTTATTCTTTCGCAAAAATCTGTAAAACTTTTATATGTTCCATTTTTTTCTCTTTCTAAAACAATAGCCTCTACTGCTCCAATTCCAACATTTTTTATACTACCTAATCCAAATCTAATTTTATTATTATTTACTATAAATTTTGTTGCGCTTTTATTAATATCTGGTTTTAAAATTTCAACTCCAAGGCGTTTGCATTCGTCAATGTATTCTGGTACTTTATCTAAATTTCCTAAAAAGCTATTTAAAGTTGCTGCCATAAATTCTTCTGGGTAATATGCTTTTAAATAAGCTGTTTGATAAGAAACAACTGCATATGCTGCTGCATGGGATTTGTTAAATGCATATTTTGCAAATTCTGCCATTTCATCAAAAATTTTATTGGCAGATATTTCGTCAATCCCATTTCTAATGCATCCTGGAATAATTATATTTCCATTTTCATCTGTTTGTCCATTAATAAAATACTCTCTTTCTTTTGCCATAACATCTAGCTTTTTCTTTCCCATAGCTCTTCTTACTAAATCTGCACGGCCTAAAGAATAGCCAGCTAATTGTCTTACAATTTGCATAACTTGTTCTTGGTATACCATGCAACCATAAGTTACATGTAAAATAGGTTCTAATGCTGGATGTGTATATTCAATATTGTCTGGGTGTAATTTATTTTTTATATATCTTGGTATTTGGTCCATTGGCCCGGGTCTATATAAAGAAACTCCTGCAATAATATCTTCTAGTCTATCTGGTTTTAGTTCTTTCATAAAGTTAGTCATACCTTGACTTTCAAATTGAAAAATTCCAGAAGTATTTCCACTTGCCCATAAATTATATACTTTAGGGTCATTCATATCTTTGTCAAATTCAACATCTATTCCTCTATTTTCTTTTACTAATTTTTTAGCATCTGCAATAACAGTTAGTGTTCTTAATCCTAAAAAATCCATTTTTAGGAGTCCGTAATTCCTCTAATGTTGTCATAATAAATTGAGTAGATATATTTTCATCTCTTACATATAAAGGAACATAGTCTACAACTGGCTCTTTTGTAATAACAACACCACAAGCATGGGTTGATGCTTGTCTAGGTAACCCTTCTAGTGCCATAGCAATATTTAATAAATTTCTTATATTTTCGTCATCTTCGTAAAGTTCTTTTAATTCTCTATTTTGTTCCATTGCTTTTTTTATTGTAATGTGTAATTCATTTGGTATCATCTTGGCAAGTTTGTCTGCTTCTGCATAAGGAAAATCTAATGTTCTTGCTACGTCTCGTATAACCATTCTTGCTGACATAGTTCCAAATGTAATAATTTGAGAAACATGGTCCTTTCCATATTTTCTTGTAACATAGTCTAGTACTTCTTGTCTTCGTTCGTAGCAAAAATCCACGTCGAAGTCTGGCATACTAATTCTTTCTGGGTTTAAAAATCTTTCAAAAAGCAAGTTATACTTTATTGGATCTATATCTGTAATTTCAATAGCATATGCAACAATTGAACCAGCACCAGATCCACGTCCAGGTCCTACTGGTATACCATGTTCTTTTGCATAGTGAATAAAATCCCACACAATTAGGAAGTAGTCTATATATCCCATTTTTTGAATAACACTTATTTCATATTCTGCTCTGTCTATTATTTCTTTAGATGGATTGTTTCCATATCTTTTTTTTATTCCATCATCACATAGTTTTTTAAAATAGTCATAATGAGTTTTATATTCTGTTGGGACTTCATAATTTGGTAATATTGTATGCCCAAATTCGAATTCTACATTACATTTTTGTGCAATTTTTACTGTGTTTTCTAAAGCTTCTGGAATATTAGGTAAAAACCTTTGTATTTCTTCCGGGCTTTTTAAATAAAAATCGTCTGTTTCAAATTTCATTCTGTCTGGATCAGACATTTTTTTTGCTGTTTGTATGCAAAGTAATACTTCATGGTTGTAGGCATCTTCTTTTTTTAAGTAATGAGAATCGTTTGTAATAACAAGTGGTATGTTTAATTCATGGCTTAATTTTACTAATTTTTGGTTAACAAGGGCCTGTTCATTTAAATAATTAGCTTGTAGTTCTAAATAATAGTCTTCTCCAAATAAATTTTTATGCCATAAAGCAATATTTTTTGCTTCTTCGTCTTTGCCATTTAATAAGGATGATGGTAGGCTTCCTGCTAAGCAAGCACTACAACATATAAGGCCTTTATGATATTTTTCTAAAATTTCTAAGTCAATACGTGGTTTATAGTAAAATCCTTCTGTAAATCCTAAAGATACTAATTTGCTTAAGTTTTTATATCCTTCATTATTTTTAGCCAATAAAATTAAATGATTATATTGGCTATCTAATTTTGGGTCTTTGTCAAACCTAGTACGTGGTGCGACATAAACTTCACAACCAATAATAGGCTTAATTCCCTCTTTTTTGCATGCTTTATAAAAGTCAATAACTCCATACATAACTCCATGGTCTGTGAGTGCAATTGCATTCATTCCTAATTCTTTTGCTCTTATTGGTAAATCTTTTATACGGTTTGCTCCATCTAATAGACTATATTCACTATGAACATGTAAATGTACAAAATCTGGCATGTTTTTCTCCTTCAACAAACTTTTGTTTTATTTTATTATAAATTATTGTTAAAAGTCAAGAGCTTTTCATTTAATATTCTAAAATCTTCTTCTAAAATTGCAGCTACAATCATTATTAGAAGTTGTATTTACTGTAGTAACGTTATTGCATGTATTGTTTTCTTCTGTATTATTTGTTATAAAATTATTACATATAAATTTAACTATTATTGCTGTTAAAAAGGCTAATATTGTATATGCAATTGTAGCAATTAAAAATGTTGCATCAAATACTGCAAATGTTATAACTAAGAATATGGCAAAAAAGGTCGCTGCAACTGCTAGTGGACAGTTTAAAAGTTTTTCTAAGATTATAGACAATATAATAATAGCAATTGGGAAAGCAAAAAATATTAGTAAAGTATTCATTATTTATCCTCCTTGTATCTTCTTTACTAATATTTTATTCATTCTATATTGTTTTGGTTACTATATTGGTAGATACAACTTAATTATTTTAATAGTATACTTCTACTAAATATAGTCCATATGGTGGCAATGTTTTTCCAGCTTTTTTCCTATCTTTTTGTTTAATAATATTTGGTATTTCTTCTGGTTTTATTTTTCCGTAATCCAACATCTACTAGTGTTCCACATATAATTCTTACCATGTTGTATAAAAAGCCTGTGCCTGTCAATTCTATAATAATTCTATCATTGGTTTGTTTTATTTCTGCTTTTGTTATTGTTCTTATGCTGGATTTACTACTTGTGCCACTAGCCTTAAATGCTTTAAAATCGTGTTCTCCTATAAAATGTTTAATTGCTTCTTGCATTCTTTTAACATCTAGTCTCACCGGAATATGGTATTCTAAGTCTTTATAAATAGCACTTCCACATAATGAATTGTTTATTACATATTGATACTTTTTTCCTTTTGCACAATATCTTGCATGAAAAGATAAGTCAACTTCCTCTGCAGATTTAATGACAATTGTCTTTTTTAGTTTTGAATTAAATGCTAATGGCATTTTTTCAACTGGTATTGCAGAATCTGTTTTAAAATTAGCTACCTGAAAAAAAGCATGAACCCCAGCATCTGTTCTTCCAGATGCATAGAGTTCAACGCTTTGGCCTGTTACTTCAGAAATTGCTCTTTCAATTTCTCCTTGTATGTTCAGTTTATTAGGCTGTTTTTGCCATCCATTAAAGCCTTTTCCATTATACTCAATTGTTAGCTTTATGTTCCTCATTTTGCTTCCTTTTTTGTTTCTTTTTTTACAGTCTTAGTAGATTTTTTTGTGTTTTTTTCTTCTGTATCTACTATTCTAATTAGTAATGTAACAATTAATGCTATTGCAACAGCAACTACTGCTCTCATTCCTATAGCTTTTACCACGCTTGTTCCTAAAAAGCTTAGTAGTGAGCCATTTATTGTTGAATGTTCAAGCATTTCATCTGGTACAAAACTTAAAGTAACATATGCTACTAAAACTACTACAATAAATACAATAATACTAAATTTAGTTTCCTTTTTCATTTTTTCTTTCCTCCTTTGTTTTTTTAAATTTATTTTTAAATTTATTTTTAAACTTATTTATTTTGTATGGATTTTCTTCTCCATATTTTGCAATAACTATATTTTTAATTAGTATTTGTTTTAAAGCTTCTTCTTTTAGGTCTATAAGTAATGTTCCATTTTTTGCTAACGAAATTTTTCCGGTTTCTTCTGATACTACAATAGCAATAGCGTCTGATTCTTTTGAAATTCCAATTGCTGCTCTATGTCTTGTTCCAAGTTCTTTGGCTATATCTTTGTCACTTGCTAATGGCAACATACAAGCTGCTGCTTTTATTTTATTTTGGCTAATAATTACTGCACCATCATGTAGAGGCGTTTTAGGAGTAAATATATTAACTAATAATTGTGGTGATACTTCCGAATTAATAGCAATTCCTGTATCTGTAATGTCTTTTATTTGTATATCTCTTTCAATAACAATAAGTGCTCCTGTTTTAGTATTAGCCAATTCCTTTGTTGCAATTACAATTTTATAAATGTCTTCTTTTGTTTTGCTAGCAATATCTTTTTCTATTCCAAAATATTTACTTAATTTGTTAGTTCCTAGTTGTTCTAATGCTCTTCTTAGTTCTGGTTGAAATACTACAATTAATATAAGTACACCATAAGTCATAAAAGATGTTAATATATAGTTTAAAATTTTAAGTTCTAATATAGAACTTAAAGCAGTAATAATAATTAAAAATACTATGCCTTTTAGCAGTTGCCAAGCTCTAGTTCCTTTTACAATTTTTAATAATTGATATATTAAGAAAATAACTATGGAAATATCCAAAATTAAAAGTATTAACTTAATTGGATATTTATATAATTGTTCAATATATCCTAATATATTATTTTCATAAAAATTATTAAATATTTTTCCAAAATTTTCTAACATTTTTCCCTCTTTATTTAGGATACAAATATATAGTATAATATGCTTATAATTGAACCTAATAGCATTGCTGCAACTAATATTCCAGCTATAATCTTAGTTGCAATTTTCCCTGTTTTTCCGTTTATTCATTTCAATTTTCCCTCTTTCTTATATGCATTACATTAATTATTATATTTCATTATTTCTTTTTTTTCAATATTTTTTTATAAATTATTTTTTATCTTTTTTGCAAGTCTTTATATCTGTCTATATATTTATTGTAATTAATTTCAAAATCCTGCTTATTTTTCTTAACAATAGTTTCTAATATTAAGCCTCCAAAAAAAGATTGTATTGCAGCAATAAAGAAAAATACACTTGCTACAAAAGAAGGCATTTTAGGAACTAGTCCGGTTTTAAAGTAGTCTATTAATACTGGTAGCAAAAAGAATATTCCTATTAGTATTAATAAAAATGCTAAAATGGAAAAGAAAGAAAATGGTTTATAGTTTTTATATAGTGTTATAATTGTTTTTATTACTTTAAATCCATCTGAATAAGTATTTAATTTAGAATGGCTTCCATCTTGCCTGTCTCTATAATCTACAACAACATTTTTAGTAAATAAATTTTTGTCGAGTGCGTGAATTGTCATTTCTGTTTCAATTTCAAATCCTTTTGAAAGAACAGGAAAAGTTTTAACAAAATTATATCCAAATGCTCTATATCCTGTCATAACATCACTAATATTACTTTTATATAACAAATTAATTAGTCCTCTTACAAGCATATTCCCTGTATTATGAAATAATCTTTTATTTTCATTAAAGTAAGTAGAAGATAACCTATCTCCAATTACCATGTCTACTTTATCATTTAAAACATAGTTTACCATTTCTCTAGCATTTTCTGCAGGATATGTATCATCTCCATCTACTATTAAATAGCATTGGGCGTCAATTTCTCTAAACATTGTTCTAATTACATTGCCTTTTCCTTGTCTTTTCTCGTATCGAACAACAGCACCAGATTGCCTAGCTATTTCGTCAGTCCCGTCTTTTGAATTGTTATCATATACATAGATAGTGGCTTCTGGTAGTTCTTTTTTAAAGTCCTCTACTACTTTTTTTACAGTTTTTGCTTCATTATAGCATGGTATTAATACTGCAATTTTATCCATTTTTACCTCCTAGTTACTTCTACTTTCTTTTATAAATTTTACCTATTTTCTTAGTTCTGCTCCTAAATCGTTTTTTAAGTCCTCAATAATGTTATTCATTATTGAATTTATTTCTTCTTCATTTAATGTTTTTTCACTAGAGCGAAATGTTAATGCATAAGCAATACTCTTTTTTTCTTTTCCTAGTTTTTCACTTCTATATATATCAAATAATTCTAATTTTTCCAATACTTTTTTGCATTTTTTTGTTATTACTTTTTCTATTTTACCAACTTCTATTTGTTCATCAACTACAATAGCAATGTCTCTTTCTACTGCTGGAAATTTAGATGTTTCTTTATATTTTGTATCTTCTTTACTATATTTAACTAATTTGTCTACGTATATTTCTGACAAATATATTTCTTCAGAAATTCCATAATTTTGTGCTACTAATGGATGAATTTGCCCTACAATAGCAATAGTATCGTTTCCAACTGTTATTTTCGCTGTTCTTCCTGGATGATATGCTCCGCAAAGTATCTACACTTATTACTTCATATTTTTTTACATAAGAAATTTCTAATATATTTTCAACTATTCCTTTTATGGTATAAAAGTCCATATTTTTTCCATATCCAGCCAATGTTAGCATATAGTCTTCTTGTGGTAATACCCCCTGTTGTATTTGTTCTTGAGTATTTTTATATGTTCTTGAAATATCAAATAGTTTTACTCCGCATATTTTTTTTAAAATAATTCGTAGATAGTGCTTGCATCATACTTGGGATAGTACTTAATCTCATAACAGTATAGTCTTCACTTAATGGATTTTTTATTTTAATTAATTGTTTCATTGGTTCTTCGTCTTTTGTAATAGCACTTTTTTCTAGTTCTTTTTCATTTAAAAATCCATAAGTATATATTTCTGAGTATCCTTTGTTTACTAATAAGCTTTTTAATTTATCTTCTAATTTTTGTTTTTTGTTTTTTCTTCCCAAAGTTGTTTCAGCGTTAATTAGTGTACTTCCTAGTTTGTCATATCCATAAATTCTAAGTACTTCTTCTGCTAAGTCTGCTTCTTGTTCTAAATCCATTCTATAATATGGTGAAATGGCATATCCATTTTCTATTTTTATATCTAATTTTGATAAAATTTCTTTCATCATTTTTTCTGGAATATTTGTGCCTAACAAGTTATTAATCCTTTCTGGATTAAATTCAATTTTGTGAATAGGCTGTTTGGTTGGGTATACATCAATTACTCCTTCAATTGCTTTACCCGCTTTTAGTTGTTCTACTAGTTCTACTGCACGATTTACTGCTCTTAAAGCATTTTCCGAAGATAATCCTTTTTCATATCTACTAGATGCTTCTGTTCTTAAACCTAATTCTTTTGCAGTAATTCTTACACTTCCACCATAAAATACAGCTGATTCAAAAACTACTGTATGTGTAGAATTTTCAATTTCTGAATTAAGACCTCCCATAACACCTGCAACAGCAACTGCTTTTATTTCGTCTGCAATTACTAAATTATTTTTATGTAAAATTCTTTCTTGATTATCTAGTGTTGTTATTTTTTCTCCATCTTTTGCTCTTCTTACAATAATATGTTTTCCTGAAATGGAATCTATGTCAAAAGCATGCATTGGTTGCCCCATTTCAAGCATAACATAATTTGTAATGTCAACAATATTGTTAATTGCTCTCATTCCACAAGCTCTTAGACGTCTTTGCATCCATTCAGGTGAAGGTTCAATTTTTACATTTTCTACTGCTCTTGCTGTATATCTATAACATAAGTCTGGTGCCATAATATCTACTTTTAGTCCATGTATGTTATCTACAACTTTTTCTTTTTGCTCATCAATATTTTTTCTTGGGTTTTTATATGTTTCTCCTAATGATACAGCAGTTTCTCTTCCTAATCCTTCTATAGAAAAACAGTCTGGTCTATTTGGAGTTATTTCAAATTCAATTATATCTTCTTTTAAGTTTAATACTTCTACAATATTTTTACCAATATCTTTTTCATTGCTACTTGGTAATATCATAATTCCATGTTCTATTTGGTTTGGATAATCATCGATTTTTAAGCCTAACTCGCCAATAGAACACATCATTCCACAAGATTCTACTCCTCTTAGCATTCCTTTTTTTATTTTAACTCCTCCTGGAAGTTCTGAACCATCTTTTGCAATTGGAATTAAGTCTCCTACTTTTACATTATCTGCCCCAGTTACAATTTGAACAATCTCACTTCCGATATTTACTTTTGTAATAATTAGTTTATCTGCATTTGGATGTTTATTTATTTCTAAAATTTTTCCAACTACAACATTTTTTATGTCGTTGCCTTTAGATTCTATTGTTTCTACTTTTGAACCAGTTATTGTTAATATTTCTGCTAACTCTTTTGGTTCTTTTTGAATATTAGTATATTCTTTTAACCATTCTATACTTGCCTTCATAATTTTCCTCCCTAAAATTCTATTTTTCTAAAATTGTTTTAAAAACCTAACATCATTTTCATATAATAGTCTCATATCATCTATCCCATATTTTGCCATAGCTATTCTTTCTACACCAAATCCAAAAGCAAATCCAGTATATTCTTTTGGATTAATTCCACAAAATTTTAATACATTAGGATGTACCATACCACATCCCAAAATCTCTATCCAGCCTTCTTCTTTACAAACTCTACATCCTTTTCCTTTGCATACAAAACAAGAAACATCAACTTCAGCACTTGGTTCTGTAAATGGAAAATGATGTGGTCTAAAACGAGCGTTTACATCATTTCCTAAATATGTTTTTGTAAACATTTCTAATGTTCCTTTTAAATCAGCCATAGTAATATTTTTGTCAACCACTAATCCTTCAACTTGGTGGAATACTGGTGAGTGAGTAGCATCTACACTATCTGAACGGTATACTGTTCCTGGACATATAATTTTAATTGGCGGTTTTTGTTTTTCCATTATTCTTGCCTGAACAGAAGATGTTTGAGAACGTAATATAATATTGTCTGTTATGTACATTGTATCTTGTAAGTCCCTTGATGGATGGTCTTTTGGAGTATTTAATTTGTCAAAATTATATTCTGCATATTCAATTTCTGGCCCATCTGCTATTTGATAGCCAAGTCCTATAAAAATTTCCTTAACTTCATCAATTAATTTTGTAATTGGATGAAGAGAGCCAATTTCTTCTTTTTTACTTGGAATTGTTACATCTATTTTTTCCTGTTTTAAGCTTTGTATTAATTCTTTTTGTTTTATGTTTTTTTCTTCTATTTTTATTTTTTCTTCTATTTTATCTCTGGTTTTATTTACTAACTCACCAATAATAGGTCTTTCTTCTTGTGGCAAAGATCCCATACTTCTTAATATAGAAGTTAGTTCTCCCTTTTTTCCTAAATATTTTACTCTAAGTTCATTTAGAATATTTAAGTCTTTAGCATTTTGTAATTCTTTTGTTGCAAGTTCTTCTATTTGTTTAATTTTTTCTTGCATATTTTTATATCTCCTTTCTTAATTTACATTCAAAAAGATGTATTTAATCCTATATTTTATAGGACGAAATACATCTTTTTCGCGGTACCACCTAAATTACTAGTTTTCACTAATCTCTCTTTTAAGCTATAACGTAGCAAACGCTTTTATCTACTGTATTTCAATAAAAGACCTACAAAGTGAAATTTCGCAAATATTTTTTAGCAGGCTTTCAGCCAATGACCTACTTCTCTAATTATATTCTATTTGTTACTTTGCTTTGTCAATGGTTTTATTTATAACGATATTATATTAACATACTTTTTACAATTTTACAATATTCATTTTAAAATTTTTGCTTTTGATTTTTGAATTTGCGTAAAGTTTTGACAATATTTTATGTGTGTGTTATAATCTCATTTATCAATGGTAATATTCCAAACAATAAAACATTAGGAGGTTGCTAACATGGTTGAAAAACTAGTTATTCGTAATTTGTTATCACATGTCTATCTAGAGCTTAAGCAAAACGATGACAGTTTGTTGGATCTGATTGACGAAGTATATATGTACTTTGGAGAAAATTCTGAAGTTGAGTTAATTGCCGACCTATTGGAATCTTACCGGTACGGAATTGACTCAAGGCAGAACGTTCTTGACGAACTCTACCATATGCAATTTCCATCCTAAATGTAAATGGACGCGCCATAATTTGGTTGCGTCCATTAATTATACATAATTCTATATTATGTTGACTTTTTCTGTCTTTTAGTGTATAATGTATATAAGATTAGCTTAAAGAAGCAAGTGGTTTGCTCTTATAGGCGAAGTCTTTTATATAAAGGTACTCTTTTATTTCCTTTGGCTCTCTGACTTAAGTTAAGTAAATTATTTGGTTGGATAAGATTAAGTTATAAGCAGAGCTAAATAAGAAAAACTGTATAAGGAGGTTTCGAATGGAAGAGAGTATGTAAGGCCAGAACACAATTAGTAAATTAGTGTTCTGGTTCTTTTTATGCTGTTTATTTGTTTTATAAATTAAAATTTTAATAGAAAAATTATATTTCTTCTTACTTATTTATATTGGAGTTTTGTTGCTTATAAATGATTTGTATACGATTTTTCCAAATTTTTATATAAATTATAGCTTGTAAATTGATATATTTAGGGTAATATAGTAGAATAGCAAAGGTACTTTAAAACTTAAAAATAGGGAGTTTGTAAAATTAAGCTAATATAAATATAAAGCAATTTTTGCTTACTTCAAAAATAGGTAAGAAAGGATATTTATAAAATTAATTTGTTATTTAAATAACAAGTAAGGAGAAACTTATGCAAGAAAAAAAGAAAGAAAAAGAGGCAATTTGTTTTTCATTAATTGCTGGAATAGTTTTGCTTATTATAGAAATAATTATGTCAGTAATAACTGATTCAAAAGCTATGTTAACAGATGCATTGTATGATTCAATAGATATTATAATTGTAATTTTAACATTGTTTTTAATTAAATTATATAACACACCTATATCTGAAAAGAAACCATTTGGATTTTCACAATTGGAATCATTTTTCTTATTAATTAAAACTTTTATGATTTTAGCACTTAATATAAGTATAATTATAAATGCAATTATTTCAATTTTAAGTGGCGGAAAAGAAATTGATATTATAGCAGTCTCCTTGTTCCAGTTTATGCTATTTATAGGAAATTTAATTATATGGTTAATAATAAGAAACTTTAATAAAAAAGTAAATTCTCCAACAATAAAAACAGAAGTAATTGCTTGGAAATTTGATATGGTTTACAGTTTTGGAATGGCTTTTGCGTTTTTTGTAATACAATTTTTAGAAAATACCATTTTCAAAAATATTATTCCATATTTTGATCAAGTTGTAGTTATTATTAGTAGTATTGTAATGCTACCAGAATTATTTAAAGTATTAAAAGAAAATATAACCAGTGTTTTATTGTTTGCACCAAATAAAGTTTTAACTGATGGAATTAAAAAAATTATAGAAAAGCATTTATTAAATTATAATATGGAAATTTTACATTATGATATTATAAAAACAGGAAGAAAAACTTGGATATCTATTTATTTTAAAGTTCCTAATAACATAGTAGATATAATGCAGCTAAAAGAAATAACAATAAAATGTTCAAAAGAATTGAATGAAAAAATAGGAAATATCTATTTTGAGTTAGTTCCTGATGTTGAAAATTATTATAGTTAGAAGTAGTCTTTATGAGAGTATATGATGTTACAATGTTCTTCTAATTTTGGTAATTTAATCTTATATATTTATATTATCCATCCATTTGGATAATTTTTATATTGTTTTTGGCCAACAAAAAATCAACCAGATTTTATTTTCTGATTGATTTTGTATCAACTCTGTTTATTAGTTCAAACAGAAACGTCATTGGTGCAGATGAGCAAATTTGATATTTCATAAGTGCCTGTGCTGTACATGTTTAAGCCATTACTCATATTATTTTAATGGAGTTTTAATGGAATTTATAATATTAATTTATCATAAGTAAATAGAATAAATATAACAAAAAGGCATATGCAATTAAACATACACCCTTCTGTAGAAAATCATGCGTATTTTGCGTGTTCCCTTACGGCACGATATTTGCCGTTCGGCAATTTTTCCACAAAACCTCTGATTTCCTCCCAGCCGTACATCGCAGAATGGCATTCCCGAATTGCCTGTAATACCTTCAAGGCATCGCCTTCTGTGTCCTTCTCAAATGGAGATACAAAAACTTCCCGATATACTTCTTTCTTAGTAGCCATGATAAATCCTCCTTATAATTGTTCGGAGGTTTGCACCTCCGAAAGTTTACCTTTTCAAAGGTGCAACAACAAATGTTACTAATCTTATTATACTACAATTTTACATAAAATGCAATTTTTTTACGATATAGATTTTGCCTCCTGTTTTACCTTAGGAAAAGCAATTATTTTACTATTTTTTAAATGTTTTCTAAGTCCTTCAAGTTCTACTTTCATAAACTTATCTAATACATGAGCATACGTTTTTTCAAGTTCTCTTACGCTTGTTCCAACTAACTTTGAAATTGTTAGTAAACTCATACCTGATTCAATGGCACGTGTTACAAATGTATGCTTTGTCATGTGTGTATTACAGCCAGTTACAAGATTTGTTTTTACTCCCGCTTCTCTGCATACTCTTTTAAAGATTTGATTTATTTGTGAAGGTATAATATAGCTTCCGTCCTTCTTGCAAAATAATAAATGTTCACAATTACTAGGGTTATTGTTAGCAATAATTACTTGTTCTTCTAATATATCAATTAACTGTTCTTTATCAAATACATCAAAGGGTATAAAGCGTGTAGCACTATTATTTGATTTTATATTTTTTCTTCCTGTTTTGGTAGTTTCTCCCATAACAATTTTTCTTTCTTTGTTTTTTGTAAGTGTTCTTTCTATAACAACTCTTTCTAGTTCCCAGTCAATATGTTTTGTATAGTCTAAACCGCCTAATTCTCCACATCTTGCACCTATCAAAAAAGCTGTTCTTATTAAGTTTTTTACTGTTGTATCATCATAAGCCGATTTTGTATCTGTTATGATTGTATGTGTGTTTATGTATTGTAATAGTGTTGCTTGTTCTTCTACTTCAAAAGCAATTACTTCTTTTTTTATTTTCTTGCTTATTGGTATATCTATATAGTTCATAGGGTTATCTGTAGTGGTAATTATTTTATCAAGTACAGCTTTTCTAAAAGAAGCATTTACTATATTATAAAGTTTGTTAATGTCGCTTTGACTTTTTCCTTCATCTCTTTTTGACCTTAACAACTTTTTAATATCTTCGCTAGTTGCTTTTTGTATTTTTAGGTTTTCTCCAAGTATTTTTTTAATGTATTCTATACTTTCAAGATTTCTTCCATAAGTGTTTTCGTTTATATCTCCATTATTTAATTTTTCGTCTTGTATATCAACAGCAATTTGAAACAGTGTAATGGAGCTTTTATCAAGATATGTTCCATTTTGAATTTTGGCAATAGCTTTATTTTTCTTTTCTGTTGCATTTTTTTGTGCTGTATCACTTCCAACAGTTTTTTTCTTGCCTTTTACAGATATTTGGGCAATGTTCAATTTTTGGCAATAAAATCTATCACAATACTTTAAACATTCTTCTTTACAATTTTTACACTTATCGCATTTTATATGACCGATTCTGTTATTGCATGGAGTTCTGTCAGTACATTCTCTACAAATGGCACATTCGCCTCTTGTGTCAAACTTTTTTCTTTTTACTTTTTGAATAGTGGCATAAATACTACCTTCGCCATTTGCACGTCTTCCCATAATGAGCCTCCTTTCTTTGTCTATATATGACTATTTACAAATTCTCTAGTTTCTTGTGTTTGATAGCACATTAAGTCAAATAGTATGTTAAGAATTATCTGATTGTCTGTATATCTTGTTGTTAGTTCTTCTATGTTTAGGCTTTCTGCTGTAGCTTCTAATGTTTCGTCTAATAATAAGCCAACTACATTTTTTAAGCCTTCCATTTGTCCTAATATTGTTTCGATTTTATAAAAATATTCCGCTTCTAATTTTTCCATAAAGAACCTCCTTAATAAATTTTATAATTTATTTTGTCAATGTATTTATTTATATTATAAATTATTTTATTGATTTTGTCAATAGTTTTTATAAACTTTTTAATTTATATTTTATATTTATTCATTGACATTGTAAAATATTAAGTTTATAATATAAATATATTTTAGAAGCGGAGGTAATATATATGGGAATGGCTGAAAAAATTAGAATAGCATTAATAAAGCGAAACAATATGTCAGAAGCGGAACTTGCTAGAAAATTAGATACAACACCACAAAATTTTAATAGTAAAATGAAACGTGATAATTTTACAGAAAAAGAACTTATTAAAATTGCAAATGCTCTTAATTGTGATTTTAAAGGCGAATTTGTAGATAAAGAAACAGGCGAAACATTATAAATTATTTTTGAAAAATGCTATTGTGATATATAGCATTTTTCAATTTGTATTTTGCTTATAAAATAATAACATAGCAAAAATAATCTATATAAGTTATTCTTACATACTTTTACACATATATTATAAATATATATATTTAATATTTATATATAATAAGGTTATTTCACTTGTCTTATTTTTGAACAATGCTTGCACAATCTTTAAACAATCAAAAGTCCATTTTTAATTTTACTTGTTCAATTTTTATACAAGCATAAAATATGATTTTGTTTATAACTTCAATGTTAATACACATTTTTATAATAACCTTTGCTTGTTCAATTTTTAGGAACATATAATATATATTATTTCATACATACTATAAAGCACATCTAAAAATAAAATATTATTTGTTATTGTTTCCATTCCATTTTTGCCATTTATCACAAAATTGGTATTTATTAGGGCTATGATTAAACTTGCCACTTGATATTATATCAATAAAGCCATGTTCAACTAATGATTTAATAGAAGTTTGAAAAGTAGATTTTGAACATATATTTTTATATATTCTATGAGGGTATTCTGTAATAAAATTGCCCTTTGCATATAATACCATACCTATGTAAATGTCTTTGGAAATGGGCTTTAAATCTCTATAAGCAGTGCTATTGTATAATGTGCTGTAAAGCATTACAAATGAATTATCTCCAATTTCGCCTTTCCATGATTGCTTGTTTGTCCTTTTTAAGTTTTCTTGTTTCTTTAATTTTGCAATGTCCTTTTCCAATTTCTCTTTTTCTGCTTGTTTTTCTGCAATTATTTCTTTATTACTTCTTTTATTTTTATTCATGCCATAAATCAACACCTCTTTTCGTTATTTCTTAAAATTAATGTATTTGATATATACTTTTATGTTTTTTTATAATTTTGTCTTAAAATAAGCAATGTGTTTATTCTATGGAATACAAAAATAGGGTTTAAACACTTTCTTTAACTTTTCCCTTTGCTTGTCCTATAATATTTGTTTTAGATAAAATTTGCCTTACTTTTTCTTTATCTTCAAAATTAGCTTTCCATATTGCACCTACTAATTTTTCTTTTACATACTCTTTTTTGTTAGGCTCTCCCAGTTTTTTTAATAATCTGCAATAAGTGGTCTTTCTATTAGTTTCAACAATGACTTGTCCTGAATAAAAATCAGTCCATATATGTGTTTCCGCTTCTTCATTGCAAGTAGTATAAAATTTTTCTTTTCTCACTTGTACACCTTCTTTCGTTTTAAATTCTTATACTTAAATTTTTTATTGTGTTTTAAAATTATTTGTTTCTTGTTCTTGAATCCATTTATCAATACTATTTTTACTAAAATTAAGTTTGCTCCCGTATTCTCCATACAGGAATTTGTCCGTTTCTTACTAATTTACGAATACTTGATACATTACAACCTAGATATTTTGCTACTTCTGGAACAGTCCATATAATATTTTCTTTTTCCATAATGTCAGCCTCCTTTCAAATATGTTGTATTTGAATTGTTGCAAAATTATATATTTTAATTTGATTAATTTTGTAACATTCTATTTTATTGTATTTTGTTTTCTAAAAGTTATATCAATTCTTACTTTATTATTACTTTTCTCTTACTTTCAAATAAAAAAATAGCCCTTAAACGTTTATATATAAGTATTTAAAAACTTTTTATTTATAACACTGCTTCTATTAGTACATTGCTAATAGGTTTTATATAAAATGTAAAATTACAGTATTGTAAAAATAGCCCACTTTTTGAAATAGAAGAGGTTGTAAGAATAGCAAGAATTTTTTTTATGGAATTGAAAATTAATTTTAATGGAGTTTTAATGGAGTAAGCCAAAATATTCTATGATAATTTATGATATTTTAAGATAGGCAAAAAAATAAATACTACCTTTAAAAGATAGTATTTGCAATACTTTGAAATAAATTAAGATATTGTATGATAATTTACAATATCTTAAAAAAAATATAAAATTTGGTGGAGATGGCCGGAATCGAACCGGCACGGGATTTGAAGCCCGCAGGATTTTAAGTCCTGTGCGTCTGCCAGTTCCGCCACATCTCCATAATTTGAACTGACAATTGTTATTATACTACTCTTTATTTTAATTTGTCAATATATTTTATATTTTTTTTCCAAAAAAACACACGGGCAAAAAATACCCGTGTACATATGAATTCATACGATTTATAAAAGAATTTATTTTTTATTTACTAAATCTTTTAATGCTTTACCAGCTTTAAATACTGGAGCTTTTGATGCAGGTATTTTGATTTCTTCTTTAGTTTGTGGATTTCTTCCTTTTCTAGCTGCTCTTTTTCTTACTTCAAAAGAACCAAATCCAACAAGTTGAACTTTATCTCCTTTTACTAATGCTCCTGTAACAGTTTCAACAAATGCATTAACTGTTGCTTCAGCATTCTTTTTTGTGTCTCCTGTTTTTGCAGCTATTGCTGCAATTAAATCAGCTTTGTTCATTTAAATTACCTCCTATAAGATTTTTGTATTTTTATGTAGATTTTTATCTACAATTACATATTCGCCGAATTTAGCTAAATTCCTTCTTTTTTCTAACATTTTTCTTGTAAGTTGTTTGTTCTGTAGGTTTTTATTATATAGTTAATGTAAAAAGCCTTATTTGAAGCCTATTTATAAATTCTAAATTTATAAAGTATTTTATATAGTTTTTCTCCGTAGGGTAACATATATAGTTCCTCTTTTGAAAGAACTTTTAATAATATAATACATATTATATAAATAATTAAAGCCATTATAATTGAAATTATTGTTGCTACTCTTTGTGGATTTATCTCAAGCATGCATGTTATGCTAGTATTGCATAAGTCAATATATATATTCCATGAGAATATAACCATTATTATTGTAGCAATTATTGGCTTAATTATGCATTTTTTTAGGCTTAAACTTATTTTTATGTATTTGTTCAAAACTATAAACGAAATGCAAAAAGAAATTGTGTGGCATACAACCGAAGCAATTGCCGCTCCGTTTATACCTATTTCTGGAATCGGAATTAATATAATGTTTAAAATTAATTTTATAATTACACCACATCCCAATCCCATAATTGGTACAATTAGTTTTCCCATTCCTTGTAAAGCTCCATTTAAGGTTTGTTCTAGCATTGTAAATAAAATAGTTAATGAACTAATTTGTAGTACAGTTACTCCAGATGCTGCGTTTGGAAATAGTAGTTTTAATATTGGCTCTGCAAAAACAATCATTCCTATTGTACATGGTAGTCCTATTAAAATAGTTAGCAATATAGAATAGGATATTCTTTTTTTTGCTGTGTTGATATCTCTTTTAGTCATTGCAGTTGATATTGCTGGAATTAATGCCACAGCAAAAGCAATGTTAAAAGATAATGGCAAAGCTGTTAATGTATCTACTTTTCCACCTAATATACCATATTGTAGTTTTGCTTCCATTGTTGTAAGGAACGTCTCTAAGCCTCTTACTACTGTAAAAGCATCAATATTTTTGCTAATTGCTACTAACATAGAACTTAATGAAATAGGAATTGCAACTAGCATAATATTTTTAATGATTGTTTTTATTCTTTCATTTTTTCTATTAATAGATAAATTAATGTCCTGCCATACTTCTTTTCTTTTTAATCTATAATATGAAAATAAATAAGTAAAGCCTAGAAATGTTGCACAAGTTGTTGCTAAGTTTGCTCCTGCTGCCATTAAAACAGTATTTGAAGAAGAAATAGTTGCAATTGTACCCACAATAATAATTGTTAATAAAGCTTTACATATTTGTTCTATAGTTTGAGATTTTGCAGATACACTCATTTGCTCTCTACCATTAAAGTATCCTCTTATAACAGAAGAAATAGCAACAAAGAAAATAGATGGAGCCAAAGCCACTAATGTTAATTCTGCTTCTGGAATTCTAAGTAGCTTATTTGCAATATAATGAGCTCCAAAAAATAGAATACTAGTTCCACATAATCCAATTAAAGCAAATGTTACAAATGCTACTTTAAAAACTCTATGCGCTCCTTTTGTATCTCCCTTAGCTAACTTTTCAGAAACTAGTTTAGATATTGCATTTGGTACACCTATAGAAGATAGAGTAAGTAATAATGCATATATTTGGAATCCACTACTATAAATGGCGTTTCCTTCGTCTCCAAAGCCCTCTTTATTAGTTAAATATAATTTATATATTAATCCTGATACTTTTATAATTACTTGCGAAAACATAATGGCAATTATTCCTTGTATAAAGCTTTCTTTTTGTATTTTTATTTTTTTTAACATATACGCACTTCCTTATTTTTACTATTATTTAATTATATTTATATTGTTATTTTTATTCAAACGTTTTTATGTCATGAGTAAAAATATATTAATTTATATAATAAAAATTTAACATAAATTTGACAAAAAACCTTGTTTTTTTATTGTTTTTATAGGATAATATAAGTGGATATTTATATTTAACGAAAGCGGTGAAAATTTTGAAATATTTTGATAAATTTTTAAAATTTTTAAAAACAGATAGGAATACTTTTATAACATATATTTTAACTCTTGCAACTATTTATATTGTAGTAGATAGAATTATGGAAATTATTTTTATGATGTTTACAGGAGTTAGTTCTTCTTATTGGGGGCCTATTACTTATACCTTTGCATTAGCATGTCCTGTTTTTGCTTATTTACTTTCTGGCAGTTCAAAATTTACAAAGGGTACTAATATGAAGGTTTCATTTTTTTACCTTTACTGCATTTGTTTATATATTATAGCCCTTTCTATGTTTGTACAATGGATTAATGTTTTTGCTTGGCTTGCTTTTACATTTGTTCCAAACTTTGTTGGTATTGTAACAGATTTTTCGGATTTAATAAAACCTGCGTTTTCTGCTCTTGCCATATATTTACCACTTGCTACATTTTATCCTTTGTTTAAATGGTTGTTTTTAGGGGTAAATGATACAAAAAAGTGGGTAGATTCTATAAAAGATTATGGTGGCATAGATTTATCTCCTAAACCAGAAGGAACTGGTCCTTATTCTTGCGAAGTTACTATTTGTAAAAATGCAGATACTAGTAAAGCTGTAAAAACACCTGAGGCAAAACGATTTGAAGCTACATTTGTTTGTGGAAGTTCAGGGACTGGAAAAACTTCTATGGTTTTTGAACCAATGATTGCACAAGATATTGAAAAAAAGCATTTCTTTAGAGAAGTATCCAAAGAAATGGGATTTACAGCTTTAAAAACTGGATTAGCTGTTTTAAATACACCATATGATAATGAATATTTAAACAATAATTTTTCTTTAAACATGATTAAACCAAATTCTTATAATTTAAAACTTTATAATGCTTATATGAAAAAGTTAATTAATTTTTCTTCTGAAGATAAATATATTTATAAAGATTTAGGAATTACTTATTTGGCTCCAGATTATGAATCTGTTAATCGCATAATTGATGTTGCTAATAACTACAATATACCAATACATATAGTAGACCCTGCTAATAGTAACTCTATTGGAATTAACCCTTTTATTCATAATGATCCTGTAAAAACTGCTATTGCTATTTCTTCTGTTTTAAAGGGAATGTATAGTACTTCTCGTGTTGATGTAGAAGAAGCTTTTAGGGAAAATGTTGTTACACAAGCAGTAGAAAATTTATGCATTTTATTAAAAGAAGTATACCCTCAACTACACAATGGAGATTTGCCAACTTTAGAAGATTTATTAAATCTTTTAAATAATTTTGATTTAGTACAAGATATGTGTAATGTGTTAGAACAAGATGAAGAATTAAAAGAAAAGTACAGTGTTCAATTATCTTATTTTAAAAAGAATTTCTATAAAAATGCTCCTGGAAGAGCAGATACAGAAAAATTTATATATGCTGCCACAACTCAGTTAGACGATTTGTTAAGATATCCTGGTATTAAAGCAGTGTTATGTAATAGAAATTATAACATTGATTTTGATAAAGCTTTAGAAAATGGTGAGGTAACTTTAGTTTGTACAAGGCGTGGCGATTTAGGGGCAACTGCACACAAAGCATTTGGTTTGTTTTTCTTATTGTTAATGCAATATTCGGTATTGACAAGACCTGGTAGTGAAAAAACAAGAATACCACATTTTCTATATATTGATGAATTTCCAGAGTTTTTGTGTAAGGCTACTACGCCTATTTTTACATTATATAGAAAATATAAGGTTGGTACAATTATTTCTGCACAAGGCCTATCTCAATTTGGTGCACAAGGTCAAAACAATTATAGAGCATTAATTTTAGGAAATTGTTCAACAAAAATAGTTTTTGGTGGTGCTACCCCAGAAGAAAATGAATGGTGGGCAAAGGAATTCGGTAATCATAGGGAATGGCAATGGACAGATTCTTATGATACCAAAAAAGGAGAATATGATCCTAAATTTAGTAATATTAAGTGGGGTTGGAAAGCATATTTCGAAGCAGATAAGTTATCTAAACTTGGATTTAAAAAATGTGCATATAGAACCAAAACTGTTAAAGGGAAATATACCATTGGTCCTGGTGTTGTAGACTTTCTTTCTTCTAAGTATAAGGAAAAGCAAGAAGATAAGAACTATAATTTTTATAGATTTAGTAGTGGTATCCATGACGAAAATAAAAAATCTATTTTTAAAAAGAATAAATCTGTAATAACTAGTCCAGACGATACAAATGAAGAAATTGATCCAATTCAAACAGATACAACTGATGCAAGCTATTTTTTAAATAGTGATGATGGAATCATTTTTGATTTAAAAAATAGTAAAAAAGAATAATTTAGAGATTTTAAAATATATACCATAAAAAAACCAGTTTTATAAAAACTGGTTTTTTTATGAAATACTATTTATTCTAATAATTTTATTGTTGGCTCTTTCATTTTATATTTATTAGAAGTTTCATCTAAAACAAATTCCACTAAAGTATTGCTTAATGTTTCCTGATTTTGTCTTAAGTCTGTAGAAAAATATAATTTAATTTTATCTGGTTCTAAATGGTTTTCAGCAATTGTTTTAAAACTTTCTGCCATATGTTTATCATCTTCACAGATAATAATAAGTTGTGGGATTTTTTCGTATCCACAATCCATTTTTACAAAGTTATCATAGAAATCTTTATATAGCTTCATTCTGTCTATAAATTTCTTTTCCCAATCTTCTTCTCTTCTTGTTACTTCAAAAATAAAGTCAATTGTTTTATTATTTTTAGCTAATTGTATTCCACCATGTGCCTTAAAAACTTTGCCTAATCTTTTAGCAGATAACATAGGTTTAACTGTGTAATTATTATATGCATGCACTTTTCTTATGTAAGCTAAAATTGCTTGATTACCAGCTAGCCTTTTTTTAATCATGCCAACTGGTTTAGTATTATCTGTTGGTTGCCAATTACACTCTATTCCTCTAGAGTTTAATAAATATTTCCCCATTTTTTCTAGGCAGTATATTCTATATGTACAGTCTCCCATTTCAGATTTAAAATAGTATCTTGTTAAAATTTTGCATTTAATTAGCTGTTCTAGTTTATTGTTTAACTTGTCTTGTGATTTAACATCTATTTTTCTTTCTTGTAAAATTTGGTACAATTGTCGTGATGTAATAAATTCAAACTCATTTACTGTTTCTATTATTTTAAAATGTACTTCTGTAATATGTCCTATATTAATTTTAGTAATAATTTGATTAATAGATACATATCCGTCTTTACCATCAAACACCTTTATTTCATTTGCCCTAGCAGCAAATGGTGATGTAGTAGCTTTTATTTCAAAATCTTCTACCATTAAAATTTCCTCCCACTTTAATTTATTAATAATAAACTAAGCTATATTTATTTTATCATATATTGTTTTATTTGTCTAATAGTTTTTCTATTTCTTCGCTATTTAGATATCTCCATTCTCCAAATTTCATATTTTTTACAGATAATATTCCAATTTTACTTCTATGTAGTTTTATTACTTTGTGCCCAATTTTTTCAAACATTTTTCTTACTTGCCTGTTTTTCCCCTCATGTATTGTAATTTCTATATTTGTCTTATTTGTTTTATCATCATATTTTAGTATTTTTACTTTTGCTCGCCTTGTTGTGTAATCCTCTATTTTTATGCCTGCTCTTAAATTTTCTATTTCTTCTTCTTTTATTTTTCCACCTATTGTAGCAATATATGTTTTTTCCACTTCATGTTTAGGATGTGTTATTTTATACACAAATTCGCCATCATTAGTTAGCATAATTGCTCCGAGAAGTGTACATATCTAATCTACCTACTGGTACTATTCGTTCTTTTATTGGAATTAAGTCCATTATTTTGGGTCTATTATATTCGTCACTTAATGTTGTAACATACCCTATTGGTTTATTTAAAAGAATATATATTTTCTTTTGATACATGTTTATAGGTTTATTATCAAAATACACTTTATCACTAGTATTTATTTTGTCTCCTAGTCCGCGCAATTTTATTATTTATTTTTATTCTTCCTTGTTTTATATACTCTTCTGCTTTTCTTCTTGAGCAAATCCCTGCTTGGCTTAAAAATTTTTGTAGTCTTATTTCTGGCATATTTTCCCTTTCTTATAAATTATTATAACTATTTATGTTTTTAATCACATTTTTGGTTATATTACATAATATATAATATAACTTTTATCTATTTTAGGTAAAAGATCATATAGATTTTCCGGTATAGAGCTTATACCGGATTTTGTTTTTTTAAATTTTCTATTAATTCTGTAAAATATTTAGGTAATGGCGCTTCTAGTCTCATTTGTTCTCCTGTAGTTGGGTGTTTGAATTCCAAGCTAAAAGCATGTAAACATTGTCCTTTTATTTCAAAAGGATTCTTACCATTTGAGTAAATATAATCACCTACTATAGGATATCCAATTTCTGCCAAATGTACTCTAATTTGATGAGTTCTTCCTGTATCAATTTTTACTTCTAATAATGAATATCCGCCCTAATCTTTCTAATACTCTAAAATGAGTAATAGCTTCTTTCCCGCGTTTAGTTACTGCCATCTTTTTTCTGTCTTTTTGGCTTCTTCCAATAGGCATGCAAACTGTTGCTTCATTTTCCTTTACGTTTCCTCGTACAAGGGCAATATATGTTTTTTTTACTTTTCTTTGTTTTATTTGTTCGCTTATATTAATATGAGCTATATCGTTTTTAGCAATAATTAAAATTCCGGATGTGTCTTTATCTAGTCTATGTACAATTCCTGGTCTTATTTCTCCTCCAATGCCAGACAGAGATTTTTTGCAAATATTCATAATTGCATTCACTAAAGTTCCGTCTGGATTTCCATTACCAGGATGAACTACTAATCCCTTTGGTTTGTTTACTACTATAATGTCATTGTCTTCATAAATAATTTCTATAGGAATGTTTTGCGCTTTTAGTTTAATTTCTTTTGGTTCCTGTAGTTTTATTAAAACTTTATCTCCTATTTGGACTTTATATGAAGGTTTTTCTATTTTACCATTTACCAATATATTTTTTTCTTCTATCATTTTCTGAATAGTAACTCTAGATAAGTCATTATATCTTTTTGCTAAAATTTTATCTATCCTTATTCCAGCTTCATTAGCAATATATTCTCTTTCTTCATATTTTTGCATAATTAATCGAATTTCCCCTTAGCTTTGTCTCTTTTAAAAATTAATTTTACTACATATACTGGTAGCACTGCCATTCTAGTAATTCTACTTGGTTCTAGGCAAAGTCTCCAAAACCATTCCATTCCTATTTTTTGAATCCAAACAGGAGCTCTTTTTATTCTACCTGCTTCGTAATCAAAAGTTCCTCCCTGCCCAGTTGCTACATCTACTTTAAGTTCTTTGCGGTGATTATAAATCCATTTTTCTTGTCTTGGAGCACCTGTTGCTACAAATAATACATTAGGTTGTAAATTATTAATTTCTTCTATTACTTCTTTTTCTGTTTTTTCATCTAAGTATCCATGATGTACTCCAATAATATTTAGTTTTGGAAATATTTTTAGTAAATTTTCCTTTGTTTTTTCTGGTATGCCAGGCTTTCCACCTAAAAGGTAAAATGTTAGTCCCTCTTGTTCTCCTACTCTTAAGACTTCTCTAAAATAAGCCTGACCGTGGGATTCTTTCTACAAATTTCTTTCCTTGTAATTTTGCTCCCAGCATTATTCCAATACTATCTGGAGTTGCAAGGCTTGACAACTTTAAAATATTAAAGAATTCTTTATCTTTTTGTGCTTTCATAATAAACTCTACATTTGGAGCAAATATCATTTTACATGTTTTATTGCTTTTTCTTACTAAATCTAATGTTATCTGACCCGCTTCTTCTTTTGTTATATTATCAATTGGTACTCCTAAAATTGTAATTCTTTGTCTCATCTTTATTTCACCTCCATTATTTATTTTTAACTGTATATTTAATTGTTAGCACTACAAATACTGCCCAGCCAATTACAATATAAATATCTGCAGTATTAAAAATAGGAAAATTCAAAATAGGCGTAATGTCAATAAAGTCTACAACATATCCTCTTATTAGTCTATCTAGTAAATTACTAATTCCACCAGCTAAAATTAAGCTCCCACAAAATTTTGTAATTTTGTCCATTTTATTAAATTGAGTAATCATAAAATGTGTCACTATTCCTAATATAATAACATTAGTAATAATAATGCCTAATAAGTTATTTTGTGCTAGGCTAAATGCTCCTCCTGTGTTTTTAGTAAAAGTAAATTGAATAATCCCATCTATAAAGAAAATTGTGCTATCAGTCATGCTTATAATTAATTTTGTAATTTGGTCAATTAATATTAATACCAAAATACTTATAATAATATATACATATTTTTTTTTCATTTGTTATTTACTCCTAAAACTTGTATACATTAATTTTGAGCTGACAATCTTTCATATACGCAAAAGTAGCTATCAGAATATATTTGTTTATAATTACTATCTCTTGGTAAAAACAAATTAAGTTTTGCATTTTTATGAACAATTACATGAGTAATATTGTATTCTTCAAATTTGTCCTCATAATGTAGCCCTATATTAGAAATATTAATAAAATCTGAAAAAATGTCTTTTACTTTATTATATTCTTTTGTATATAAATCACACCTTGAGTCAATAAATACAGGTATATCTTGCATTAGTAAATAGCTTCCATAATTATATTCATTATACAAACGCATATTTTCTATGTCTATATTTTCTTTTATAAATTTTGCAGCTTTAACAGGATAAGATGCTTCGTTTACAAGAGTATTTCCTATCTTAGGTTTTATAACTCCATAGCACAAAATTATAACAATTCCAATCGTAATTAATTTACCTGGTAGAGTAACTACTTTTTTAGTAAATTTTTCTACTCCATCCTTATCGTATTTTTCAAATATGGCAGTAACCAGTCTATTTAATATTAAAGTACAAATTAGAATAAACATAGATGCTTGTCTTCTCGACTTTAGTGCTAATAGTAGCAATCCACCTGTCATAAATAAATCTCGTAATCTAATTTTTGTATCTGTAAACATTAATATTACTATAAATAAAGTAATTAGGCATAAAAAGTGGACATTCTCAATTAAAGTTAATGGTAAATGTTCATTAATAAATTGTGTTGTATTTCCCCTTAATGTATCATACAAATATGTATAAGGAGTTCCATGTAACGGAGTTAGCAATCCAGTTAGTGTGCAAATTGGCATAATTACAATAAGCCATTTTACATTATCATTTTTTACAATTTGTAATTTATATGCATTTTTACTTATTTTTTGTTTTTTCTCTTCTATTTGACGAATTTTATCTTCAATTTCTTCTATTTTTGCAACACTAATATCTGTTTGGATTTTCCTAGATTGTATTTTTTTAATTTTCCATTTTCTAATTACAATGCCTAAATTTCCTAGTAAGGCAATTATGTATTCACCAATATATGGCATAAATAACACAAAGAAAAATGGCCACACAGCTACATGGAAATTTGCAATAATTGTTGGGATAATAAATAGCCCAACTGCATATCTTTTTTTCTTTGTAATTAAAAATTGTTCTATACAATATATAGTCCATATAAATAGGATAAAAGTTACTAATTGTGCTCTTGCTGCAATATAATCTTTTAGTAAAAACATTGCTCCTATTGTAATAATAAACGAAAGAATATTATTTTTGGTTAATTTTGCATTAACAAAATAAATGCTTACACCTAAAATAGCAGACAATGCCGCTGTTAATATGTATACTCCTAAAAATCCACCCGCATTATAAACAAAGTATGTCATTACGTCATATGCCCAATGTGGATATGTGTATGGTAAATTTTCATGCCAAGAAAATGGATCCATCATGTCGATTCCATTTTGTACAATATGTTCTCCCACTTTAATTGTGTAATAAGTGTCATTTTGTAAAGTAATTGGTGCTAAAGCAATAGAAAATATTATAACTAAAACAATTGCTAAAATATTGAATTTTATTTTTACTTTTTTGTCCATGATTTCCTCCTCGTATTTGAAACTATTTATATATTATCATTTAAACTATAATTGGTCAATAAATACTAAGAAAAACAGCAAGAAATCTTGCTGTTTTCCCTATATATATATTATTAATATAATGTTTTCATTATTTAAATTGCTTCTTGTTGTGAGTTATCTTCTTCATTATTTTTTTGATTGATTACTTCCATACTAATAACAGATACTTCGTAGGCTACCTTATTTAAAATTGTTCCATCTTCTAATTTTTTTTCATAACCTCTGCTTTGTACTCTACCGACAACTTTAACTTCTGTTCCCACATCCATGTTTTGGCAAAATCTTGCATTTCTTCCCCAAGCAATACATGGAATATAGTCAGATTTATTATAAGCTCTGTTAACTGCTAATAAAACATCTGCAATTTCTCTTTTAAATGGTGTTTGTCTATAAATTGGCTTTTTACATATATATCCACTTAAAATTACTTCATTAGAAACCTTTTCTTTACTAATTGGTAACTCTTCATCATCTGGTAAAATAGTAATTTCTTTAGCAAATACAGTTAAAATTAATCTGCTTTTTTCGTTTTCATATCCATTATATGATCTAAATTGTCCTTCTATAATAGCTTTTTTCCCAGTAGATATATCTAAATCTGTTAATAATCTTTCAGATATTGTAATTGGTATAATATCTGCTGTTTCACTTAGTCTTGGAACTTCTAAATTAAATAAATAAAATTTTTCTCCATAAACTTCATGACTAAATTTTTTTTCATTTACGATTTTTCCAATTAGCACTAAATGATTGTTTTCTGAATAATTTGTAATCAATGTATTTTCCCCCTTAATTTATCTATAGTATTTTTTAATGTTTATACTTTAGAATATTCACTATACTCCCTTATTATACTACTTTTTTTGTAGTTTGTCTACATAAAATGTTAAATTTGTTAAAATTTTCATTGTAAATACTAAATTTTATTTATATAAGAGATTTATAAGCTGTATGCAAATTACTAAATATTTATCAATTAAATTATTATGTTGCATATTAATACAAATTTCTTGTGGCTCTATAATTTTATTTTGCAAAGTTTTAATATTTCTTTGTAGGCACAGAATTAATTCATCATCTTCTATACTAGACATTGTTACTGTTGCTTTACCATTAAATCCATAAGTAATAAATGTTGCATTTAATTTATTAAGAATACTTAAATTAACTTCATCTGAATTTATAAGAATATATTTTGCATTTGCAATTATTTTTTTAAATTCTTCTTTCTCTTGTATTTTTTTTATATTATTATTAATTATAAGTGTTTCAAATTTTACGTTTTTAATATTATTAATACTTTTTTCATTTATTGCAATAGTTGGATTAATAGTAATTTTTTTAAGTTCTTGTTCTACTAAGTTTTCTTGTTTTTTGTCTACGAAAAAACCAATAAAGCTCATTTTTCTTTTTTCTCCTAGCGCTTTACTAAAAAGCAATGTTCACTTTATTGTTATTTTTTCCAATTTACATGGTTTTATTCTTTATGTTGCACACCATTTGCATCAATTTTATAATTTTGTTTGTAAATTAATTCCGAAACCTTAACTATTTCAAAGCCTGAGGCTTTTATAGTTTTTATAATTCCATTTAAGCTAGCTGCTGTATTTTTAGTTCCATTATGCATTAAAATAATACTACCCTTTTCTAATTTTGGTTTAATTCTATTAATCATTTCCTGTTCTGTTAAGCCTGTATAGTCTAAGCTATCAATTGACCATTGAATAGTAATATGATTTTCATCTTTAGCAGCTTTTAAAACCGTATTATTATATTCACCATATGGTCCTCTATAAAGTGTGGTTTTTTCTCCTGTTATTTTTTCTATTTTTTGACTGCACTTTTTTATTTCTTCTATATTTTCTTCATAGTTTAAATTAGTAACATGTGGATGTGTGTTAGAATGGTTGGCTATTTCATGTCCTGCTTGGTAAATTTTGTTCACAGCTTCTTCATATTTATCTACCCAATTACCAACCATGAAAAAAGTAATTTTAATATTATTCTCTTCTAAAACTTTTAAAATGTAGTCAATATCATCTGCATTCCAAGCGCAGTTCATTGTTAGGGCTACTTTGTTTTCATTAGTTTGTGCGCAATAAACTGGTACTTCTTTTTCTATATAAGATGTTTGAATAGTTTGATTTAAATTACTTGTAGCACCAATTATAATTAAAACGCCAACTGTACAAAGTACAATTATATAAGATATTAGTTTGTCTTTTTTGAATACTAAAAACATCGTCGTCACATCCTTTTTATGCAATATGCTTTTGAATAAATAATTAGAACTTTAATCATATACTTCTTCCAATTTAATTACTAGCCTCTGTAGTGCTCCTATAGTACAAGTAATTAGTGTTACCCTTCTTTCTCCGTCGCGTTTCTTGTTCCAAGCAAGAGGTATCATTTGGAGATACTTTTTCTATAGCATATACTTTATAAATATAATATTGTCCATAAAGGTCTGTTAATTTTATTTTATCCCCCATTTCTAATTCTTTTAGTCTCCAAAACATATTAGATCTTATATAATTATGACCTGTTATGCAAAAATTACCCACTTTATTAATATCTGGTCCACAAAGTTTTGTTACAGATTTATTTAAAGTTTCCTTGTTTGTTTGGTCTATTATATAAGTGGTAAGATTTATTTTAGGGATTTCTAATTTCCCTATAATTGGATAATCTTCATATTGACTTGGGATTTCTAATTTTATTTGTTTTGGTTTAATTCTTATTTTATAGTATGGTTCCTTTGGTTCTATTTGTGTAATAGGTTGTTCCATTTTTTGTTGATTTTTTGGATTCTTTATTGTAATAATACTGACTGTAATTAGCAGTATTACAATCAGTATTATTGCAATAAATATAGTTCGTATTTTTATTGCTTTAATTGGCATAATGCCTCCTAAATTATTTATTTTTTCTGATTAAGACATATCCTGCCACTATAATTGCAATCATAGCAAATGTATAAATTATATATTCTGTTATGCTTCGCCCTGTTTGTGGTAATTCTGCAATAATATTGTTAGAAACTGAATTATTAGTTGGAATTTGGTTTGTAACAGTATTTAGTTCAGATTCATCATTATACACATATATACTGGTAGTAGAATCTGCTATTACAGTAGAGTCTGCTACATTAACTAAAGATAATTTAATTTCATATAGTCCTGCTTCTTTAAATGTAGCTGTTACTGGTGTTGTATTTGTAAATGTTCCACCTACAGCAAAGCCTTCTGGTGGGCCCCAGTATCCGAGTTGTGCTATATCCCATTGTTGTCCTGCAGAATCAGTTGCCATAAGCTTTGGTACAGATGGGCCGGAAATATCTACCTTTACTCTTACATTAGTATATGGAGTTGCATTACTTCCAATTAGTTTAACATCTGCTTGTATAGGTACATCTTTAAAAACTTCTTGGCTATAATCAATAAGTAGTGTATATTCGTCTTCATCTGCTGCCAAGCAATAGCTTCCTAATAGTAATATAAATATAATGCTTACAACACAAGATAATTTTTTCATAAAAAATTAAACTCCCTTCTAATTAGTTTAGTACATATATATTTTCTATAATATGTCCTTATAACTAAATAAAAGGGAATTTTTTACATCATTAATTTTATTTCTATTTTTTGTTGCAGTAAATTATTAGCAACTCTTAAAAATTCTGTTTCCATATCTGTTAAGTAAAATTCATATCTGGGTTTATGTTCTCCTTTTTTAGGTAAAATTTTTTGCAAATACTTGGCTACATTTTTACCTGTATTAATAATTTCTACCTGTTCTCCTAATTCTTTTTGAATGAGTTTAGTAAATAATGGGTAATGTGTACATCCTAGAATAAGCTTTTGTATAGGAATACTGTGAAAAACTTTTAGGTATTCTTCAATTGTATATTTTGCTATTTTATTTGATATCCACCCTTCTTCTGCCATTTGTGCTAAAAGAGGGCATGCTTGGTTAATTACTTCAACTTGTGGCATTTTTTTCTTAATTTCTTTTTCCCAAGCATTGCTTCTAATTGTACCAGTTGTTGCTATTACTCCAATGCTTTTTAAGTTTTGATTTTGTAGTTCTAAAATTGTGGGGTCTATAATTCCAACAATTGGAATTTGGTATTTTCTTTTTACTTCTTCTATGGCCTGGCTCGTTGCTGTTCCACATGCTATTACTACTAAGTCTACTTGTTTTTTAATTAAAAATTCAATATTTTTCTTAGCTAACTCTACAATTGTTTCTTTTGACTTATTTCCATAGGGAAATTGTTTTGTATCTCCCAAATAAATAATATCTTCATTAGGTAGTAATGTGGCAATTTCTTTAAAAACAGTTAAGCCTCCAACACCTGAGTCAAATATCCCTATCATTTTTGTTTCCTCCATATATAATATGGTTTATTATATGACAGTTTATATAAATTGTAAATATTATTATTTTATTTAAAGTGCGGCTACGCGGAAGCCACCGTAAATATGTCCAAATCCATTATAGTTGCCAAAACCAAATATTCCTGCATTATTATCCATTCCCCAATGTGCTCCTTCTGGTCCTCCTTCTGATACTAAGTTTATATTGTTATATGTTATTGTTATACTGTCTCCATTGTCTTGTTTTGATTTTACTTTT
>USIO01000007.1 GCA_900554815.1 uncultured Clostridium sp.
ACCATATAATAGGGAAAGAGAAATTAGAAGGAGAAGAAGAAGTAGCATCAGATGTAGATGCAAGTGGAGTAACAACAGGAACAGACATAATAAATTTAAAAAGACTAATAGTAAGAATAATAGAAGAAAGAGAAATATTTGAAAGGGAATATAAAAATACAGAGTATGAATATAAAAAGAATAAACTAACAGGAAGAATAACAATAACAAAAATAGCAGAAGGGATAGAGAAACAAATACTACAAATACCAAATAAAATAGATGGAAACGAAGTAAAAGAGATAAAAGGATTTTTAGGAGAGAACAATAAAATAGAGAAAGTAACAATAGCAACAGGAGTAGAAGAAATAAGCAGTACAGCATTTAGTGGAATGAAGAAGCTAGAGCAAATAGAAGTAAGTGGACTAAATGAAGAATACAGAAGTAAAGAAGGGATATTATATAATAAAGAGGGAGACAAGCTAATAAGTTATCCAAGAGGCAAAGAAGGAGAAGAATACACAATAGGAGAAGAAATAAAAATAATAGGAGAATATGCATTTTACAAGAACGACAAAATAGAGAAGTTATACATAGCAGACACAGTAGAAGAGATAGAGAGCAAAGCATTTGAAGAGATGAAAGGGAAAATATATGTAAAAGAGGGAGGAGAAATAATAGGGAAACTAAAAGCCGAAGGAATAAAATACGAAATAGATGCGAAACCAGAGATAAAGAAGCTAATAAGTGAAGAAGGGACAAACCAAGTAATAACAATAAAAGTAGAAGCAACAGACGATGTAGGGATAGTAGGATGGAGTATAGGCTTAAAAGGAGGAACAATAACATGGAATAATATAGAAATGACAAAAAGGTTAGAGACAAGCTATCAAGACATAAAAGTAAATGGAACATACGAAGTAAGAATAAAAGATAATGTA
This sequence comes from uncultured Clostridium sp., assembly GCA_900554815.1. Classification (GTDB taxonomy): domain Bacteria; phylum Bacillota; class Clostridia; order TANB77; family CAG-508; genus UMGS1754. The sequence goes on from USIO01000007.1 coordinate 921, forward strand.
GGAAATATAGAAATAAAAGAAATAATTATAAATGGAATAGATGAAACAACCAAAAAAGTAAAAGAAATAAGAATAATAAGTCCAACAAGTGGAGAATACGACCCTGGACAGAAAGTAATAATAAGAGTATCATTTACAGGAAACGTAATTGGAGAAGCTCCACAATTAAAGGTAACTGTAGGAAATGAAATAGGTACTGGAACAATGACAAACACTGAAGCAAGAGGAACAACAAATTTTATTGACTATACTTATACAACAAATGACCAACAAACAGGCCAAATAGGAATATATAGTTATACAGGAGGGGATCTAAAAAGTACAAATGGAAAGCCAGTATCTATATTTAAACTAGCAAGTGTAGGAAATAATGTTTCAATAAAATTAACTCTTGAAGAATTAAAAGGAACAACAAGAATTCCAAATGGACAAATGAGCGATGCAGAATTGGCAGAAATTAATCAGCATTTAGAAAATTATATTAATACAGCCTATAAAATTGCAGTATCTAAAGGGGATATTAATCCTAAAAGAGTAAAGGTAATGGCAGCAGCGTACTGGCTAATATATAATCCATTTTATAGAGTACAATATCAATGGGGAAGACCATTAGCACATGATGATTACGATGGAATTGGATGGGATCCAAGCTGGTCTAATACAAGAGGAATAGAGTGCCAGAATTTTGTTCTTTGGTCATTATGGAATGCAGGAGCAAAATCAATCTATCCAAGTGGAAGCAAATTGCAACACTCAAAAGAGTACTTAGACAATGGAAGCCATGATTTTACAGTACAACAAGTATTAGATGCAGGAATAGAACCAGGAGATATATTAAGAAAAAGTAGAACATCAACTGAAAATGGACACTGGTCAATTGTTATGGTAGTTAACCGTGAAGAAGGCTATATAGAAGTAGCTCATGCAGTTAGCCCAAAAACTGATACAAAAATAACTAGATATGAAATAGGAGATAGGTTTAGATACCAACATTTATATAAACTACCAGATTTTTACAATTAATTAAAATACTAAAAAGATAAAAATTCCAGACATGTCTGGAATTTTTATAAAAAATATTTATAATAAAAAAAATAGCTTTGAATTTAGAAATAAGTTCAAGGCTTATTTGAGAAAATTAGATGATGAAAAAGACCTTTGGCTTTTACTACTTTTACATTCTCTTGACATTTGTACACTTTAGATATACAATAATAAAGTATTTAAAGGGAGGTTTTATGTCAAATAAAAACAGAAAGATAATTGAAAATATTATTTCAAGGACGAAAATATATATTGTTATTATTGCTATTCTAATGGTTGCATTAGCTATATACGATGTAAGAACTATTATACCATGTGCAATTATTTTTGGAATGATTCTATGGTATTCTATTGTTGTAGACAAAAAAAGAAAAGCTGAAATATCAAACCATATTCATGAATTAATAGTTGATGTAGACTCAACTGCAAAAAATACATTAATTAATTCTCCATTTCCATTAATTATTATGGAAACAGATGGAAATATTATTTGGAAAAGCTCAAAATTTATAGATGAATTTTATGAAGTAGACATTAACTCATATCTTGATGATATTATAAAAGAAGTAAAACTAGAAATAGAAAATAGTGAAAAAACAAAAGGCAGACAAATTTTAAAACATATGAAAATTGGCCAAAAAACTTATAAAATATTAGGACAATATGTAGTAAGCAAAAAAGATACTTATATGATGACTTTATATTTTATGGATAACACAGAAATGATTGATCTATTAAACAAATACAATAATTGCCAAACATGTATAGGAATTGTTATGATTGACAATTATGAAGAAACTATGCAAAGAATTCCAGCAGAAGAGAAACCGCAGGCAGTTGCAACACTAGAAAAAACTCTTTATAATTGGGCAAAATTAACAGGTGGACTAATGGTAAAAGCAGAAAGAGACACATTTGTTTATATTTTTGAACAAGAATATTTAAGCCAAATAGAAAGTAGTAAATTTAGTATATTAGATACAGTAAAAGAACTAAAAATAGGATTAAGACAACAACTAACAGTAAGTATTGCTATATCTAACGAAGGAGAAACAAATTATCAAAAATATAAATCTGCATTATCTGCAATGGATATAGCCTTAGGACGAGGTGGAGACCAAGCTGTTATTAGAGAAAATGGTAAATATGTATTTTATGGAGGAAGAACTCAAGAAATAGAAAAAAGAACAAAAGTAAAAGCAAGAATTATTGCTCAAGCCTTAACAGAATTAATAACAGCGGCATCAAATGTAATAATAATGGGACATACTAATGGAGATATGGACTCAATAGGTTCAAGCCTAGGGATGTACCGTTTAGCAAAAGAACTTGGAAAACAAGCAAACATTGTATATGATTCAACTAGCCAAGCTTTAGAGAGCTTTTTACTAGAAATGCAAAAAAACGAAGAATACGAAGGAGTTCTAATTGGAAAACAAGAGGCAATTTCTAAAATTGGTACTGATACATTGCTAATTATAGTAGATACACATAAAAAAGACTATGTAGAAGCCCCAGAATTATTAAACATGACACAAAAAATAGTTGTTATTGACCATCACAGAAAAAGTACAGAATTTATTGAAAATGTAATTCTTACTTTCCACGAAGTATATGCATCTTCAGCATCAGAATTAGTTACAGAAATATTGCAATATACAGACAAACGCATAGAATTAAAAGAAATAGAAATAGAAAGTCTATATGCAGGAATTATGGTAGACACTAAAAACTTTACTTTTAAAACTGGTGTAAGAACATTTGAAGCAGCAGCTTATTTAAGAAAATGCGGAGTAGACATTATAAAAGTAAAAAAATGGTTTCAAAGTAATTTAGAAACCTACCACACAATTTCAGATATTATTAATAATGCAGAAATTATAAATGACACTATTGGAATAGCAACTTATGATGTTCAATCTAAAGATACAAACCTAGTATGTGCAAAAGTGGCAGATGAATTATTAACAATAAGTAACATAACAGCTTCGTTTGCATTAGGAAATTTAGGAGATAAAATATGCATTTCTGGAAGATCAATTGGAGATATTAATGTTCAAGTTATTTTAGAAAAACTAGGAGGAGGAGGACACATTACACTAGCAGGAGCACAAATGGAAGGAGTAACACTAGAACAGGCAAAACAAGAACTAATATCTAGAATTAATGAGTATTTTGCAGAAATTGGATAGGAGGATAGTTTATGAAAGTTATTTTAAACCAAGACATAAAAGGAGTAGGGAAAAAAGGAAATATAATTAATGTTAATGATGGATATGCCAGGAATTTTTTATTTCCTAAAAATTTAGCAATAGAAGCTAATAATACTAATTTATTAAATTTAAAAGCAAAAAATGAAAGCCAAAAATATAAAAAAGAAACAGAAAAAGCAGAGGCTGAAGAAATAGCTAAAAGATTAAAAGAAATTACATTAACTTTAAAAGTAAAATCTGGAGAAAATGGAAAAATATTTGGAGGAGTAACAACAAAAGAAATTTCAGAAAACTTAAGCAAACAATATAATATAAAAATAGACAAAAAGAAAATTAATTTAGAAGAAACCATAAAAACACTAGGGACATTTTTAGTAGAAATAAAGTTATATGGGGATGTTATAGCAAAACTAACAGTACATGTAGAAAGTATGTAATACCTTTTAAAACACTTTTTAATTATTATTTATGTTCTTAAAAATAAAGGAGAAACTAATTATGGAAGTAGGGAAAGTGCCACCACATGACATAGAAGCAGAGCAAGCAATAATTGGTAGTATGTTAACAGATAAAGATGCTGTTATTGCAGCTGTAGAAAAACTAAAACCAGAAGACTTTTATAGAGAAGATAATAAAGCGATTTATGAATCAATTTTGTCTTTATATTCTAAATCTGAACCAATCGATATTATTACAGTAAAAGATGAGCTAACAAGTAATGGCAAATTTGACATGGTTGGAGGACTAGAATATTTAGCAATACTTCCAGACAAAGTGCCACTCACTTCTAATATAGAACAATATATTAAAATTGTAGAAGAAAAATCAATTTTAAGGAATTTAATAAAAGCCTCAACAGAAATTATTAATTTAGGATATGAGCAAACAGAGGAAACAGATGCTATTATAGATATTGCAGAAAAGAAAATATTTGATATTATGCAAAGAAAAAATCAAAAAGGATATAGTCAAATAAAAGACATTCTAATTGAAACATTTGCAGAAATAGAAAAATTATATAATCAAAAAGGCTATGTTACAGGAGTACCTACAGGATTTGTAGACTTAGACCAAATAACAGCAGGACTACATAATTCGGATTTGATTTTAGTTGCTGCACGACCTGCTATGGGAAAATCTGCATTTGCATTAAACATAGCAAGCCACGCGGCTATTAAAGGAAACATACCAACAGTTATTTTTAGTTTAGAAATGTCAAAAGAGCAGTTAGTAAATAGAATTTTATGTTGCGAAGCAATGGTAGATGGAAATAAAGTAAGAACAGGAAAAATTGAAGAAGCTGATTGGGTAAAACTAGCAACAGCATTAGGACCATTATCAGAAGCACCTATTTATATTGATGATACCCCTGGAATTTCTATTATGGAAATAAGAGCAAAATGTAGAAAACTAAAACTAGAAAAAAATATAGGCTTAATTGTAATAGACTATTTACAACTAATACAAGGAACAGGCAAAAAAGGTGCAAGCCGTGAGCAAGAAATTTCAGAAATTAGTAGGTCATTAAAGATATTAGCAAAGGAATTAGATGTTCCTGTAATTGCACTATCACAATTATCTAGAGCGGCAGAACAACGACAAGACCATAGACCAATGCTATCAGACTTAAGAGAATCTGGAGCTATTGAACAAGATGCAGATATTGTTATGTTTTTATATAGGGATGACTATTATAACCAAGAAACCGAAAAGAAAAATATTGCAGAAGTAATTATAGCAAAGCATAGAGCAGGTTCAACAGGAACTATTGAACTATTGTGGTTAGGAAATTATACTAAATTTGCTAATATTGAAAAGTTTAGGGGCTAGAATATTCTAAAACACATAATTTAGGAGAAAAATGGAAAAAGAAGTATTAGAAATTATAACAAAATACAAATTAATAGAATCTGGAGACAAAATTGTTTTGGGAGTTTCACGGAGGTCCAGATTCTATTGCTATGTTAGATATTTTACGAAAATTAACTACAAAGCTTAATTTTAATATTATAGTTGCACATGTTAACCACATGCTAAGAACAAACGCAATATTAGATGAAGAATATGTTGAGAAATATTGTAATAAATATAAAATACCCTTTTATTTAAAAAGAGAAGATGTAAAAAAACAAGCTTTACAAGAAAAAAAAGGAACAGAGGAAATGGGTAGAAAAATAAGATATGACTTTTTTCTAGAAGTAATGGAAAAAGAACATGCAAATAAAATTGCTACTGCACATAATAAAAACGATAATGCAGAAACTGTACTTATGAATGTTTTAAGAGGCTCTAGCGTTTCTGGACTAAAAGGAATTGAAAGAAAAAGAGATTATTTTATACGCCCATTAATTGACATAGAAAGAAGAAAAATAGAAAAATATTGTAAAGAACAAAATCTGGAACCAAGACAAGATGAAACAAATTCTTTAAATATTTATACTAGAAATAAAATAAGAAATGTACTTATTCCATATATTCAAAAAGAATTTAACCCAAACATTATTGAGACATTAAATCGTTTATCTGAACTTGCGCTACAAGAAGACAAATATATGACCAAACAAGTAATAATAGAATTCCAGGAGATTTTAGAAAAACAAAATGAAAATGAAATAGTGCTAAATTTAAATAAGTTTAATAAAATGGAATTAGTTATACAAAGTAGGGTAATACTATATACAATTCAAAAATTACTAGGAACAACCAAGCAAATAGAAAAAATACATATAAATGATATTATAAAACTATGTAATAATAATATAGGAAACAAATATTTAATGCCAAACAAAAATATAAAAATTTTATTAAAAAATAAAAAAATATTTTTTAATAAGACTATAAAATAAGTATCCGTAAGAAAACATACTAAACTTAAGGAGTAGACTTAAAAATGTCATATAAAAAATATTGCAAAATAAAAAAAAATATGTTATATTTCATAACGAATTAAAAGTCCGAAAAGAAGAACATATATACTTTTAATAAAGATTTTATATTAACAGAAGAGTAAAAGTTTATAGGAGGAAATAATATTGAAAAGTAGTTTAAAAACTCTAGCAATGTGGCTTATTATTGGAATTATATTTATTGTTGTAGTAACAAACATTATTGACAGTTCTAATAATGATATGAGCTATTCTGAATTAATTACCAAAATTGAAAATGGTGAAGTAAAAGAAATAGAAATTCAAGCAAATGGAAAAGAAGCATATATTACAACAAAGACATCTAGTGCAGAAAAAAAGGTAAATATACCAAACCAAGAAAGCTTTATGAACTATATTCAAGAAAAACTTACAACTGGAGAAATTACTTTAACTGAAAAATCAGAATCAGTATTTATTACAGTTTTAAGCTTGCTATCTCCATTTGGAATTGTAATTGTACTATTTGTTTTTTGGTTTTTACTAATGAGCCAAGGACAAAATGGTGGAAATAAAACAATGTCTTTTGGAAAGAGCAAAGCAAGACTAATGACCCCAGCAGACAAAAACAAAATTACATTTGAAGATGTAGCTGGTGTAGACGAAGAAAAAGAAGAATTAGAAGAAATTGTTGAATTTTTAAAATCGCCTAAGAAATTTACAGATATGGGAGCAAGAATTCCAAAAGGAGTATTATTAGTTGGACACCCAGGAACTGGTAAAACATTATTAGCAAAAGCAGTTGCAGGAGAAGCAGGAGTTCCATTTTTTATAATTAGTGGTTCAGACTTTGTAGAAATGTTTGTTGGTGTTGGAGCATCACGTGTAAGAGATTTATTTGAACAAGCAAAGAAAAATGCACCATGTATTATTTTTATTGATGAAATTGATGCAGTAGGACGTCAAAGAGGAGCAGGACTTGGTGGCGGACATGACGAAAGAGAGCAAACATTAAACCAATTATTGGTTGAAATGGATGGATTTGGAACAAATGAAGGGGTTATTGTATTAGCAGCAACTAATAGACCAGATGTATTAGATAAAGCTTTACTAAGACCAGGAAGATTCGACAGGCAGATAGTTGTACCATCTCCAGATGTTAGAGCAAGAGAACAAATCCTAGATGTTCATGCTAGAAAGAAAAAACTATCTGATGATGTAGACTTAAAAACTATTGCAAAAAATACATCAGGCTTTTCTGGTGCAGATTTAGAAAATGTATTAAACGAAGCAGCCTTATTAGCAGCAAGAAGAAACAAAAAAGAAATTGGAATGGTTGAAATTGAAGATGCAATGGTGAAAGTAACTATGGGACCTGAGAAAAAAACAAGAGTAAGAAGCGAAAAAGAAAACAAATTAGTAGCATACCATGAAGCAGGGCATGCAGTTGTTAGTAGATTTTTGCCTTCTCAAGATCCAGTACATCAAATTTCTATTGTTCCAAGAGGAATGGCTGGGGGTTATACTATGTATAGACCAACAGAGGATAAATCCTTTATGTCTAAATCCGAAATGGAAGAAACAATTGTATCTTTACTAGGAGGTAGAGTAGCAGAAAGCTTAATATTAAATGATATATCTACAGGTGCAAGTAATGATATTGAAAGAGCTTCTAAAATAGCAAGAGACATGGTAACACGCTATGGAATGAGTGATAAACTAGGTACAATTACTTTTGGAACAAACCAAGAGGAAGTATTTTTAGGAAGAGACTTTAACCAACAAAGAAATTTTGGAGAAGAAACTGCTGGAATAATAGATGAAGAAGTTAAAAAAATAATTGATAAAGCTTATAAAACGGCAGAATATATCTTAAGCCAAAATATAGATAAGTTACACAAAGTAGCAGGAGTCTTACTAGAAAAAGAAAAGATTGATGGAGAAGAATTTAATGCAATATTTGAAGAATAAAAATGTAATAAAAATGTAATAAAAATGTAATAAAAATGTAACAGAGATTAAAAAAGCACGTATTCAAGAGGGTACGTGCTTTTGCTTTAAAGAAATAAAATATAATTAAATTATAATAAAATAAAAAAACTTAAAAATAAACAAAATCCCACAGCAATTTACATAAAAACTATAGTATTGACAGCAAATACAGCAAGTAATAAAATTAAGATAGTTAATTTAATAAGTCAAGTTGCATTTACTTATTTTAATAAAAAATAAACAAAATATTTAGAAGACAATTATAAAAAAAGGAGGAAAAGATGAAAATATTTGCATGCCCAACTGCTGAAAATTTTACAAGGGAAATCTGCGAAAACTTAGGACTCGAAGAAGGAAAAATAGAATTTTTTAAATTTAAAAATGATAACAACTTTGTACAGTACAAAGAAACTGTAAGAGAGCAAGATATTTACATTATTCAAACAACAGAGCCACCAGTCAATGAAAGAATTATGGAACTTTTTATTGCAATTGATGCTGCTAAACGTGCATCTGCAAGACGTATTAATATAGTTTTACCATATTATATGTACTCTCGTTCTGACAAAAAAGACCAACCCAGAGTTCCTATTACTGCAAAACTAATGGCTCAGTTATTAGAAGCAGCTGGAGCGTCTAGAGTATTAACTTGTGATTTACACAATTCTGCAATACAAGGATATTTTAATATTCAATGTGATAGGCTAACAGCCCAATACCTATTAGCAACTTATTTTAAAGAAAAAAAGCTAGACAACATAGTTATAGTTGCAACAGATGCAGGAAGTGCAAAAAAAGCATATAAATATTCTCATTTTTTTGACTGCCCAATAGCATTAATAGATAAAAGAAGAGATGGAAATAATGATAAAGCAAAAGCTTCAACTATTATAGGAGAAGTAAAAGGAAAAAATGCACTTATATTTGATGATGAAGTATCAACAGCTGGTACTTTAATAGAAGCTGTACAGATAATTAAACAATTTGGGGCAAAAAAAATTTATGCTGGCTGTACACATGGAATTTTATGTGGACCAGCAATAGAAAGAATTGCATCATCAGACTTGGAAGAATTAGTAATAACAAATACAGTTCCATTGCCTAAAGAAAAACAAATAGATAAAATAAAAGTAGTATCAATAGCAGGACTATTTGCAGAAGCAATTAGAAGAATTAATCAAGCACAACCACTAGGAGATTTATTCGATTTTTAATAAATATAGTAAAATTACCCAATTACCAAAATTATTACAAAAACAACTGGTTTATATTGACATTTTATTATAAAATATTGTATAATAATCACGTCCAAAGAAGGAAAAAAATCCCACAGGATGTTTTCATACTTCGAAAAGGGGGGGAAAATAATGTCAGAGGTTAAAGTTAATAATGGAAATATAGAAGATGCCTTAAAAAGATTTAAAAGGCAATGTGCAAGAAATGGAGTTCTTCAAGAAGTTCGCAAAAGGGAACACTACGAAAAACCAAGTGTAAAAAGAAAGAAAAAGTCAGAGGCTGCAAGAAAAAGAAAATTCTAATAATACATAAAAACAGGTGTATATTTTATACATCTGTTTTTGTATATGGAAAAATAGGCTATTAAATTATTTAAAATTAAAAGTTATAAAATGCATATTGTATAAATTTAGCAAATTGTTATATAATATTAAAGTAAACCAAAATTTGGAAAGGATACAATTATATGAAACCAAAAAAATATGAAATAAAACAAGGTGTAACATTACACACAATAAAAACTAACAAATTTAAAACAGACTTAACAGCTGTTTTTATTACAGTACCAATAACTAGAAAAAATGTAACTATTAATTGCTTAATACCTGCAGTTCTAAGAAGAGGTAGTAGGAATCTAAATACTCAGCAAAAAATAAATAAAACACTAGAAGAAATGTATGGAGCTACATTTGACTGTGGAATAGAAAAGACAGGAGACAATCATATTATAAAATTTTATATAGAATCAATTAATAATAAATTCTTACCTAATAACGAAAAAAATATTTCTTCTGCATTATATACACTATTTGAAATTATTTTTAACCCTTTATTAGAAAATGGAGTCTTTAAAAAAGAATATGTAGAAAGCGAGAAAAAAAATATTGAGCAACTTATTCGCTCTAAAATTGATAATAAAGAACAATATGCTTTAGATAGAACTGTTGAAGAAATGTATAAAAACATGCCATATGGATTATACAAATATGGCTATATAGAAGACTTGCCAAATATTAATAACAAACTTGCTCATGAAAGATATGAGGAAATAATAAAACTAGCTAAAATCGATATTTACGTATCAGGAGATATTGAAGAAGAAAATATAAAAGAAATAGTATTAAATAATCCTAACATTAAAAATCTAAAAGATAGACAAGGAGAGTTTATTGTTAATAATGAACAAACAGAAATAAAAGAACAACCAAAAATTTCTAAAATAACAGACACATTAGATGTTAACCAAGGTAAACTTATTTTAGGATTAGATATACTGGAAAACTCAAAAAATTCTAGATTTGCTGTTGGACTATATAATGTTATATTAGGAGAAAGTGCTACATCAAAACTATTTCAAAATGTAAGAGAAAAAGCAAGTTTAGCATATTCTGCAAGATCAACTTATATTAGGCAAAAAAATAACATTTTTATAAAATGTGGTATAGAAATTACAAATTATGACAAAGCATTAAAAATTATTGAGCAACAGCTACAGGACATGAAAAACGGAGAGTTTACAGAAGAAGACATTATAAACGCAAAAAAATATATGTTAAATGGAATTAATTCAATAGAAGAAATACAAGACACAGAAATTACTTATTATTTTGGACAAGAACTTTCAAACAGTTATGTTTTACCACAAGAATATAAAGAGAAAATTAATAGTATAACAAAACAACAAATAGTTGATGCTGCACAAAAAATTTATATAAATACAATTTATTTTTTAAAAAATAAATAAAAAACTTATTTAGAAGTCATTTTACAAAAACTAAAAAAATGAAAGGAAAGTTTAAAATGATACAAATAATTAAAAACAAGCAAATTGGGGAAAATGTATATATGGAAAAATTAGAAAATGGGATGACAATTATGTGTATTCCAAAACCTAATACCAATAAAAAATATATAATTTGGGGAATTAAGTATGGATCTATAGACAATAAATTTGTAGTACCAACAACAAAAAAACAAATAGAAGTGCCCAACGGAGTTGCCCATTTTTTAGAACATAAAATGTTTGAACAAGAAAACGGAACAAATAGCTTAGACACTCTAACTGCCTTAGGAGTGGAAGCAAATGCGTATACAACAAATGATCATACTGCATATTTGTTTGAATGCACAGACAATTTCTACCCAGCGTTAGATGAATTAATGAACTATGTTCAACATCCATATTTTACAGACCAGAATGTAGAAAAAGAAAAAGGAATTATAGGACAAGAAATTATGATGTATGATGACTATCCAATTTGGAAAGTTTATTTAAATGCATTAAATAATTTATATATTAACAATCCAATTAAAATCGACATAACAGGTACAAAAGAAACAATTAGTAAAATAACAAAAGAAACACTTTATGATTGCTACAATACATTTTACCATCCATCTAACACCTGCTTAGTAGTTAGTGGAAACTTTGAACCAGAAAAAATAATAAATGAAATAAAAGAAAGAGTAATTAATAAAAATTCTCAAGAAGAAATTAAAAGAATTTATGAAAAAGAGCCAAAGCAAATTAACAAAAAAGAAACCATTGCAAATATGGAAGTAAGTATGCCTGTGTTTACAATTGCCATAAAAGATAATATAGAAAAAAATATGGTACAAAAACATATAGCAATTGAAATATTGCTAAATATAATTTTAGGACAAAGTTCTAATTTATACCAAAATTTATATAAACAAGAACTAATACAACAAGAGCCAGATTTAGACTATGAATTTAGCAGAGACTATGCACATATTATGATAACTGGACAATCAAAAAATCCCCAAAAGCTATTTGAGCTATTTCAAAGAGAAGTGGAGCAATATAAAAACAACATAAATCAAGAAGACTTTGAAAGGAGCAAAAGAAAAATCTATGGAAATTATGTACAAGAATTTAATGAGGTATCAGATATTTCCAAAATGTTTTTAGCCGACTTCTTTAAAGGAATTAATAGTTTTGACTATATTGAACAATGCCGAACAATAACAAAACAATATGCTATGGAAATACTAAAAAATGTATTTCTACAAGAAAATATGACAATTTCTATTGTAGAATAAATAAACAGCCTCATTATATAATAAAAGGTGCAAAAAATGAATTTAATTACTTTCCCACGGACTAGGCCTAAAACTTTATATACAAAAAATTGTAATATCTATATTTGGAATAGATATTACTTATTATGCCATTTTAATTGTAATAGCAATACTACTAGGTATTTTCATTTTAAAACTAAAAGAAGGATTATACAATATAAAATTCCAAGATATATTGGATTTAAGCCTATGGTTAATACCAATTTCAATTATTTTTGCTAGAGCATACTATATTGTTTTTAATTTAGACTATTTTTTGCTAGAACCATTACAAATACTAAATATTCGCAGTGGAGGATTAGCAATTTATGGAGGAATAATAGGAGGAGTATTAACTATTTTTATATTTTGCAAAAAAAGAAAAATTTCTTTTCTTAATATGTTGGACTACATTGTACCAACCTTAGCATTAGGACAAGCAATTGGCAGATGGGGAAATTTTTTTAATGTAGAAGCATATGGAATAAACTGTACCAACATTTTTAGAATGGGAATATTAGAAAATGGAATTTATAAAGAGGTACACCCAACTTTTTTATATGAATCCATAGTTACTTTTTTATTAGCTATTTTTCTATTCCAACTACAGAAAAAAAGAAAATTTAAGCGGAGAAATTACATATATATATTTAATATTTTATTCTTTTGCTAGATTTTTAATAGAAGGTTTAAGAACCGACAGTTTAATGATAGGAAATTACAGAATTTCACAAATTTTATCTGGAATTATTTTTGTAATATTTTGTATAATTTTATTAAAAAATAAAATAAAATTATACAAAAACAAACAAGTTTACGAAAATAAACTAAAAATGTAGAGAAAAACTATTGAAAAATAGCAAAAAAAAGTTGACTAATTTGTAAAAATATGGTATTTTAAAAATATACAAAAGAGAAAAAAGAAAAAAAGGAGAGTGGCATTATATGATAGAAGAAGAAATCCGTAAATTAAGAGAAGAATTAAACAAAAGCATTGTAACCGGAAAAGATTACAAAATAACATATGAAATAAGTATTAAATTAGATGAATTAATTGCAAAATACTACAACGAATCTTTTAAAAAATCTAAAAAAAAGAAGAAATTGTACAGTATTTTTAGTTTTGTGTAAAAAAAAGCAACTTTTTTTAAAAAAAAGTTGCTTTTTTTTTACACATAGGCTATAATTAAAGAAATAGGAAAAATAAAGGAGGACATTTTATTATGAAAAAAAATGCAGTAAAAATATTAATGATTTTAATAATTGCATTTATGATTATAGGAATTTCTAATATAGCAATGGCAACAATGTTAAACCCAGATGAATATATTGGACAGACTTCAGATGGAGCAACTAAAGCACAAAGTATTGCAAATATTATTATTGGTTTTGTTCAAGTAATTGGTATGGCAGCTGCAGTAATTATGTTAATTGTTTTAGCAATCAAATATGTTTCAGCAGCACCTAGCGAAAAAGCAGATATTAAGAAAAGTGCAATTGTATATGTAATTGGTGCAGTATTATTATTTGCAGCAACAGGTGTACTACAACTAGTTAAAGGCTTAGCAGATACTATTAATGAAGATACACCGGTAGTAAATGGAAAAATAGTTGTTGAAAAAGGAAAATTAGCCTAAAAAAATTAAAAACATATAATTATTAAAATAACTACATAGTTTTCTATGTAGTTATTTTAAAAAAAGATTGGATTTGATTAAATATGTATAAAAAACTATGTGTAAATATATTAATAATTATAGCTATAATATTTTGCAACATTTTGCCAGCTTATGGAGTAGACGTAGGCCCTATTATAAATTCAGACAAAAATACAGCAATTAATGACCAACTTGTTGAAATTAGGTCAAATGCATTAGGAGTGGCACAAGTAATTGGTATGGTTGTTGCAATGGGAATGCTAATATTTGTAGCAATTAAATACTTAACTTCATCTCCAAACGACAGAGCAGATGTTAAAAAATATGCAATACCATTTGTAATTGGTGCAGTATGTATATTTGCAGCAATAGGAATAGTACAATTAATTAGTATTATAGCAAACGAAATGGCAAATAGTATTAATTTATAATTAATAATAAATATTCAAGGAGAAGATAATTATGAAAAAAAAGCTAATAGTTTTTATTACTATAATATTAATTATTCTAGCAATTTCAAACCAAATAAATGCAACAATATCTGGTATAGACACAGAAAAATTTAAACCTGGTATTGAAGAAGGACTAGCAAATTACTTAGGAGACGTTATAGGAATTATACAAATTGTAGGTGTGGCAATTGCTGCAATTGCATGTATTGTAATGGGTATTAGATATATTTTATCTTCAACAGAAGATAGAGCAGATATTAAGAAAAAACTAATACCATTTGTAATTGGTGCAATTATTTTCTTTGGCGCAACAGGAGTACTAAGACTAATTTCTTCAATAGCTTCATGGTTTGGAACAAATAATTAAAATAGGAGGAAATTTTATATGAAAAAAATAGTTGTATTAAGTATTATTGTATTACTAATTATAACAACAACAACTTTAACATATGCAGGAGATATAACAGACCCAGGTTCTTTAAATGCAAATAAAACAGAAGTTGGCGGTTCTCTCCAAAACATAGGAAACATTATAATTGGAATTTTTCAAGTTATACGGAGTGGCAACAGCCGTAATTTTACTTATAATATTAGCAATAAAATATATGCAAGCAGCACCTGGAGAAAAAGCAGATATTAAGAAAAGTGCAGTTGTGTATGTAATTGGTGCAGTAATATTATTTGGTGCAGTTGGAATTATGGAAACAATTAAACAATTTAGTGCTTCAATAAATAATACTGTAACAGGAATAACATCAGGAGAAGAAGTAAGCCTATAATAAAAAACGTTTTAAAATTTTATTTTTAAAACGTTTTTTTGCAAAAATATTACAATTTCATTACATTTATGTTAAAAAAATACTTTTTATTACAAAACATTGAAAAAAAACACAAAAAACGGTATAATTATATTAAATAAGTTCATTTTACCAAGCAAGAGAGGTGAAAAAATTTATATGAAAAAATTTGTAATTACAATAATTTTACTATTTTTATTTTTAGGAACAATTAGTACTTATTCTACTACATATGCTATTGATTTTAGCTTTGAAGGAATTAAAAATCTTGCAGATGATTTTATTGAGCGAGGAGAAGAAGGAGGAAACTATATTAATAGCGACTCTATGGCAGGCTTAATAAACCGGAATAGGAACAATTTTAACAACAATAGGAGCTGTAATTGTTTTAGCAGGGATTTTAATAATTGGAATACAATATATGACAGCAACACCAGAAGAGGCAGCAAAACTAAAAACAAAATTAGTAGGACTAGTAATAGCAGGAATTGTTATATTAGGTGCTTGGGGAATTTGGAACTTAACTTTAACCTTATTGTCTGGAATATAGAAAAACACAAAGGAGGATTTAAATGGGAACATATTATATACCACGTAATGTAAAAGGAGAAACAAGACTTTTATATATTTTTTCTATTAAATCGTTAATTACAACAGCAATTGGAGCTTTTATAGGATTTATTTTTTATTTAATTTTTATGATTGTTGGATTAGACACAGTTGGAATTATTTTTGTTGTAGTATTTGCTTTAATTGGGTTTGCTATAGGAGCAGTAAAAATTCCAATTGTTGCAGGTATTCCAATAACAAAAAAAATTGGAGGAGAATCTTTAGACCAAATTATTTTAAACTATTTTAAATTCAAAAAAAATAGGAAACTTTATGTGTATACAAAGGAGGAAAAAAACTAATGGAGCTTATTAACATTTTAACCATTATAATGGTAATTTTGATTTTTATTATATTAATATTAGCTGGTATATATTTTATTCTTGTTCTTCGCAGTAAACAAAAAGCACAAGAAAAAGAAGAACCAAAAGAAGAAACTCCTACAGATACATTTAATGGGATTCCTAAAGAATCAATTTATAGTTTTATGGAATTTGATGAAATAAAAGATAGTATGATAGT
Source organism: uncultured Clostridium sp. (assembly GCA_900554815.1). GTDB lineage: Bacteria > Bacillota > Clostridia > TANB77 > CAG-508 > UMGS1754. The sequence goes on from USIO01000007.1 coordinate 17,389, forward strand.
TAGAAAAAATGGAGAACAATACGTTATGGCAATTCAATGCCAAGGCGTTAATTACGATTTACTATCAGAACAAGAAAAAATTGGTGTAGAAGAAGGCTTTATTCAATTATTAAATACACTAAGATTCCCAATTCAACTATATATTCAAACAAGAAGTTTAAATTTAAGAGATATTTTAGATGAATATAAAAATAAAATTAAAGAAATTCAAAGACAAATTGAACACTTAGATATTAAAATAAAAGAAGCAGAGCGGAGACGAAGAAATAGTTCGTAGACTAGAGTTTGACAAAAGAAGAAAAATAAACATACTAGAATATGGAACAGATATAACAGATTATGTATCAAGACTAAGTGCTAATAAAAATGTACTACAACAAAAAACATATATTATAGTTTCTTATTATGCAGCAGAATTTGGTGCTACAAATACATATGGTAAAGATGAAATTAGTAATATTTGTTTTTCGGAACTATATACAAGATGCCAAAACATTATTAGACTATTAGCAACATCAAACGTTACAGGAAGAATTTTAGACTCAGAAGAATTAGCAGAATTGCTATATGTTGCATATAATAGAGATGCATCAGAAACATTACAGTTATCTAGAGCATTAGATTCACAATATGATGCCCTATATTCTACTTCAAAAGATGTATTAGCAAAGAAAAAAGAAGAATTAGATAAACAAATAGAAGAGAATGCAATAGATATTGTAACAGATACATTAGTTAATGCACAGAAAAATACAGAATTAACAGAAGACGAAAAAATGAAATTACTTGAAGAAAAATCATTAGAACTATTAGAAGAATACAAAGATAACATAGATCCAGAAATATACGAAGAAGCAGTAAAAGAAGTCAAAAAAAGAGTTAAAAGAAGTAAAAAAACAGTTTAAAAATAAATTATTTCAATAAAACATCTAAAAAGAAAAAGCAAAATACAAAATCTGTGATTTAGATTTTGAGGAAGGAAGTCCAAATGAAAAAGAATAAGAAAAGTAAACTAGAGAATAACACTACAAACGAAGCTCGCAGTTTTCAAGATGAAATAATTAGAGGAAATGTAAAAAGCCTTAAAGACTTAATTGCACCAGCTGGAATAGATGTTAGCCATACTAACTATATGGAAATTATATCAAACAAAACAAGATTTGCAAGAAATATGATTGTATCCACAATACCAAGAATGTGTACTTTTCCAGAATTTTTAAGAGGGATGTATACTTTTGGAGACGTAAATGTTTCGGTATTTATTAATCCAATTAGTGAATCTTCATCACAAACAGAATTAAATAGAACAATTAATGAATTGGAATCTGAGAGATTGGTTGCTTTTGATAGAGGAGACATTAACAGGGAAAGAATACTAGCTCAAAAAAGAGCAGAAGCAGAAGAACTTAGAGATGAAATAGCAGCAGGATTTAATAAATTATTTAATTCAAGTATTATTTGTACATTATTTGCATATAGCTTAGACGAACTAGACAAATATACAGAAATGCTATCAGCAGAAATGTCTAAAACATTAATTGGAGTAAAATCGGCATGGGCAACACAAGAAGAAGCATTTAAAACTAATATGCCATTTTGTGAAAACAAATTAAATAAAAGCCATACATTTGATAGACGTTCTATGGGAACTGTATTTCCATTTTTTACTTCAGAAGTAGGACATGAACAAGGAATCCCATTAGGATTTAATCGTCAAACAGGATTACCAGTTCTGTTTGATAACTTTAGCCCAACACTTAATAATTACAACATGGTTATATTTGGTAAATCTGGTGCTGGCAAGGGTGTTACAATAAAAACTCTAACAGCTCGTTCTTCTGTATTAATGGGAATTGAAAGCTTAGCCTTAGATGCTGAAGGCGAATATGGAATAGTAGCAGAAGCATTGCGGAGGAATTAATGTAACAATTAGCCCAAATTCAGAAACAATTATAAATTTATTTGATATTGAACCAGAAATTGTAAAAGATGAAATAACAAGTAGAGAAAGAGTTGTACTTAATGTAGAAAATAAAGTAGAAGACGTAACACAAGCTTTATTGACTATGGCAAGAGGAAGCACAAGAAGCGAGGAAGTAAACGAGTTAACAAAACAAATTATTGCAGAAGCGGTTGCGCAAGAATATGCAGCAATAGGAATTACCAATAATGTAGAAAGTCTATATTCAGATACTAAAATTAAAAATGACTATTTAGGAAGAAGAAAAAAGGATATGCCAACAATAGGCAGTTGGTATAGAAGAATTTTAAACAATGCACAAACAAATGACAACCCAGATTATCGTTTCCATTACAGTTATTTAAGCAAAGTTATGAGACAATACATAAGAGAATATGATGGTCAAATGGCATATTTTGATGGACAATCTACTTTTGAACTATTGGACAATGTTCCATTTATAAATTTAGACATATCACAACTAGAAGAAAGATTTGCAAGACCATTGGCACAACAAATTTTACTTTCTTGGATTTGGGAAAAATATGTTAAAAAGAATAGTGAGGATAAGAAAAAAGCTTCTAAAAAGAGAGTTCTAATTGATGAGGCATGGATGCTACTACCATACCCAGAGGCAGTAGACTTCTTAAACACAATGGCAAGACGTGCAAGGAAAAGAAATGTATCCTTAGCAGTTATGTCTCAAAAATTCCAAGATTTCTACGAAAAACCAGAGGTACAAGCAGTATTAACATCATCAGATACAAAATTATTTTTAGCACAAGACAAATCAGAAATACAATATATTAAAGAAGTATTTAAATTAAGTGAAGGAGAAGCATATTTTTTAACAACTTGTAACAGAGGAGAAGGATTATTAAAAGTTGGAGAGGACACAGCTATAATTTCTATTAGACCAACTAAAAAGGAATTTGAGTTTGTAGAAACAAACCAAAACAAATTGGCAGAAATGAGAGCAAAAAAAGAAGAAAATTAGATTTTAGTAACAATAAAAGGAGAATGTATGAAAAAGAAAATATTAGTAGTGATTATTACATTTGTTTTATTATATACAACATATACTAGTTGTTATGCTTCTTCAGTACATTCTCCTTCTGATTATATTAAACCTGGTGTTTCAAGTAACTCTACAACAGATCCATATCTTACAGTAAATGATGTTAACTCTTACAACAATGGAACAGTATCTTATGGAGATACAAATGCACAAATTTCTGGAGAAACACCACTAAACTGGGTTGCAGAAGTGTTAGCATATATACTCTCATTAATACCTAGTTCAATTAATGCTTTATTGTGCATTGCTATTATGCCAGACACACCACGGTTTAGAATATAGATATTTTACAATTGAAAGACTTTTATCAGGAAAAATAGATTTATTTGATATTAATGTATTTGATATTTCAGTTAGTAACAATAATTCTGATGGAAATAATGCCACCATTGAAAGGACCAATGATTCAAATATTAATCATATTGTTAAAGAAAATGTGGCAAAATGGTTTTATGCATTAAGAAATTTTGCTATTGTTGCATTACTAGCAGTCTTAATATATATTGGAATACTAATGGCAATATCTGCTACATCACAAGACAAAGCAAAATATAAAAAAATGTTAGTAAATTGGTTTGTTAGTTTTATTTTAATTTTTGTAATACAATATATTTTAATTATTGCAATTAATGTATCTGACCAATTTGTAAAACTAATAACCGAAATTTCTGGGCAAATGCCAACTACTATACTTGCAGAACAACCAGATACAGGATTAGCTATGGAAGAAGACCAAAAAAATGAAATTGAATTAAAAATTGTTTTTGGTTATGTTAGAGAAGATGGCACAGTATCGCCTGGAATATTATCAAATATTACAGGGACAGCCGGTTGGACAAGACTTGCATTAGTAATTGTGTATGCTGTTTTGGTTTATTACCAACTTAAATTCTTTTTTATGTATTTAAAGAGATTTTTTATGGTATGCTTTTTAACTGTAATATCTCCACTAATTACTATAACTTATTCTATTGATAAAGCAAAAGATAACCAAGCCCAAGCATATAAAACTTGGTTTAAAGAAATTATGATAGCAATATTTATTCAACCAATTCATTTATTATTCTTCTTAGTTTTTATGAATTCAACACAAAACATTATTTTGAGAGCACCAATTTTTGCTATTTTATTAATAGGTACACTTTCAAGAGCTGAGTCAATATTTAGAAAATTATTTAAGATTGATAGAGCAGCAGGAATAGGCAACTTAAAAAGACGGAGGTAGAAAATGATAAAAAAGAAATGGAATATAAAAAAAATATTAATTCTGTTTCTTATTTTACTAGCACTAATTTTATGTATTTATTTTATATATTCTAATTTTTTAAAAGAAAAAAATCAGATGTTACCTTATGGATTAAACACATTAGAAGATATTTTAGAACACTATGAGTGTAAACTAATTAAAAAACAAAACTCGGAAGAAGAAAATATTGATTTTGATATTTATGTTAAATTTGGTAAAAATTATTATACTGAAAATAAATCAAATGAAGATTACTTTACTAGTTTAATAAATTATATTTCTGAAAATTTAGAATATAAAAATTATAATTTAATAGACCAAGAAAAAGAAATGATAATTACAGCTTTATGTGATGAGCAAACAAAAAGTATTGCAGTAATTTATTACAATGGAGACAGAAACTATTTTAATATAAAGGACAATGAACAAAATATTGAACAATATCAAGAAACTAAACAAACTAAATTTGCTATTAATTCAGAAGTGCTACAAGATACAATAAATAATAATTGGGAAAATTCTAAAATAAATTTTGGGAAAAAAGATAGCACATTTGAAGAGTACGATATTTACTTTGATGAAGGAATACAGGTTAAAAATACAGCTTCTAAAATTTACAATATTGTATTTACAGAAAAATACGAAGATGCTGTAATAGCTGGACTAAAAGTTAATACTTCTGAAGAAACAATAAGAAAAACTTTAGGAACACCAGCATTTATTAATAACGATATAATTGGATACAAAGGAGAGAAATGCTATGTTTTTTTCTCTGAAAATGAAATTTCAGTTTATAGAGTAGAAAACGATTATAAAAATAATGATTTTACTACAATGCTAGAAGAATTTATGAAAAATAGAAATGTAGTTACTTTATTTAATAATTTAACAGACATTTGGAACGATTATGATCTTTATAAAACTTCAGATGGAGATATTTTTATTAGATACACAATAAAAGGAGTAGAATTTTCTTTTAGCCAAATAGGTGGAAAAATAATATTTTATAAAAATTTTGGCGGACAATTAGCTAAAGACATTGATTTACAAAATATAGAAAACGAAAATATTCCACAATATGCCAAACTAAATTTAACAACAGACTTAGTATTTGAACAAGAAAAAAATAGAGTAGATATTAATAAAGCTTATCATGAAGAAGATTTTATTCAGATGTTATATGTAGAAGGATATAATGATGAAGACATAGACGATAAAACAATAGAATTAATACAGAATAAAAAATATAAGACAAATAATTTTTATGTATTTATTGAAAAACCAGGAAATAATAATAATTTTTTCAAATTTATATCAATTAATAAGAATGTTCCAAACTCAGAATTAAGAATAAATGGAAATATTAATGATTTTACTTGGTTAGATGATAATAACATTATATACTCAATTTCTCGGTAAAGGAATTTATCAATATAATGCTTCAACTCTTAAAAAAGTAAGTATTATTGAGGGAAATGAGGAATACGATAATTTAAGAACACAAAATAACATAATTTATTATGGAAATGGAAAAAGAGCAAATTAGAATAAAAGTTAATATTCAATTTGTTAAACATATAAATAATATAATTAAAAGGAAAAGAGGTGATAGAATTGAAAAAAGTAAAAAAATTATTTATTGCAATTATTTTATTTATATTTTTAATTTTTCAATATTCTATTCCCTCTTTTGCTGCAACTCCATCAATAACACCAGAGCAACAAGCATATTTGGCCACATATGTTAGAACATATATTGCAGAGGCAAATAAATATAATTATGTTTATTATGATACATATCATGATACAGAAACTTCTCTTAATAATGAAGCAACTTCAAATGGCCAAATAGCTTTTTGCTGTGCATCATTTTGTAATGCAATGTTATACCAAGCGCTAGGTGCAGAACGCTTATTAGAACAGGACCGTAATAATGAAATTAATTTAAGAGTAACAGGTTCTTTTAACCCAGAAAGAAATCCTTCTTTTAATGAACTAACAAATGAAGATATTCTTTTGCCTGGAGATATAATTACATATAGTGGTTATAGTATTCACTCTTTAATATATATTGGATGTGATCCAGAAACTGGATATCATCAGGTAGCAGAAAATGGTAACAGAATAATTACACTTGATCAATTTCCTCCTAATAGACCTATTAGGTATAGAGACTTTATTTTGCAAACAAAATGGGGACAAGTTTCAAGACTTGATCCATCTATTTTAGAAGGAGAGTGGGAACCTAAAGGATATATTACTTGGCCTGGTGGAAGAACAACTCAAGTTTCTGGATATTTAGTACTAACAAACTGGGAAGAAGAAGAACTATGGTATAATGGTATAGCTGACTTAGTTTATGAAGGAGAAGCAAAAACATGGTTGCAATTAGCCATTGAGAGTTTAGCAGAAATTGCAAATTATTTAATTGGTATAATAATATATCTTTTTAAAATGCCAATAATTGCTATTGCCCAAATAGCAGAAACAATACTAAACTGGATATTGCAAATTTTTACTGGCTCAAGTACATTACAGATGATTACAATAGAAGACATAATATTTAATAGAGTTCCATTACTAAATATTAATATATTCCAACCATTAGCAGAAAATACTAATATTAATCAAACAGGTTTAAATGTAATACAAACTTTAAGAGATAGTATTACTATATGGTATTATATATTTAGATATATTGTAATTATTGGTATGCTATTAACACTAATATATTTAGGTGTAAGAATGGCAATAACTACAATTGCAGAAGATAAAGCAAAATATAAAAAACTATTAGTGGATTGGCTAATTAGTTTTATTATAATCTTTGTTATTCATTATTATATTATATTTGTAGTAATAGGAAATGATTTCTTATTAGGAATATTTGAAGACCAAATTGCTTCACAGACAAATAGTGGAATAATGGACGATTTCGATTCAAGCGTAATAGAAAACACAGACAATAGCAATGAAATACAAGAAAATACAGAATCTATTTTATCTACACAAAGTAGTTTATTTAATAAAATAAGAGATATGGCATATAGCTTTAAATTTACAGAAGGCTTTTTGGGAACTTTTGCTTATATAATATTAGTTTATTATACAATTAAATTTTGTATTAAATATGTAAAAAGGATGTTTAATATATATATACTAATTATTTTAGCTCCATTGGTTGCACTAAGCTATGCATTTGATAAAATAAAAGATGGGAAATCTCAATCATTATCAAGGTGGATGAAAGAATTAGGGTTTGGTGTGCTATTACAAAGCTTACATGCTTTAATATATACAATATTTGTTTCAATTGTAATAATACAAATACAAGACACAAATATGTTTTCACTCGCCTTTTCATGTGTGTTAATGTTTATTACATTTAATTTTATGGACAAAGCAGAACAATTATTTGAAGTCATATTTGGAATGAAATCAGATTCTATAGCAACTGCAACTGCAACATTAGAAGGAATTGCAACAGTAAAAAGTACAATAGGAGTTGTAAAAGGTGCCGGTGTAGTGGCTGGAACAGCTGCTAAAGCAGTTACTACTGGAGTTAGGAAAATACCAGCAGTTAAAAAAGTAGAAAATAAAATTAAAGATAATTGGAATCAAGCTAAATATGGAGACAACAAGAAAAACAAAGGAAATACTAGCTCAATAGATAATGAAATAAACAAAGAAAAAGAAAATGTAAAAAAACAAGAAAGTAAACTTAAAACAGAAAGAAAAACTATTCGCAAAGAAGCAATGAAAGCGGTAGGAAATTTAATGGCTACAATTCCTCAATTAGCAGATAACCCTACACATGGAATTGCATTATTTATAGCAGGCATAACTGGAATAAAAAGTACAAGAAGAAAAATATATACATATAGAAGAAAAGAAACAAAAACATATAAGGCAGATGTATATGCAAAAATAAAAGCATTAAATGCTAGAAGAGATGCAGAAATAAACTTAAAACAAGAAATAACAAACTTAATAAATGATGAAAACACAATTATTGGAAATGGATTTAGAAAAGATGCTACACAAGAAGAAAGAAGTAAAGCAGTACAAATTTTAGAAGAAAAAATAGAAGAAAAATTAAAAGGAATTAATCAAACAGATGTAGAAAAGGCAGTAAATAAAGTAATTCTTAATAATAAAGGCGAAATAACCCAAAAATCATTAGACAATATTTTTGAAGAAATAGAAAAAACTTCAGAAAAAGAAGAAAAAACAAAAATACAAGAAGGAACTGCTAATGAGGTTAAAAAGGAAGACTTAACAGAAAAACAAAAGAAGAAAAAAGAATTTAATGAAAAAGTTGATGAAACATTAGTGAATATGATGACTGAACAAGCCTTTACAAAATCAGAAGAAAAACAATCATTTACTGGTCATACAGCATTAATGATAAAACAAGCAAAAGAAAAGCTGCAAAAACAATTAGAAAGAGAAGCAATAAATAGCAAAATGTCTAAGAACGAAACTAGACAGAATCTTGAAAGAGGGCTAAGACAAGAACTAGAAGCATATGTAAAAAAACAGCAAGAAAAAAATGCTATATTAAGAGATATTAAAAAACAAGATTTAACAGATATAATAACACTAGCTATGAACTCTGAAAATAGTATTTTAACACAAATAGATAATAATAAAGGAATAAAAAATACAAGTAACGAAAATACAAATATTGGCTCTAGCACAGGAAAACCAAAAGTACGTTCTAATGTAAGTATGAGAAAAAATAAAGACAAAGAAGAACCAAAAACAGATTCTACTAATATAAATTCAAGAGTAAATTTAAAAGAAATAGATGCTCAAGAAAGATTAAAAGGTGAATTGGACCCTGTATTGAGGGCAACAACACAGCTACGCCAGGCAGATGCAGAATTAAAAAGAATTACAAGAAAAGATAGAAGAACAAAGTTGGACAATATTGACAATATTATAGAAGAACTAAGCAGAAGAAAGGAAGAAAAAGGATAAAAAATGACTAAAAGGTGTAAAACATTATTAATTATATTAACTATAACATTATTAATAAATAATGTTTTTACATCATGCTGTTTAGCATATCTTAATGACACTCAAACAGTAGATGGAATTTATGATACTTTACAAGAAATAGTTCCACAAAATATAGAAAATCAAATAGACATTAGTGATGACTTTAGCCAAGAAAGTAAGGAATATATTAATGGAGGGAAAAATGTAATTTCTAATACAATAAAAGTAATAAGCGAATTGGAAAAAGTAGATTATAATATTGACTCTTTAGATGAAGATATGAAATACATTTTATATAATGAAATAACTTATGATAAATATGAAAACTATATTGGAACATATAAAGACAGTATTTTATTAGCTTTAGAAGATTTAAAAGGCCAAGATGCGCAACTCGCACAAGAATACCTTACTAAAATGAAGGAGGCATTTAAGCTAGTATATTCGGATTACACTAATGCTTATTATAATGTTGGACCAGAAGAACCAAATGAATATGGTTTCATTGAAGTACCTGACGAAGCTATTAAAGCTACAACAGAAATAGAAAATGCTACAAATGAAGCAGTAAATAATTCAGGATTTAATCCACAACAAGAAGAAATTAATACTGACCAAGGAATAGACATACTTGATGGAGTTTTAGGAATTATAACATATCCAGCCAAATTACTAGTATTATTAGCAGGGCTATTGGCACAAACTATTATGTCTATAATTGCTTCTACAGGAACTCCAAATGGAGGAATATGGCTAACTATAGATAATATTTTATTTAATCAATTAGCCTTAACCGATATTAACATTTTTTCAGACAGCATATTTTTAATTGGAGTAGGAGGACAATACGAACAAGAAGTTTTATCTACAACAAATGTATTATTAAACATAAGAATATCTATTGCTGAATGGTATTATGCATTTAGAAATTTAGCAATAGCAGTAGCATTATTAATGCTAATTTATATTGGAATTAGAATGGCAATTTCAAATATAGCAGAACAAAAATCAAAATATAAAGCAATGCTAACAAATTGGTTTGTAGGGTTTGGACTGATTTTTGTATTACATTTTATAATTATTATTGTGATTAGAATTAATAATGCTATTATAGAAATCTTGGCAAAAACTAATTTAACAAATAATCAAGATGCTTACCAAAACGTAATGAACCAATTATTTTCTCAAAGCTGGTCACCTTCTTTTACATTTGGCTGGGCGTCTGCCATTGTTTGGGTTATATTAATTGTTCTTACATTTATTATGCTAATTATGTTTATAAAGCGTTTTATAACAGTTTCGTTTTTAGCACTTATAGCACCATTAATTACAATTACATATGCTATGGACAAAGCTGGGGACAATAAAAGCCAAATATTAAATACATGGCTAAAAGAATTTTGCTATAATGTATTTGTACAAGTTATATATGCGTTATCATATTTAATATTTGCAAAAATTGGAATTGACCTTATGGTAACAAAATTAGACTTTGGCTCATTAACATTAGCAATTCTAAGTATATTGGCTATGTTTTTGGGAGTAAATATTTTAAAACAAATTTTAGGTTTCAATAAAGCTAGTAATTTAGTAAAACAACTAGGAATGGGTGTTGTTATTGGAAAAACTGTATCAACAGCAAAAAAAGGTTTTAAATCTGGTAAAGAAGCAATGAAAAATAATAACAAACAACAAAATATAGATACTAGTACAATGCCGATGTTTACTCCATCTGGAAAAGATAGAGAAACATTTATAAATGACATTAAAAACGAAAAACAAAAAGAAACATTAGAGCACAACCAATCTAAAGGTAATGGAGGATATAATAGAAAAACAAAAACTAACTCTAAATTTAAAAGAAAAGTAAATAATACTTTTGAACTATTAACAGGAAACTTAACAAAAAGCCTAGGAACTGATAATATTAAAATATCAAGAAAAGATAAAATAAAAATAGATGCACAAGATATTTTAAATGGCATTTTAAAAGATTATGTTATTTCTACTAATGCAGAGATGACAAGTAATGAATTTTTAAATAAAGTAAAAAAATTAGAACAAAAACCATTTAATAAACTAACAAAAAGTGAGGTTCTATTAAAAGCTTGGTTAGATAAAACAAAATCAACAGAAGGTGCACAACAAGTACAAAAGATGATTGCAAATTTTAAAGATAATTATTTTAAAGAATAATATTAACAAAATATTTAACAAACATTATACAAGAATGGAGTAGTGCGATAAAATAATGAACAAATTATGTAAAACATTATTAATTATACTTACTATAACATTATTAATAAATAATGTTTTACAAGTATGCTCTTTTGCAGATACATTTGCAGACGGAATTGACGATATTGTTAATGGATTAAAGGAATATGAAAGTGGATTAAACTTTTATATTCCATCATCTGTTGGAGATAACTTTAACGCATTAGCCTTTAAACTATATAGTATAGTACAACAAACTACAGAAGAAGCAATTGGAGTAACAATAACAGTAGACCAAATGAACAAAGTGGTAGAAGGTATTACTATAATGGAAGGTCTCTATAATAGATATATAAATGAGGTCTCAAATTCTGAAATAATGGGATATATGCAAGATTCAATTGCAAAAAAAGAAACTATACAAGGATATGTTGATGATGAAGGAATTATTCCAGTACCAGAAAATCCATACAATCCTGATAATTCAACAGGAACAGCATCTAACCTTATATTAGGTTTTTTAGACTTTACATTTGGTATTTTAATATATCCAATAAAACTTCTTCTACTAGTTCCAGCATTAATTATACAAGGAATTTTATCTGCAGTTATTTCAGGAGCTGAGGGATCTGCTTACATTGGAATAAGTGTTGACCAAATATTATTTAATAAACTAGCAATAACAGATATTAATATATTTTCAAACCAGACTGCAACAGGAATAGATTTAATTGGTAATAACATAATTATGGAAATAAGAACTTTTATTGCTAATTGGTATTATGCTTTTAGAAATTTAGTAATTATAACATATTTATGTAGTTTAATATACATAGGAATAAGAATGGCAGTTTCTAGCATTGCAGAAGACAGAGCAAAATACAAAAACATGTTAAAAAACTGGTTTATAGGTTTAGCTTTAGTAATAGTTCTACATTTTATTATTGTATTAATAATACAAATTAATAATTATTTATTAACACTTATACAACCTGTTAACTCAGAAACTGGCCAAAATGTAAATTTAATGAGCGAACTTTTTAAACAAATATTTTGGTTTGATTTTACAACAAGTTTTGGTTCACTTATTTTATATACTATATTAACAATAATAACTTTTATATTTTTAATTGTATATATTAAACGTATGATTACAATTAGTTTTTTAATATGTATAGCACCATTAATTACATTAACATATCCAATAGATAAAAGCATTGACAATAGAAGCCAAATATTAAATAGCTGGTTAAAAGAATTTGTTTCTGATGTATTAATACAATTTTTCCACTGTATAATTTATGTTGTATTAGTACAATCCTCATTTAATAGTATGCTAAATTCAGGACCTTTGGATTTTGGAGCAATGTTTGTTTATATTGTTATGGTTTGTTGCATTTTTTATGTTGAAGGAATTACTAAAAAATTGTTTGGGCTAGATCAGGGTGGCTCTACTTTCTTAAAAACATATGCAATGGGAGCAATAATAGGAAAAATAGGAAGCAATATAAAAGTAATTAAGGGAAGCAAAAACGATAATCAACAACAAATACAAAATCCGTATTATATGCCAAGTGGTGAAACTGTAACAGAGGCAGCAATTAAAAATAATATGCCAAAAAGTTTAATAAAAAAATTAGAACATAATGAGAACACACCATATATTTCAACACAAAAAGAAAATGTATTTAAAAAATTTGGTAAAAAATATGTAGGAGTTTTAGATAAGGTCGCAGGAGTAACAGTACCAGCATATAAAGGAGTAAAAAGAAAAGTTAAAAATAAATATAATCTTAACTTAAAAGAAACACAAAAATTATTTAGGATAACATCTAAAAATTATATAGAAACTATGAATCCAAACATGACCAAACAAGAATTTATTAATAAGATGAACACACTTGTTGATACAAAAATGGAAAACATTAATAATGGAAGCGACTTAGCAATGAAAGCAAGACTTGAAACACTTCAAAGATTTTATGAAAATGATATAAGAATAAGTTCACCAGAACAAATGCTAAAAAAAGATATAAATTCATTCGCAAACCAATACTTTCCTAATGGAAATAAAAAAACGTAGATTAAATATAAAAAACTAAAATAAATGCTAATAAAAAGTAGGTGAAAAGGTGGCAAATAATAATAAAGAAAAAAAAGGAATATTTAGCTGGGGAGTATCTGCTATAAAGTGGAAAAGAATTTTAGTAAACCCAACCACATGGTATTTTTTAATAGGATTATTTATTATTCTATTATTAATGGGTATTATTGCATTTATTTCGGCACTACCTGGAGCTATTTCTGAAAAGTTTACACAAATGATTACTGATCTTATAGGAGAAAACTATGCTACATATGGAGTAGAAGAACAAGAAATATTAGATATGGCCATATATTTAGACCAAATGGGATACGACTTAGAAAATTATGGGTTTGTTGAAGAAATAACAAGAGAACCTAATATACAAGACGGAAATTATATAAATAACCAGCCATCTCATGGCAAAATAATTAGTGTTAAAAGTAAATATTTAGAAGCATATATTGGAGAAGAAAAGAAAATATATAAAATAGCACCAGAAAATTATACAACCACGGAAATGACAGAAGATTATTATTTACAAAAAGCAATAAACAAATATGTTTCAAATGATGAAAATTTAGAGATTTATTATTATTATCAAATTAAAGGAACAGATATAACAAAATTATCAAAAGAAACACAAGAAAAATATGAAGAGGGAAGAACAAGAGCAGAACAAAACGTAAATCTTGCAAAACAAATTACTGATGAATATAATGCGAGCCTTACTGGAATAAAAGATGCTAATGGATTGCTAACTAACCAAGAAGGAAGAACAAGATTAATTGGTGCTGGAATGATTGTTTTAACAGGAAAGGCAAAAGAAGAAAACTATAAAGACTGGAAATGGATTAGAAAAGTTTTTGGAAAGGAAGTAAATTACGAATTTAGAGTCGATGAAGAAGCTAGAAAACTAATATTAACTGTTAGCTATATTCCAGAGAACGCTACTTTTTGGGATCAACTAAAAATGATTTTGGGAATAGAAAGTTCAGGAAAAGAATATGGAGTTGATTTAGAAAGCTTTTTAAGCAAGTATGGTAAGCCTTCTGAATTTACATTAGCATTTCATCTAGCAACACAAGCTCCAGATTTTGTGTATAAACTAGCTACATCTTCTAATACAGATACAAAAGTATATTTGGACATGTGGCCTAAAACAATAAACTATATAGCAGTAACTGATTCTGGCTCAGAAGCAAGATTAGATACATTACTTAATTCAATAAACACAAATTCAGATGTACATCAAAGATATGTATCAGAATTAGAAAATTATTCTGGAGAATTAATAGAAGGACGTCAAGAAAAATTATATGATTATTATTTAAACAGTGGAAATTTTTTCAACATAAACCCAGAGGCATATAAAGCCCAAGCAACTAGATGGTATAACGATATGATAGAAAAATTAAAAGGAACTACTTATATGAGTGTAGAAGCTGTAATTAATGCAATAAAAACAGAAATTTTAGCTTCTGGTCGTTCATATAATATTGAAGAATGGGAAATAATTGATATCCAAGGAGTAAATTGTAGTTTTAATGATTTAAAAGAATTAATAGACATGTTTCCAAGCTTTAATAAAACAATTAATACAGCAACTCCTTATATTACAAAAGTGGTACAACATTGGTATAGAAATCAATATTTCATAAATCAAGATAAAGAATTAAATAAAGCTAAAACAGTAGCAACTAGCTTTTTAGACAACATAAGATATAGAATAAATACACAACTTACAAATAGTGCAGAACAGCAAGAACTTTTACAAAAAGTAGAATCTTATAAAGAGGGAATTAACAAAATTGGAGAAGGAGAATCTTTTGACCTTACAACAGAGAACTTAACAGATGTAGTTGAAGAATATATAGCCGATGTTTGCTCACAACTAGAAGCGGCTTATAAAGACATATCTGGATATATTAAAGACGAAACCTCAAAACAAATTATAGATGCTTTTTTTGAAACAAAACTCAACTCTTTAGAAAGCAGATATGGAACAACATACGAAATTATAGAAGTAGAAGATAAATACCATTCTTTAGCTAGTTTTAATGGATCATCAAGAGCAAATGTAAATGAGGTTATTTCAAAATCTTATTATAGAGAAGTATCTACACCAGACATTATTCAAATACATAATCCAGTATTTTCTGACAACTCAAAATATGTTAGAAGCTGGTTTAAAGACAAATATATAATTTATGATGGAGTAACAAGAACTGAAGAAGAAAGAATTTTAGGGGCAAAAAAATATATTCAAGGTAAAACAGCATTAGATAGTTTATATGCAATGCTACAAAAAGCTACAACAGAAGCAGATAACTTAAAATATATGCAAAGAGACGTAGCAGAATTTATGCAAGACTTTTCATTTGACCTTAACGAAATAGAAGAAACAACAGCAGAAAAAAACTTAGTTAATATTATGCCAGAATATGTACCTTATACTCCTTGGCCATCACAATATGAACAAGCAGACTCTATTTGGACAAAAATGACTTTTAAAACAAGTAATAGTACAAGGTTGGTTGCACCAGCTGATTGCATTATTACAAAAGTAGGCGAAATTTATGAGCTTGGAATTTTAAATTCAGATGGACTAGTTAGTGAATATGTATACTTATGTGCAGATGAAGACAGCAATGGAAATAAAATTACAGATTTAAATATAACAGAAGGAGAATATAAACAAAATGAACAAATAGGAACAGCAACTCCAAGAGAAGGAACAAATCTAGCAGCAAAAACAATTAGTATAAAATTACAAATGCTAACAGGAACAAAACAAAAAATTGATATTACCACACGTATGAATGTACGTAGCAAAACAATAGATGAAATTACACAAGACGAAGAGGCAGTTATGGTTGCTGTAATGAGTGCAGTTACATATTATGGATTTAACGATAGACCACATAGCTCTGAAATAGAAAAAGTAAGAGATTTATATGAACAAGAATGCTTAGCCATGATTAGCACAGCTATAAATAGAATACAATCTCCATATTGTAAAGACACTAGTCTTTCTCACATTGACTATGTAGAAATGGGTGTAATAAACCTAAATGGTTTTGAGATAAAAGATGGACAACTAGTATCAGATGAATCCAAAAGAAAAAGCAATCCTATAGAAATACTTACACAAGAGGGAGTAAGAAACTTAATAAAATTAGCATTACGAGGAACAGATAAAACAGAAGAAGGAACTATATTAGGTGCAACAGTATATAGAAAAATATGGGAAAATGACCTTTACATTGAAAACCAACAAGAAGGAAGTACACAAGAAGATGTAAAAACAATAGACACAGAACTAGCAGATGTTAATTTAAAAATGGCTATTGGTGGTGGAGGCTTTTACATACCAAATAATCAATATAAATTGTACGAAAAATTTTATGTAAACGATAAAATTAGAAGTATTTTTGTTCAACTAAATGAACAAAAAGATGAGCTAAATGAGCAAAAAGGATATACAGCAGGATATGGAAAATACAAAATTTCAAGAACAGAAAATCCAGAAGAAGATTTACTAAAAATATTTAATTATGTAGAAGATACTATATATGGACTTGCAGAAGATACATGTATTACAAGTATTATTATTACACAAATTAATGAAGAAATTAATGAAGAAGAGCAATTTATAGATACATTTAGACTGAAAGTAAACTCTAATGTAACTTTTGATATAACTATTAAATATAATTGCACACCAGAAGGAAAAATTCTTTATGATAGTATGACATATGAAGTAGAAGAAATAGAAAGATTATAAGGAGAAAAATAATTGAAAAAGAAAAAAAAGATACTAAAAATTGTTATAATTTCTTTATGTATTATATTATTAATAATTGCAATATTATTGTTTATTGCTTTTAAAAAGTATAAACAGGAACAAGGACAAAAAACGCCAGAACAAATTAAACAAGAACAAATACAAGAGGCTCAAATTAAAGATTTAAAAACTAAAAATGAAGTTCAAAGAATGCAACAATATTTAGTAACATATTTAAAATATATTGAACAAAAACAATATGATAAAGCTTATGAATTATTATACCCAGAGTTTAAAGAACATTATTATCCAGATTTAGATTTTTTTATTGCTTATGTAGAAAATACATATTATGATATAATGAGAATTGATTTCCAAGACATGCAAAGACAGGGAGAGTATTATATACTAACTGTAGAATTAGTTGATATAACAGATAACTTAAACTCAAAAGAACAAAAATTTATTATTTATGAAAAAGCAGCTAATGACTTTACATTATCTTTCCAAGCAAGATAGTAACAAGGAGAATAAAATGAGGTTTTTTACAAATGTAAGAATAAAAATAAGAGAGTTTATTAAAAAACATAAAAATAAAGTAATTTTAATTTTAATAGCATGGATTATTATTTTAGCAATTAACTATTTAATAGAGCTCTGGAGTAGTGAAGAAGGACTAATAACAACATATGATCCACATAATCCAATTATAGACACTGGAGAAAATGTTTCCAATAAAAACCAAGAAAAAATTGAAGAAGTAATAGCACAATATATAGAATATTGTAATCAAAAACAATATCAAGAAGCTTATTCAATGATTAAGCCAGAGTGTAGAGAGTTTGTATACCCAACTCTAGAAGACTTTAAAAGCTATGTAGATTATGTATTTAAAACTCCAAAAATTTATAATATTCAGAATTATTCAAATAAAAATGGAAAATATTTTTATAGAGTAAGAATATTAGACGATATACTTGCAACAGGACTAACAGATACAGACACGGTAGAATATTTTGAAGATAAATTTGTACTAGAAGAAGAAAATGGACAAATTGTAATGTCTGTAAAAGAATTTATAGATTGCCAAGACTTAGAAAAAGTATATGAAGATAAATACATGAAAGTTGTAGTTATAAGAAAACTAACTACATTTGAAGAAGAAATATATACATTAGAAATTACAAATAGAACAAACAATGTATTAGTAATATCAGACGATACCTATGAGCCAGAAATAACATTATCTATTAAAGATGGTGAAACAAATATGACAGAAGAAGGAGACTATACTATTATTTTACAGCCTAATGTAAAAAGGACATATGAAATTACTTTTACAAATTTTTACGATGAAGGAAAAGAAGGACAAAAAATAAACTTTAAGAAAGTAAGAATTTTACAAGAATACCTAGATGAAAACATTGGAAACGAAGAAAACATAATAGAAAGTTATAATGCTAGTATAAATGTATAATAATTATTAAAAGAAAGGTGGGATAACATGAAAAAAAATAAAATAATAACTATATTCATAATTTGCATAATTTTATGGAATGTTTTTTTCCCTTGCCTTTCAAAAGCTGTTAACAATACATCAATAATAGAAACAATAAAATCAACTTTTGAACAAAAAATAATTGAAGAAGGAGAAACACTAAGACCAGAACTAGAAAATAAATTTCCAGAAGCCAATGAAGAAACAATTAATAACATGATTGCAAGTAATTTATCTCAAAAAAAATCTGAAATTATAAAACAAATTTCAGATACAATAACAGATGAAGAATTAAAAAACCAATTTTTAGACCAAGCAGATTCACTGGGAAATACATATATTAATGAAAACTATGGAAATGTAGTTACACAAGATAAAATTTTTAGTATTTTTGAAATTACACTAGATGGATTAAGTGGAATATTTACATATGCTTTAAAATTAAAATGGATTTTTTTACCAGCCTCTATATTAGAACTACTAGGAACAGGACTAGCTAGTATAGGTACAGAAAATATAGAAAACCCAGCAGAAAATATATATTTCCTAACACTAGATAGTATTTTCTTTAATAAAGTAACATTAACAGATATTAACATATTTAATTTCCAAAAAGCAGGACCATCTAATATTTCAGAAGATAATGTTGTTTATAAAATTAGGGAAAATATAGCAAAATGGTATTATGCAATTAGAAATTTTGCTATTGCATTTGGACTGCTTGCTCTTATTTATATAGGAGTAAAAATGGCAATTTCTACTATTGCAGAAGACAGAGCAAAATATAAAAAAATGCTAATAGACTGGCTAGTTAGTATAATCCTAATTTTTGCTTTACACTATATAATAATATTTCTTGTCAACATAAACAATTATATTGTAGATATACTAGATGAATCTAGAATAAAAGTACAAGAAGAATTAATAACAGAACAAATATGGACACAAGATTTGGCTCAAAGCATTATAAACATTCCAGAAAAAACATTACAAGGCAAACTTGCAGAAGAAGCATTAAGTGTTTCTTTTATAAAAGGCTGGGGAGCAGGAATACTATATTTAATGCTTATAATGATGACATTTTTATTTTTAATTGTATATATAAAAAGGATGGCAACAATTGCATTTTTGGCAATAATAGCACCTGTAATTACCATTTCATATTCTATAGATAAAGCACGGAAATGGAAGAGCAGAAGCTTTAAGTACTTGGTTAAAAGAACTTGTGGCAAATGTACTTATTCAGCCATTTCATTGCATAATTTATTTGCTATTTATGCAAAATATAATTTATTCTTTATATGATGTTACAGGAATATTTGACTTTGGGAAGGCATTTATTTGTATTATTATGTTACCAATTATTTTCAAAGCAGAAGATGTTATTAAAACAATATTTGGCTTAGAAAGCAAAAACTTAGCAGGAGCAGCGGCTATGGGATTGGTAGCTCTAAGTGCAGCCCAAAAAATAGGAAAATTTGCAAAAGAAAGTTCTAAGAAATTCGAAAAAGCTATAGCAGCAAAAAATGTAAATAGAGCAACTGACAATGTAGTAGAAAAAAATGTTCCTAAGAATCAGCAAACAACAAATGTTGCCAATAATAATATGGAAGCAAGTGCAGACAATAAAAACAATAATAAAAAGGTAGGTAAAAAATTATTAAATACTGCTTTAGGTAAAGGACAAATAGCAAATAAGTTAGCATCTGATGCTATGGGAATGGCATTAGGATATGCACTAACAGGAGATTATGATACTGCAAGAACAGGCAAAGTTCTACAAAAAGGAATTAGAGACGTAGCAAAAGGTACAGCTGGAAGTGCAGTACTTTCAAGAAACATTTACCAAAAAAATATGGATATGCTAAATGCTTATGATGATTTGAAAGACGCAGGATATACTGATGAACAAATATATAACTTAACAGAAGAAATATTGGAAAATGATAGCAAACAATTAGCTACAGACTTAGAAAAACAGTATGCTAGAACAATACAGTCTGTTAAAGATACACAAGTTGCAATTAGCGATAAAGAAGATGCTGAAGCAGAAAAAGGAGCAAAAAAATATGTAGAAGAATTAGTAAAAAAACATGGAAGGATAAAATAAATTTAACCTCTTATGAATAAAAAAATAAAAATTGGGTATAATTTTTGTAATTTTATTTATAGGAGGTTTTTTATGTTAAAAAACAAAAAAATTAGAACCATATTTTTACTGGCATTAATTTTAGTTAGCATATTAGGAATTAACTATACGCAAGGAATGCAAAATTATCAAAAATTAGATTTTGAAACAGGTATTGTAACAGCTTCAGCATTAAATGTAAGAAAAGGTCCATCAACTTCTTATGATGTAATTACACAAATATATAAAAATGAATACATAAGAATATTTGCCAAGATTGGAGATTGGTATGTTATCCAAACTAAAAAAGACTATATTGGCGCGGTAAATAGCAATTATGTAAGAGCAATTTATCAAAATGCAGATACTAAAGACAATAACACTACTAACAATATTACAACTTCAGGATTAACAAATGATGAAAAAGAAACATTAGACCTAATTAATGAACAAAGAATAGCAGCACGGCTTGCAAGAGTTAATTATAGATGACGAGTTACAAAATATAGCAAGAATAAAAGCACAAGATATGGTAGACAATAATTATTTTTCACACACTTCTCCAACACATGGATCTCCATTTGATATGATGCAAAATTTTGGAATTAATTATAAAACAGCAGGAGAAAATATTGCAGGCAATTCTAGCAATAATGGAGCTGTAAATGCATGGATGAATTCAAGTGGGCATAAAGAAAATATATTAAATAATAGCTATAACTATACAGGACTAGCAGTAGTAAACAGCCCTAAATATGGAAGAATATATGTGCAAATGTTTATAGGAAGATAAAAATAAACAATCACCTTTTACGTAAAGCATACATAAAATATAGCAAAAAGAAGTAGAAAGGGTGAAAAAAAATGGCAAGTTACATAATAGAAGGAGGAAAAATACTTACAGGGGAAGTAAAACCATCAGGATCTAAAAATGCATCTTTACCAATTATTGCAGCAAGTATTCTAAGTGGCAAGGCTACAAAGCTATATAATGTACCAAATATTTATGATATACAAATAACATTAAAAATTTTAAAACATTTAGGTTGCAAAGTAAAAAAAACTAATGATAAAATAGTAATAGATTCTTCTAATATAAAAGTTTATGAAATACCATATGATTTAATGAGACAAATGCGTTCTTCAGTAATGATGGCAGGAGCAATTATTGGAAGATTTAAAACAGCTACATTTTCATATCCAGGGGATTGCGATATTTGATTGATACATCGGACAAGCATAAGATAAATGAGTGGATACAAGAATTTAAATAGAAAAACAGATAAGCTTTAAAAGTAAAATTTTAAGGCTTATTTTTTCACCCTAAAACTATACTAAAAATTATTTTTACGACTTTGCAGGTAATGTGGATGAATGGACACAAGAACGGAACTGAAGTTCGTGTCGTGTTATCCGTGGTGGCGGTTACGACGATAGTGGGAACTTTTGTCCTGTCGCCTATCGGAATTACGACTATCCTATTAACGACTATCTTAGCACTGGATTTCGTGCCACGCTTTATATTAAGTAGCACTGACCACTGTAAAATTCTTTAATTGTATCCAAGCACAGACAGAGGGAGAGAACTTTGAAATTTCAGAGTTCCTCCTTCTTTTTATAATGAACAAAAAGTCCGTCCCTTTGTTCATAATGAACAAAAAGTCCGTCCCTTTGTTCAGGAAGCGAAGCAACGTAGAGATAAATGATGCGAAACGAAGAGAAGTTTTAGTAATAAGGACAAACAAGAAACGAATACAATTGATAGAAAGGTAGGTGAATACTCTGAAAATGACAAAAAAGGATGATAAGAAGCAAAAAGACAAACTACCATTTGCAGTTTTTATATCTCCAAAATCAAATGTGGGTGATACTCAAGATTATAAACAGGTATTCACCGATATTATATCTGATAGAATACAAGAAAAATACAAATAAGAATAAGAACAAATTTTTGCAGACATATTGAAAAAACATATGATTTATGATATAAATTATATATCAAATGAAACAATATAAATTTAAGAGAATTTCAACTGTTCGGAAATTCCGAATAGTTGAAAAAAGGAGAAAATCAATGAAAAATAGAAATGAAAAAAATGAAGATAAGAATATGCAAATTACATCTCATGACTTTTTAATATATAGAAATGCTAATGATGATGTAAAGGTTGAAGTATTATTAATTAATAAAGATATATGGTTAACTCAAAATTTAATTGCTGAATTATTTGGGGTTGCAAGAAGTACGATAACGGATCATATTAATAATATATTAAAAAGTGGAGAATTAGATGAAAAAAGCACCGTCGGAAAAACCGACATTGCAAATTCTGACAAACCAGTAAAGATTTATAATCTTGATATGATTATTGCTGTTGGATACAGAGTAAATTCAAAGAAAGCTACTGATTTTAGAATATGGGCAACAAAAATTTTAAAAGAGTATATGATTAAAGGTATTGTAATGGATGATGAAAGGCTTAAAAATCCAAACTATATTTTTGGTGAAGATTACTTTGAAGAAACATTAGAGCGAATCAGAAATATACGAGCAAGTGAACGAAGATTTTATCAAAAAATTACAGATATATATTCTGCTTGTAGTATAGATTATGATAAAGATGCAGAAATTACAAAAACATTTTTTAAAACAGTACAAAACAAATTACATTTCGCCGTTACTGGAAATACTGCAGCAGAGATAGTTTAATTCTAATAAGGAACATATGGGATTGACATCATGGAAACAATCACCTAATGGTCCAATATATAAATATGATGTAGATGTGGCAAAAAATTATTTAACGGAAAAAGAATTGCATGATTTAAATAGAATTGTTACAATGTATTTAGATTATGCAGAATTACAGGCAGAAAACCATAATGCTATGACTATGCAGGACTGGATTGAAAAACTGGATGCTTTTTTACAATTTAATGGACAAGATATATTGCACAATGCGGGAAAGATATCACAAAAAGTTGCTCAAGAATTAGCATATAAAGAATATGATAAATTTAAATTAAAACAAGATAAATTATATGTATCTGACTATGATATGTTTGTAGAACAAATAAAACTTATTGAAGATAAAAAATGAACGTGCAATTAATTCTTGCAAGTTGAAATATGAACTAATAAGTAATTCTTATCAGTTGGTAACAATTTGTCACCAACTGATAAAATATTCTATTAATGTTACTTTACTAGAAATTTACCATTTTTATAAACTAGAGTATCTCCATTTTTTGCATTTTTTGGAATGTCATCTATGGGGATATTTTCTGGCTTGTTAGTATTTAGATTCTTGCAAACAGCAAAATCTATACCAATATCAGAAATTTGATAATATTCTGGTAAAACATTTATTTTTGAAGAAAGAGTTGCATAACTGCATTCACCTAAAAGGTTATCAATATTATTTGCATTTGCTGGGATTCCTGTGTAATCCACACGAAAATCTTTTGAAGAAACTTTTTTTAGTGCTTCTCCGACTTCTGGAGTTGTTCCTTTAAAATAAGATTTAGGAATATTATATATAGTTTTAGAAGAGTAATCGAAGCAAACTGCGTAATCGTTTTCGAATTTTGCAAAATGCAGTTTAGTATTATTGGGTAAGTTTTCAAGTATTTTATCATTTAATTGCAATTCTAAATAACTTTGTAATTCATGAATAAAATCATCAACAAAAGTTCCTTTGATATTATCATGAATTTTATTATCTAATAGATTTAAGCTATTTAATGAAAAATTTAAAAAATCGTTCAAATTAGTTCCTCCTTATGGTATAATTTTTGTTAGGTGATAATAATGAAAAAAATAAAGAATGTAATAATCATTATAGTAATATTAATGAGTGTAGGCAATGTGAGTCTTGCACATGGTGGCAATATTACAGGTTGGAAAGATAAAGATTCAGAAAATATAACTGAATATAATGGAAAATATTATGGATATCACAAAGAAGATGGAGTAGTCCATTATCATCAAGTAAAATGGGATGAAGAAAATCAAAAATGGGTAATTGTTATGCCGGCAGTATATTATGATGAAAACTTTAATAAAATAGAAAATGATTACGATGAAAATACCAATAAAATTGAAGTAGAACTAGTAGAAGTAATTGATGGAGATACTGCAAAATTCAAAATGAACGGAGAGCAAATAACTGTTAGATTTTTAGGAATAAATACAAAAGAAACAGTAGACCCAGAAATTGGAGAAGAAGTTTGGGGAAAAGAAGCAAGTGATTTTACAAAAGAAAAACTTGAAAATGCTACTAAAATTGAATTAGAATTTGATGAAGTTGCTGATGAAAAAGATAAATATGATAGATATTTATCTTGGATTTGGATAGATGATGAATTATTGCAAAATCTATTAGTAGAAAATGGACTAGCTGAAAATTATATGTTACAGAACAATTATAAATATGCTGGAATGTTACAAGAAAGTGAAGAAAATGCAAAAAATAATAAACTTGGAATTTGGAGTGAAGAAACGAGTGATACACAAAATAATGAAAGCGAAAATCAAATAATAGAAAATAATAACACAGATATACAAGATAATAATTTAGTATATATGTTTTTAGGAATAGCAATAATATTAATTATAAGCATATTCAGTATAGCACATAATAAAAAGAAAGAAAAGTAGTTATAAATAAAAAGTTCTGAAATTTTGGGAAGAGCCTTGAAATTTCAGAACTTTTGATATATAATAGCGACAATAAAACATATTCAAAACAAAATGTTATTGATACATTTGACAATCATATATAGTTGGAGGAGATCTATGAAAAAGTCTAATGAAGAAAAAAGAGTTGTAATATATTGCAGAGAAAGTAGAGATGACTATGGTGAAAACTACGAAAGAATAGAAACCCAAAGAGATTTACTTGTAAAATATTGTAAAGGTCATGGATATACCAATATAGTTGATATTATAATGGATGATGACAAAAGCGGTACAGACTTTAGCAGATTTGATGATATAAGAGAAAGAGCCAAAAATAAAGAAATAGATGTAATCGTTTTTAAAAACTCTGCAAGACTTGGAAGAAATCAAAAAGAGGCATTAGACTTTGTAGAATACCTTGAGATGCAAGGTGTAGAAATAATATTTGAAGATGAACAATATAATGAAGAAATGTTTGGACTATATGCGTGGTTTAATGAAAGAAGAGCAAGAGATGATAGTAAAAATATAAGAAGAAATTTAAGACATAAAATAGAAGAAGGAGATTTACTTGTGAAAGCAATTTATGGATATAACAAAGATGGAAAAAAATTAGTTAAAAATTCTGAAACAGCTCCAGTAGTAAAAGAGATATTTGAATTATATTCTAAAGACTGGGGATATCAAAAGATTGCAACATATCTAAATAAAAAAGGAATACCAACACCATCTCAGAGCAGGAATTTTGCAAATGCAAAACAAACTGCAAATTGGAAAGCACAACATATAGTAAGAATATTAGATGACAGAAGATATATTGGAGATTATGTAGGTCGGACATACAGAAAAAGTAAGTTTTAAATCTAAAAAAACAAGAGTAAAAGATGAGTCAGAATGGACTATAATTGAAAATCATCATGGGCCAATTATTGATAAAGAACTATTTGAAAAAGTACAAAAAATTAGAAAGAAAAGAAAAAAAGAAAGTGATAAATATAATAATGGTTTCAAGTTTGTAGATGTAGAAAATAATTTATACTCAGGACTTTTATATTGTGGGAGATGTGGAACTGCAATGTATAAAAGAAAAGGTACAAGTGGAACAAGAAAAAGACCAGATAGTTATTTATGTAAAAAATATAGTAATGAAGGTGCTATAAAAGATATAAGACCAGATTATGGTTGTAAACCTCATAGAATTAGGATTGAGTATTTAGACCAAATCGTAAACGCGTATATAGATAATTTAGTTAGCAATCCAGAATTTAAAGATTTTGTTATGAACAATGTAAAAGCAATTAATACAAATAAAGTTACTTTAGAGAAAGACTTAAATAAGCATAAGCAAACTATAGAAAAACTAGAAAAACAATTCAAACAAGTATATGAAGATAAACTAAATGAATTAATTCCAGAATTTATATATAAAGACAAAAAACAAGAATTAGAAAAGAAGTTAAAAAATGAAAAGGAAAAATTACAAGAAACAGAAAATAAGTTTAATACATTAAACAAGTTAGAAGATAAAGAAGATTTAATCTTCAAAGCAATAGATGACATCAAAAAAAATGGACTAACAAAAGAAGAACTATCAAGATTGTTTGATAAAATCGTAGTATTTGATCCAAAAGAAATAACAAAAGAACAAAAGAAAGAATATAACCTAAATGATGAAATATACAAAGAACTCTATGAAAATGGAGGCTTAGCATTCCATTTGAAATTCATGTATCCACAAACTATCACAAACAGGTGGATGTGAAATCGGAGCAAGACCTATAGACTTACATTTAAACGGATTTAAAAAATTAGGAATTAATATTATAGAAGACTCTGGATTTATTAGGTGCACTTGTGATAAAATAATAGGTAATGAAATTCATTTAGATTTTCCTAGTGTTGGTGCCACAGAAAATATTATGCTAGCTTCTGTATTTGCAGAAGGAGAGACAGTTATTACTAATGCTGCTATGGAACCAGAAATAGAAGACTTACAAAAATTTTTGAACAAAATGGGAGCAAAAATAGAAGGAGCTGGTAGTAATGTTATTAGAATAAAAGGTGTTAAGGAGTTAAAAGATGTAAATTACACTATTATGCCAGATAGAATAGAAACAGGAACTCTTTTATGCAGTGCAGCTATAACTGGTGGAGAGATAGAAATAAAAGGTGTTATACCAGGACACATTAACCCAGTATTGCACAAATTAGAAGAAAGTGGATGTAAATTAGAAATAAAAAAAGATAGCATTTATTTAATAGCACCAAAAAAACTAATTGGAACAGAAATTAAAACAATGCCATATCCTGGGTTTCCAACAGATATGCAATCAATTTATGGTAGCTTATTAAGTGTATCAAAAGGAACATCTGTAATAATTGAAAATATTTTTGAAAACAGGTATAAATATATTAATGAACTTATTAGAATGGGTGCAAAAATAACAATAGAAGGTAAAATGGCAATATTTAAAGGAATTAGAAGACTTTCTGGAGCAGATGTTTGTGCAACAGACCTAAGAGGAGGAGCAGCATTAGTAGTTGCAGGACTACAAGCTAAAGGCAAAACAAAAGTACGAAATATTGAATATATATTAAGAGGATACGAAAATTTAGATGAAAAACTAAACAATTTGGGAGCAAAAATTTCTAAAGAAGAAGGTGAATAAATTGAAAAAAAATAAATCTCAAGATATTGACTTATTATTTATTGAACAGAATGGACATAAGAAAAAAGAAGGGAACAAAAAACGCCCTTCAAAAAACAAATCCAAAAAGGACAAGCAACAGGACCAAGATAAAGATTTATTTAAATTTGATGAAGAAGTTGTAATTGGTATAACAAAACCAAAAGAAACAAAAAAAACAAAAACAAAGAAAAATAAAAAGAAAAAGAAAGTAGAAAATAAATAAAGTAACAAAATAGAAAACAAAAAAAACAAAAAGGCATTAGCGGTTGTAAAATGGTTTACATTAATAATTTTATTAATAGGAGCAATTCTATATTTTCTAATGTGCCCATTATTTAACATAAAAGAAATTACAGTAATAGGTAACAAAAAAATATCTACAAATGAAATATTAAGCTTATCCGAAATTAATATTAATGAGAATATTTTTAGAATTCATTTAGGACAAGTTGAAGAAAAAATAAAACAAAATGCTTATATAGATACAGTAAAAATTAACAGAAAATTGCCAAATAAAATACAAATTCAAATTGAAGAAAGAACAACAACTTATATGTTAGAATTTGTAAATGCTTTTGCTTATATAAATAATCAAGGGTATATATTAGAAATTAGTGAGCAAAAACTAAATCTACCAATTATTATAGGCTATAAAACAGAAACAGAAAATATAAAACCAGGCAATAGATTATGCTTAGAGGATTTGCAAAAACTTGAAACTGTATTAAAAATTGTAGAGACTGCAAAAAGTTATGAAATTGCGAACACAATTAGTAAAATTGATATTACAGATAGTAATAACTATACCTTATTATTAGAAACAGAAAAAAAGACAGTTTATTTAGGGGATGCAAGTAATATAAATACAAGAATATTATATTTAAAAGAAATACTAGAAATTGAAAAAGGAAAGGAAATGTTAGTATTTTTAAACGTAGATATTAACAATGAAAAGGTATACACAAGGGAAAAAGTTTAATAAAAACATATAAACAACTATTTAAATAATAAAAAATAGGAATTTGAAAATTTATTTTCTATAGTTTCAAATTCCTATTTTTCATAACTTAACAAAATTGTAATAATGTATTGAAAAACAAACAAAAAAAATATATAATGTAATACGTACATTAAAGAATAATTTTAAGAAGGTGAAAAGATTGAATAAACAAGTAATAGCAATTTCATTAGGCATTATTTGTATATTTTTAACCATTGGAATATGCATACAACTAAAAACAATTGACTTAGCAAATGCAACAGTTTCTAAAACTTTTAGTGAAGATAAATTAAGAGACGAAGTTTTAAAATTAAAAGAACAATATGATAATTTATATACTGAATTAGAAAATGCAGAAAAGGAGCTAGAAACTATAAGAAAAACTGCAACAGAAGATAATGATAGTTCAAAAGCTATAGAAGAAGAAATAAAATTAACTAATAGATTATTAGGGTTAACAGAACTTCAAGGAAAAGGAATTATTTTAGTATTAAGCGATAATAAAACACAAAGTGTGGATGGAGTAACTTCTGGAAATATTATAGACTATATAATACATGATGAAGATTTAATTGTCTTATTAAATGAGCTAAAAAATTGTGGGGCAGAAGCAATTTCTATAAATCAACAAAGAATTGTAAATACTACAGGAATTACATGCGACGGACTTGTTATTAGAATTAATGGTCAAAAAGTTAGTGCACCATACGAAATAAAAGCAATTGGCTCTCCGGAAAGGCTAATGGGAATAGACACTTTAGGATCTTATAAAGAAAAACTAGATCAATTAGGTCTTATTAAAGAATTTAAAAAATCAAATGATATTACTATTCCTAAGTATGAAGGAGTATTCAACTTTCAATATTTAAGAAATGTAAAATAAATGAGGTGAAATGAGTTGAAAGGTAAAGGTGTAATGCTAGTTACAATTAGTGCTATGATTGCACTACTGGTCGCAATAACTTTAGTGCAATTTCGAACTATAGGCGAAACAGATATAGAAGCATTAGAAAATATGAGAGAAACCGAACTAAGAGTGGAAATATCTAACTGGAAAACAAAACAAGAAGAAGTAAGTGAAAAGTTAGAAGAAACAAAAGAAATGATAGCACAATATAAAGAAACAATTGCAAATAACCAAGAAGCATATGGATTACTTGAAAAGGAATTAGAACAGGCGCAACTAGCTTTAGGAAAAACAGAAGTAGAGGGAAGCGGAATTGTTATTACATTAGAAGATAATGAGTATTCAAAAATCGATGAATATGACTTATTTCTTTTAGTAAATGCGCTAAAATTAGCAGGAGCAGAAGCTATTTCTATTAATGACCAGAGAATTATTTCTATGACAGACATAAAAAATATAAGTGATGGATTTATTAAAATGAATGGAATGCCATTGATGTCCCCATATGTAGTAAAAGCAATTGGAAATCAAACATACTTAGAAAGTGAACTAACTTTAAAAACATATGGATATATAGACAAACAAATAAAAGCTAATAATAAAACTGCAAAAATAGAAAGACAAGATGTAATTATCATTCCTAAGTATGAGGGAAATATTGAAATAACAAATGCTAAGGAGGTAAAAGAATGATTGTAATAGCAATATTAATTGGATGTTTAGTAGGAGCTTTAATTGGTATTAATGCCCCTATGATACCATATACATATTCTGGTTATCTAGCAATTGCTATTATTGCAGCACTAGATTCTGTTTTTGGAGGAATTAGTTCTACACTAAAAGGAAATTTTGACTTAAAAATCTTTATTTCCGGATTTTTTGGTAATGCAATATTGTCTATATTATTAACTTATTTAGGACAAAAATTAAATGTAG
Organism: uncultured Clostridium sp.; assembly: GCA_900554815.1. Taxonomy (GTDB): domain Bacteria; phylum Bacillota; class Clostridia; order TANB77; family CAG-508; genus UMGS1754. Next base: position 48,604 of record USIO01000007.1, read on the forward strand.
ATATTTATTTGGCAGCAATTATTGTATTCGTAGGTAGAATGTTTACAAACCTTTCTATTATCAGAAGATATTATATTGAAAAATGGGATAAAAAGAAAAAAGAATAAGTTCCAATACAATTAAATCTGAAATCGGATATATTATAAAGAAAAAGATGAAAACAAAAAAAGCAGATAAAAAAACAAATTGAAAAGTTACAAAATGAACTAGATAACATGGAAAAATAATAATAAAAATTAAAAGAACATGTATGTTCTTTTAATTTTTATTTGCACCAGAAAATTGTAATAAAACACATAAAACTACGGACATAAAGGATATATCCAATTATTACGACTTTATTACAAAAATATTACAAAAATATAACATATTCTATTGACTTTTTTAAAAAAATATAATATTCTAAAGACTGAAAAAATTACTTTTAAAAATGGAGGAATAACCTTGGCAATTCGGAGATATCATTGTGGGTGTTGATATAGGTACATCTAGAGTAAGTACAGTTGTTGGCGAAGTAAATAACTTTAATCAAATTGAAGTTACTTGTAATGCTTTATGTAAGTGTAGCGGAATTAAAAAAGGTAAAATTATAAATTCAGATGAAATAGCACTAGCCATTTCCAAAACAATAAAAGAAGCAGAAGAACAATTAAACTTAAAGATAAACTCTGCTTATACAACAATTCCAGGTAAGTATGTAACTATTGTACAAAACACCATTGTAAAAGAAACAAAAGACAAATATGCAGGAATTTCCACAAAAGATGTAACCTCAGCAATTATACAAGTAAAGGATATTGACATACCAGATGATAAAACATTAATAGATATTGTACCAGGAAAATTTGTTCTAGATAATGGAGATATAAAAGATGATCCAGTAGGAAGTTTAAGTTCAAGCTTTACATTAAAAGCACAAGTAATTTTAGCAGATAAAGAATATGTAAAAGAATTATGCAATATTTTTAGAAAAGCTGGACTAGAAATAGACGGAATTATTCCAACAACACTTGCACAAAGAAATGTTGTACTAGACAATAACGAAATGAATGATAATATTTTATTATTAGATGTAGGTGCAGGGAATACAGATATTGGAGTATTTGAAGGAAGCAGTTTTATTTATACAAATACAATACCAGTTGGAGGAGACAATATTACCAACGACATTGCACTAGTACTAAACATTTCAGAAGAAGAAGCAGACAAACTAAAAAAGCAATACTCTTTAGCATTAAAGGCTTTTATTGACAACGATAGTGATATAATTCTAAATACTTATAAAGGAAATTCAAGAAGTAGATCAATTAAAAGTTCGGAATTAATAGAAATTATAGAAGCAAGAATTGAAGAAATATTCTCTTTAGTAAATAAAGATGTTACATCACAAGGAATTAAACCTAAAATAAATAATGTAGTTTTAACAGGTCAAGGAATATCTAATATTAATAAAAGTGATATGGCAGGAAAAATCATTCTAAACATACCAGTAAAAATATCAACAGGAAGGCTAGTAAGCACAATTGGTGTTGATTATAGAACAAGTTATGCACTAGTTAGATATATTGCAAATAGACCTTTCGCAAAAAAAGTATCTAGCAATATAGACGTAAAAAATGAGCCACACTTATTAAAAAATGCATTAGAAAAAATAAAAGAATTTTTCTATACTTAAAAAGTTTTTAATTTTTAAAATATATAGGGATAAAGAACAAAACTCGTGTTCTAAAAATCTCAAATAATGAAGGAGGAGTAAACTTTATGTTCGATAGTAATGATGATAACAATTATATGATGGATGGAACAGCAAATATTAAAGTAATAGGTGTAGGTGGTGCTGGAAATAATGCTGTAAACAGAATGATTCAAGCAGGGATAAAAAATGTAGAATTTATAGCAATAAATACAGACAGACAAGCTTTGCTACTTTCACAAGCACCTTCTAGAATTCAAATAGGTGAAAAAATAACAAGAGGTTTAGGAGCAGGAGCTAACCCAGACATAGGGGCACAAGCAGCAGAAGAGAGCAAAACAGAAATAGCAGAAGCCCTAAAAGGAGCAGACATGGTATTTGTAACAGCCGGAATGGGTGGAGGAACAGGAACTGGTGCAGCACCAATTGTAGCCTCTGCAGCAAAGGAAATGGGAATTTTAACAATAGGAGTAGTAACTAAACCATTTACTTTTGAAGGAAAAAAGAGATTAGCACAAGCAGAGCGTGGAATTGAAAGCTTAAAAGGAAAAGTAGATACTCTAGTAGTTATACCAAATGATAAGCTATTACAAGTAATTGATAGAAAAACATCTATTATAGAAGCATTTAGAATGGCTGATGATATTTTAAGACAAGGTGTTCAAGGTATATCTGATTTAATTGCAACTCCAGGACTAATTAACTTAGACTTTGCAGATGTAAAAACAATTATGCTTGATAAAGGTATGGCACACATGGGAATTGGTAGAGCATCAGGAGAAAATAGAGCAGAAGATGCAGCAAAACAAGCTATTCAGAGTCCATTATTAGAAACATCTATTGAAGGAGCAAATGGTGTAATCATTAATATTACAGGTGGACCTGATGTTGGCTTACACGAAGCAAATGTTGCAGCTGAACTTGTTCAAAGAAGTGCAGACCCAGAAGCTAATATTATTTTCGGTACTGTTACAGATGACTCTTTAGAAGACGAAATTATTATAACAGTAATTGCAACTGGATTTGAAAAAGAACAAACTATTTCAAGTATTGGTGTAGAAAATTTAGTAACAAATACTTGGAACAAAAAAATTAATTCAATTTCAACCCAAAATGAAAATAACCAATCGCAAACCGATTTAGACATTCCATCTTTTTTAAGAAAAAATAAAGGATTAGGAAAATAATAAAAAATCGTATAAAGTAATAAAAATAATAATTAATAACAAAAAAATAGGAATATAAAAGAAATAATCTATAAAAGTAGATTATTTCTTTTTTTCGCGCCTAAGAAATGACACAAAATTTAAAAAAAACATAGTACAATAAAATTAGAACAGGTGATAAATTTGACTATTTATATAGATATTGTATTATTGGAAAACATTTGCATGAATTACTTAATTCTTTATGCAACAGGAATAATTTATAAAACTAAAATTAATTCTTTAAGAATAATACTATCTAGCATAATGCGGTGGAATTTATGCAATAATTTCTTTTATAGGAATACTACCAATTTATTCGAATTTTCTTTTAAAAATAGCATTATCAATTAGCATGATATATATTGCATTTTTACCAAAAAATATTAAAGTCATGCTAAAACAACTAGTTTTATTTTACTTAACATCATTTGTTTTTGGAGGAATAGCATTTGCATTATTATACATTATTAAACCACAAAATATATTAATAAAAAATGGACTATTAGTGGGAACATATCCAATAAAAATAGTAATATTAGGAGCAATTGCAGGAATAATAATTATAAAAATAGCATTTCAATTTATAAAAGGTAAAATAAGCAGAAAAGACATATTTTGCAATATAGAAATATATATAAATGGAAAAGAAAAACAATTAACCGCAATGATTGACACAGGAAATCTATTACAAGAACCAATTACCAAAACACCAGTTATTATTGTAGATGCAGTAGAATTAGAGGACATATTATCTTCTAATTTTATAAAGAATTTATCAAATATATTAAAAGGAAATATTCCAGAAGAATTTGTAGAATATCTTCCAAAATTAAAATTTATCCCATTTACGTCATTAGGAAAAGAAAATGGAATGTTAGTTGGAATAAAACCAGAAAAATTGATAATTAAAACAGAAGAAGAAAACTTAGAAATAAAAAATATTATCATAGGACTTTACGAAAAAAGCTTAACCAAAAACGGACTATACACAGCATTAATTGGGTTAAATATACTAGAACAGCAACAAACATTAAAAACAGAAAAAATTGATAAAGAACGAACTTATTTTACATGTGAAAGGAAGTAGATATAATGAATATCTTAAATTTAATTAAAGAAAGAATAAATACAATTTATGTAAAATATTTTAATCAAAACGAAATTGAAAATTTTCCAATTTACTATATAGGAGGTAGTCAAACTTTGCCACCTCCACTTAGCCAAGAGGAAGAAGACGAACTACTAAAACAACTATCAATAGATAACTTAGAAATAAAACAAAAACTTGTTGAAAGAAATTTAAGATTAGTTGTATATATTGCCAAAAAGTTTGAAAACACAGGAGTTGGAATAGAAGACTTAATTTCAATTGGAACAATTGGACTAATGAAAGCAATAAATACATTTAATACAGAAAAAAATATTAAACTTGCAACGTATTCGTCTCGATGTATTGAAAACGAAATACTAATGTATTTAAGAAGAAGCAATAGAATAAAAGGAGAAATATCTATTGACGAACCTCTAAACCAAGATGGAGATGGTAATGAACTATTATTATCAGATATTTTAGGAACAGATTCAGATATAACTTCTAGAAGAATAGAAGAAGAAGTAGATAAAAAATTATTAAGAGCATCTATAGCTAAATTAAATAATCGAGAAAAAAATATTATGGAATTACGTTTTGGATTTATTACAGGAAATGAAAAAACTCAAAAAGAAGTAGCAGACATGCTGCGGAATATCTCAAAGTTACATATCAAGACTCGAAAAAAAAGCAATAAACAAAATGAAAAAGGATATTTTAAGCAAAACTGGATAAAAAGTATAAAAGACCTTCTAAGTGGAAATAATGTAAATAACATTATGATTTCAAAAGGAGGTTTTTTATTTGATTAACAAGGTAGAAATCTGTGGAGTAAATACTTCAAAATTACCTGTACTATCAAATAAAGAAAAAGATGAGCTATTGTTAAAAATAAAAGAAGGAGATGTAAATGCAAGAGAAAAATTTATTAATGGAAATCTAAGATTGGTATTAAGTGTTGTTCAAAGGTTTGTGGGAAGGGGAGAAAACGCAGATGACTTATTTCAAATAGGATGTGTAGGATTAATTAAAGCAATTGATAATTTTGATACAACATTAAATGTACAATTTAGTACCTATGCTGTACCTATGATAATAGGAGAAATAAGAAGATACTTAAGGGATAATAATATTGTAAGGGTAAGTAGATCTGTACGAGATTTAGCTTATAAAATTATACAATATAAAGAAAAAATTGCAAAAGAATTACAAAGAGAACCAACAATAGAAGAAATTTCAAAAGCCTTAGGAATAGAAAAGGAAGAAATTGCTTTTTGCTTAGATGCAATCCAAGATCCAATTTCATTACAAGAACCTGTATATAATGATGGTTCAGATAGTATTTATGTGATGGATCAAGTAAAAGACAATAAAAACACAGATGAGCTATGGGCAGAAAATATAACAATACAAGAAGCAATGAAAAAACTAAATGATAGAGAAAAATTAATTGTATCAAAAAGGTTTTTTGATGGTAGAACACAAATGGAAGTAGCAGATGAAATTGGTATTTCTCAAGCACAAGTCTCACGTTTGGAAAAAAGTGCTATAGAAAGAATAAAGAAAATGTATAAATAAACATAGGTATATATGGCCTATGTTTTTAAAATTCTAAAATATGGATTATAGAATATATATAATATTGTAGGAGGAAAACAAATGGCACATAAAGGATTGGATTTTAAACATAAAGAGGTAATTAATATTAACGATGGAAAAAGATTGCGGATTTGTACAAGATGTAACAGCAGATCTACAAACAGGCACAATAACCTCTATAATAGTGCCTGGAAGCACAAAGTTTTTTAATGTATTTTCAAGTGGAAATGATATTGTAATTCCATGGGAAAAAATTAAGTGTATTGGAGAAGAGATTATACTAGTAGAAATTTAATATTGTAAACAATAATGACTATTCAGTATCAATTATACAATAATTATAAGCTGGTTCTTAAAAACAAAAAAATCCATTCTCTTGTTTTTAATTTATGTGGTAAATATCTCTTGGTATTTTTACTTTCTTGTGATATACTATTATTCATAAGTGATTCAAGTCCTTTCGTATAATTTGTTTTTCGACAATTCAATTATACTACTTGAATCACTTTTTTTCTATTATTTTTGTTTCACATCAATTGTAACACTACATAAAAAGAATAGAAAGTATAAAAAACATATTGACAAAAATGGAGAAAAAGATATAGAATAAGAATAAGCAAAAGCTATTAAAAATAGTAAGTAGCTTGAAAAATAAATAGGATGTGAATAAAAAGCAGAAGAAAACTATGTAATATAGCATTTTGCAAAAACAAAAAGAAAAAGGTAGCATAAAGAGAAAAAAATAAAAAGACAAAATAATAAACAAAAACAAAGGAGGAGGAGAAGAGAAAAAATGAAAAAAGAAGGAAAAAAAGGACGTTATACTATAGGAAAAAGAGGAATAACGTTAATAGCATTGGTAATAACAACCATATTCTCTTATGACGAAAATGTAAAGTCTAGTAATAACAAAGGTTTCCTCCTACAAACAATTTAGTAAAAATCATAAATTTTCAAATATTTAAAAGATGAATTGTAAAAAATAAAAACAATTTCATCTTTTTTTGATTTTATAATAAAAATTTAAAATTGAGAGGAGATTTAAAAATTATGGAGAACAAAGAATTAAAAGAAAGATTTATTGATGAAAGAACAGGAATAGAATATGTAAGACAAGGAGATTATTATATTCCAAATTTAGTATTACCAAAACAAAAGAAAATACATTTGAATAAATACGGAAGAATGAGATTAAACTATTTAAAAGAACATAAAAAAGCAGAATATACAATAATGTTTATGGAAAATACAATAATAGACCATTTAGAAGAAATACAGGAAACAGCAACTAAAAGAGTTAATCAAATTATTGATGATTTGAAAGCAAAAAGTAATTTAACAGAAGATATGAAAAATACAGATATGCTTTATTGGGTGGGAACTATGAATGCAATTAGGCAACAAGCAGAGGAGATTATATTAAATGAATTAATATATGTATGAAAATTTATAGATTTAATGGAAAAATTTTGAGTTTTATGATATAGTATGAACTAATAAAAGAGAAAATGTAATTTGGCAACAGCCGTTGCTAAATTAGAAAGAAGGTAAAATGAACGAATTAGAGAACATAGATAACATAAATATAGATGATTTATATAATAAAATAGTTGATAAAATTGAAAAAGCAAAAAGAAATGTAGCATTAAAAGTAAATGAAGAAATGACAATATTATATTGGAATATAGGAAAAGATATAACTGAAAATGTCTTAAATTATGAAAGAGCTGAATATGGAAAGGCTGTAATAAAAAAGTTAAGTCAAAGGTTAACAGTTGAATATGGACGAGGATGTAGTAGTGCAAATTTATTTAGAATGCTAAAAGTCTATGAATATTATCCAGATTTTCAAAAATTCTCGACACTGTCGAGAAAATTAAGTTGGTCACATTTTGTTGAACTATTACAAGTTAAAGATAGTTTAAAAAGAGATTTCTACACAACAATGTGTGAAAATGAGTTTTGGGGAGTTAGAACATTAAGAGAAAGAATTGGCTCAGCATTATTTGAAAGAACAGCAATATCTAAAATGCCAGAACAGACTATTGTAAATGATTTGAAATTGCTAAACGAAGAAAACAAGATGACAACTAATTTATTTTTTAGAGATCCATATATATTAGACTTTTTGGATTTAAAAGACACTTATAGCGAAAAAGATTTAGAAAATGCAATTATAAGTGAATTAGAAAAGTTTATTTTAGAAATGGGAAATGATTTTGCTTTTCTAGCTAGGCAAAAAAGAATAACAATAGATGGAGAAGATTATTATATAGATTTATTATTCTATCATAGAAAAATGAAAAGGTTAGTAGTTATAGAATTAAAGCTAGATAAATTTAGACCAGAATATAAAGGTCAGGTTGAATTATATTTGAAATGGTTAGACAAATATGAAAAAGCAGAAGGAGAAGAATCACCAATTGCAATCATATTATGTGCGACAAAAAGTGATATGATGGCACAATTACTAGAATTAGATAATAGTGGAATACATGTTGCACAATATTTGACAGAATATGTACCAAAAGAAATATTAGAACAAAAATTTATGGATAGTATAGAAAAGGCTAAAGTTCAACTAGAACAAAGAAAAAATATTGAAGATAAAGAGTAATCTAAATTTTCTCGACACTGTCGAGAAAATTCAAAATAAAAAATTGCTTTGAATTTAGAAATAAGTTCAAGGCGATTTTTTTTGGAAATTTTTTATCTACAATTTTAAGATATAAACTTATATTGCTTATATATCAAAAGCGAAAATAAAGCCAAAATAAAGCGAACGAATTTGAAAGAGAGGAGGGGATGGCAATGTCAAATTTAAATTTAAAAGGATTATGGATTCCAATAGAAATATTAACAGACAAAAATTTAAGTGATAAAGAAAAACATATATATTCACTTGTAATATTTTTAAGTCAAGAAAAACAATATTGCTTTTGTACCAATAAAACTATAGGCGAACTTTTAAATATATCAGTAACACAAGTATCAAAGCTAGTAAATTCATTAAAAGATAAAGGTTATATAAATATTGAAATGGTATATAAAGAAAATAGTAAAGAAGTAGATATTAGAAAACTAATACCTATTGAAGAAAAGTTAAATACCCTATTTAACAAAAGTTTAATACCCTCCCCAACAAAACTTCAATACCCTATTGAAGAAAAGTTTAAGGATAATAAATATAATATAAATAAATATAAAAATACTAATAATAAAAGGCTTTGCAATTTTGAACAAAGAGATTACGAAAAAGAAGGCTTTGATTTTAATAGCTTATATGCAAATAATAATTTTACATCGTAGTTATGCTGTAAAACAAAATGAAAGTGTAGGTTTTTTTAAAGTAAAACTTATGCTTTTATTTTGGAATTTTGAAACCGAATAGGTTTCAAAAAGAGTCAAGAAAAAATATATAATATGTTTTTCTTGGCTCTCTTAACCATAAATTGCGGATAGCAAATTATGGTTAAGCATAAAAATATACTTGTTATATTTTTATGGAAAAACTAAAAATGCAGTAAAGCTATTTTTAGTTTTTTGGGGTGCAGGAACTCCTGCCACACTGACACTTTTTAGCAATAGCGTAAAAAAAGTGTTGTAGTGTGTTACAATACAAAGTAAAAATGCGAGGTGCAGAGGTAGTTTCTATATGTGGAATTGCTACTAGAAAAGCACCTTGTGTTTTTGCTTGTATTACCCCTTACGATAGCCAAGCTATCGCCCATTATGAGAGTCAAAAAAGTCGGCTAAAAATTAGAAGGAGGTTATAGAATATGAGTTTTGCAATTATTAGAAACACAAAATACAAAAGAGAAAATTTAAAAGGAATATACAGACACAACGAAAGAAGAAATAAAAATTATTCAAATGATAATATAGATAAGGAAAGAACATACTTGAATTACTCATTGAAAAGTCCTAAATACAGATATGACAAAGAATTTGATATGATGAGAGAAAAATATAATTTGAAAGGTCAAATAAAAACAGTTAGCAATATAGCTTGTGAATATATTATTACTTCTGATAAACAATTCTTTGAAGAAATAGGCGAAGAAGAAACAAAAAGATACTTCGAAACAGCATACAATTTTGTGGCTGAATATAAAAATTTAGGTGAACAATATATAATGTCTGCGAAAGTGCATATGGACGAGGAAACTCCACATATGCACTTAATTTTTCTACCTGTAGTTCATACACAAGATAAAAAAGGAAATAACATTGATAAACTAGCTTGTAGCGAATTTTGGAAAGAAAAAGATAGTTATAGGAGATTACAAGATGCTTTTTATCAATATATGACTTCACACAGTTTTGAATTAGAAAGAGGTGTACCAAAAGAAGAAACAGAAAGAGAACATATTGATATAAAAGAATATAAAGAAATAACTAATTTTGACAAGACAAAAGAAAAACTACAAAATATGAAATTAGAATTACCAGATGTTCCAAATATTACTGATATTAATATAAATAGATTATCAAAGAAAAGAGATGAAAAGATTTTAGAAGATATTATAAAACCAAAAGATGATTTAATAAACGAATTATATCAAAATAATTTATTAATGAACCAACAATTATTAAGGCAAGCTAAAATGGTAGAAGAAGCAGAAAAGTATCAAAAAGAGAGAAACAAGATTATAGCTGATAATATAGATTTGCATAAACAAGTAGATAATATTAAGGCTGAATATCAACAAAAAGAAGATAATTTAGAATGGAAATACAAAGGCAAAATTCATAAATTAGAAGAAGAAAATAACCAACTTCACAGGATTGTAGATAAATTCCACGAAACTATTAATAAATTTATTGAATGGATTTGTAAAAAGTTTGATATGGGTGCAGAAGATAATCTGGTTAGAGATTTTGAAAAAGAAACTAGAACTTATTTAGACGTCGAAAAACAAATCAAACGAGAAGATAAAGAAAAGGAGAGGGATGATTTGGAAATATAAAAAATATAGAATGTCATATGGACATTCTATATTGAATAATACTAATCATCTAAATGGTCAATAGCATATTGTGCTTGTTCTTTGGTAAATCCTTCAACTGTTGAAGTTAATTGATTATAAACACCCTGTTTAGACATACTCATTGTTTGTTGATAAGATTTTGCCTTTGCTAAAGCATTTGCATTCCAGTCTGCATCAATATTATCAATAGCATATTGTGCAGCTTCTTTGGTAAATCCTTCTACAGATGAAGTTAGCTGATTATAAATTCCTTGTTTAGACATATGCATTGTTTTAGAATAAGATTCTGCTTTTTTTAATGCATTTTTTTCTTCAGTAGTTGGTTCTTTACCTAAAGAATATGTAACTGTAATCTTATCTCCTTCATGGACTACTGTATTAGCTGTAATACTCTGACTAATAAAAGTTCCTTTAGCTACACTTGATGAATATTCATCAGAAATTTTCCCATTGATCTTATTAGTATCAAACCAAGCTTGCACTTCATCTCTAGACATAGTACTAAAATCTGCAACAGTTATTTCAACAGCAGTATTTTTTTGATAGCTATTAGTTGATGTTGAAGTATTAGTATTGTTTGAAGAACCTCCAGCTCCTATTATAGCTACCAATAGTACAACTATTACCCAAAACCACCATTTCTTATAAATAGGTTTTTTTGTTTTTTCAGTATCTGCCATCTAAAAATCCCCCTTTCATATATATTAACAAGATTTTATCATTTTAAATCTTATTTTACAATATTTTACAAAAAATCATTTTTACAAATTTAATAATTCTTTTTTCTTTCTTTCATATTCTTCTTGAGTAATGGCTCCCATATCTAATAGTTCTTTATATTTTTTTATTTCATCTGTAACAGAAAAATTTGAATTAGATGTTAATTGTTCTTGAATCTCTTTTCTGTTTTCAGTTGAGTTTGATTGACATATTATATTTAACATAGATAAAATTTGTTGTGCAAAGTTAAAAGAGCTTGTATAAATAAAACTATCCTTTTTTGTTTCTGTAGATATGAAAGTTATATATTCAATAGGATGATTAACATTATTCAAAGTTATTTTTATTTGTAATTTTGTGCAAGTTTGCTTTTGCTTATGACCTGTACTGCCACCAACTATAGCTCCTGCACCTCCAAACAATACTCCTCCAACAATAGCTCTACCAACTCCGCCTTTTGAAATTGAATTTCCATCTTCGATTAATTCATAATTTAAAATATCAGTATAAGAAAATATCCTATTTCCATCTATCGCTTTCTTAAACATACCTTGAGGAATTGTCCATTTTTTATTTTCTTCATCAAAATAGATATAATCTCCAATTTTTTTAGTAATTACAAAGTTAGATAAAGCTTCATTAGTATTATTTAATTTCTCTTTAATTTCATTTATGTTCATTTTTTTTAATATCGGAAAGACTGCTGTTCCACCAAGTTTTTTTAAACAATTAGGACAAATCCATACATTTTTGGTTAATTGAAAACGATTAAGACCAACATCATTATCACATATTGCGCATTTTACTTTTAAATCAAAAAAACCCATAATTAACCCCTTTTTTATTCTTATCTTTTTATTTTAATTATACATATATTAACATACTATATTTTAATTATCAATAGTTTCTGTTTCTCTACAAAATTCTTTTTCTAAAAATTTAGCTTGTTGATTTGTTAAATGATTATTAACAACAGCTAGTTTTAATAATGACTTAATATTTTTCCATTTCATGCATTTTGAATAACCTTTAGCAGTTAATTCTATATATTCTGCAATTTCTTCAAATATATAATATGGTACATTAAATTCTTTATTTATTTGTTCCATTTCACTTTGCTCCTTTTTAATTTTTATGATGTGTATAACTGTGAATAAAGTGTTAACACTTATAAATATAACATAAAAAAATATTAAAATCAATACATATTAATATTAGGAGATGAAAATATGTCATTGATTGTAAGATTTGAAGGAAATATGAATGTGATTGGAAAAGTATTAAAGAAGTATAGAATAGAAAAGAATTTGTCTTATGAAAAGTTATCTGCTAAATTAGAATTAATGGGAATTAGTATTCATAAGCAAAGTCTATATGATATTGAAAATAATAAAAGGACAGTAAAAGACTATGAACTATTTGGAATAGCTTATGTTCTAGGAGTGGATATTAATGAATTATTTGAAGATATAAGAAAGAAGTTTTAAAGTATAATACAAAAAAGAGTGCAAGGGCACTCTTTAAATAATTTACTTATTTTTCATTATCCAATCATAAACTTGATTTTCAGTAAGTTTGCCTTTTTTCATATCATTAATTTTTTCTTTAGCTTTTTTCTTCCAAGTTTCAAAATCTTTAGTAAGTTTAGTGTTATTTTTATCTTTTCTAACTTGCATAAATTTTTGCTGATATGTTCTTCTATATTCACCCATAGCCTTATTATTTTTCAATCTTTCAGCATAAGATTGGAAAGCTCCTAAATCTCTACAAGATTTTGAGTTATCTTTAGGATAATCGCAATAAATTTCATCTACTTTGGAAGTAGGTATAAAGTACATTCCACAATTTTGACATTTTTTAATTGGGTAATTAGATGTTTTTGAAAGTTCTTCAAGTATGGCATAACAAATACTAGATAAATCATTACTTTTATGTGTATCACTCATTGAAAGTAGCATATTTTTAGTATGTAATGATTCAAGTATTTCATATTCACTATTATTTGAAAATTCATCATATTTTCTTGAGTAGCTATCTCTCATAATATAGTCATTTTTATAGTATGAATACAATTTTCCCATTCTCTTTATTAAGTAAACAGCAAATCTTTCAGAATATGTATACTTATCTAATGCTTTATTATTATCTAAATTATAAATATATGTAACTGCTTTTATTAACTCTTGTTGTAGGTCCATTAAGTTCCCTTGTAAATCTTCAAATATTTTATTTATAGCTTTTAAATAGTTTTCATTACTACCATAGTTATTACTTAATTCAAATTTATAATCTTTATCTAAGTCTTTTAATATTTCAAATCCATAAGCATAAAAGAAAGTTTTATTTGCTGTTTCATAATTAGATAAATCAGCATTCAGAAATCTTAATAATAATAGCCCAAATTTTTCGTGAAATGGAAAATATATTGATGCTGGGTGTTTTAATCCATTATCTGTTTTCTCTGTTTCTTTATAATAAACATCTCTTAATTTATTTTCGGTATCTAAATAATAATCAGC
>USIO01000008.1 GCA_900554815.1 uncultured Clostridium sp.
AAACACTATTTATATTAATATACAATAAAAATGGCGACCTGGAACGGGCTCGAACCGTCGACCTCTGCCGTGACAGGGCAGCGTTCTAACCAACTGAACTACCAGGCCATAACAAGAAAAATTGCTTTTTGATTCTTTAATATATTAATGTAGTTAAACATTATTATAAATTGTGAGTAATTGTAATTTAAGCAATTTGCTATAATAAAAATGGTGGGCGTAATAGGACTCGAACCTATGACCCCCTGCTTGTAAGGCAGATGCTCTACCAGCTGAGCTATGCGCCCATTTCTTGTGACATTGATTAGTATACTAAATTTTAATAAATCTGTCAATACTAAATTTAATTTTTTTTACTTTATTTTAAATTTTTGTTATAACAAAGAATTAATATATTTGTTTAACTATTGCATTATAGTATATATTTTTGTAAAATTGTATTATTCTTTTATTATGAGGAGAAAATGTTTATGGCTTTTGATGGAATTGTTCTAAATAGTATTGTAAATGAATTAAAACAAACAATTATTGGTTCTAAAGTAAACAAAATATATCAGCCTACTAAAAATAATGTCATTTTTAATTTATACACTAATGGTAATAAATTTAATTTAAATTTATGTGTTGATCCTAAAAATTGTAGGTTAAGTTTGACAAAGCATTTTATGGAAAATCCTATGCAAGCTCCTTCTTTTTGTATGCTTTTAAGAAAACACATTGGAAATTCTATGTTGGTTGGTATTAATACATTTGATTTAGAAAGAATTGTAGAATTTGAATTTAAAAATTTTAACGAGTTTGATGAAGCAAAGTCTAAAAAATTAATTATAGAAATTATGGCAGGTCATAGTAATATTATTTTATTAAATAATGATAAAGAGATAATAGATAGTCTTCGTCATGTAGCTTCTTCTCGAGAAATATTTCCTGGGAAAAAATATGTAATGCCTACAAATGCCAAAAAAAGTTTTTTACTATTAGAGGATTTTAAAGATTTTCTTAATGCATTAAACTATGATGGTTCTGAAATCGACAAGCTTATGTCTCATGTATTTATTGGTATTAGCCAAAGTTTTATTAAGTCTTCTATAAAAGAACTTGGATTAGTAAGTGAAAATCTTTCTATAGAGGATTTACGGTAAATTATATTATTTTATTAAAGATATTGTTTCTGCAATTTGCAAAAATCAATTAGAAATTGATTTTTGCAATAACGATTTTTACATTAAATTAGCTAGCAAAAAGAATAGTTTTCTTAATTTAAATTATTGTATTGATGATTGGTATTATAAAAAAGAAGAAATAGAAAAATTAATTTTTACCAAAAATTCTTTACTTAATACAGTTTCTGCTCTTTTGAAAAAATATTTAAAAAGGTTAGAAAATATTTCTCTAAAATTAAATGAATGCAAGAATATGAATATTTATAAATTATATGGTGAATTAATTACGTCTAATTTATATAACTATACAAATCAGCATTTAGATTTTATTATTGTTGAAAATTACTACGATAATAACAACTTAGTTTCTATACCTTTGGATAAAACAATTACAGTAAATAAAAATGCAACTAAATATTTTAAAAAATATAATAAATTGAAAAGTGCATCTAAAATTGTTTCTTTACAGAAAGAAGAAACAAAAATTGAATTGCAATATCTCGAGAGTTTAGTTTATTCTATCGAAAATAGTAAATCATTATCTGAGTTAGAAGATATTATCTTAGAATTATTTGAAAGTAAAATTATTAGTAATAAGGGAAAAAATGTTAAGGGTAAAAGTTCCAAAACACGCAATAGTTCAAATTCTTTTGAGCCTTTAGTATTTAATATTGATGGTTTTACAGTATTTGCAGGAAAAAATAATCACCAAAATGATATATTAAGTATAAAAATAGCCAGTAAAAATGATATTTGGTTTCATGTAAAAAATGTGCAAGGTAGTCATGTTTTGTTAAGAACAGAAAATAAACCTATAAATTTATCCACTATAGAAAAATGTGCTAAAATTGCTGTTGAAAATAGTAAAGCACGTCATTCTTCTAATGTTGCTGTGGATTATTGTGAAGCAAAGTATGTAAAAAAAACGCATGGTTCAAAGCCTCGGTATGGTTATTTATTCAAATTATAAAACTGTATACATTTAGTTTAGCATTACTTTTTAGTTCAAAAATAAGGAGTTATATTTTTTAATACAACTCCTTATTTTATTTTAAATTTTATATTCTATATCTGCCATAAAAGGAAACATTTCTTTTAATACTTTATAAGATATTAAATTTAGACAAGCATGTGGGCTTTTCTCTTTTATAGTAATTAATCTTTGAGAATAGCAATTATTTGATACTTTATATATTAAATATCTGTTATTATTATAATTAAAATACAATCCAAATCCGTTGTTTAAGTCCATTTCCATTTTTTCTAAAGTATAGTTTTCCATCTATTCTCCTATCATTTCATTAAATTCTTTTTCCGTAATGATTGTTATTCCCAATTCTTGTGCTTTTTTTAGCTTGCTTCCTGCTTCTTCTCCTGCTAGCACATAACTTGTTTTTCTAGAAACTGTACCAGAAGTTTTGCCTCCATGTTTTTCTATTAAGTCTTGTGCTTGTTCCCTTGTATATTTCTCTAGTGTACCTGTTAATACAAAAGTCTTTCCTCCAAATCTATTGTCTATATTTTCTTGTATTAATTTCATATTAACTCCAGATTTTTGTAATTTTTTTATTAGGTCTTTAGTTTGTTCTTGCTTAAAAAAATTATAAATACTATTTGCTATAACAGGTCCAATGTCTTCAATTAAACTAAGTTCTTCATATGTAGCATTCATTAGTTTATTCATTGTTTTGTATTTTTTAGCTAATAACTTCGAAGTTGTACTTCCAGTATGTCTAATTCCAAAGGCATTTATAAGTTTAGTTAAATCATTAGTCTTACTTTTCTCTATTGCTTCTATTAAATTGGCGGCAAATTTTTGTCCATTCTTTTTTAAAGATGCGACATCTTTTGTTGTTAAATTATATATGTCTGCAATATCATTTATTAAGCCTTTTTCTATTAATTGCTCTATAATGGAAATTCCTAGTCCTGTAATATCCATACCTTCTTTAGATGCAAAATGCACAATGTTCCTTAGTTGTACTGCTTTACACTCTATACCAATACATCTTCTAACTGCTTCTCCTGCTTCACGTATTGCTGGTCCACCACATACTGGGCAAGTATCTGGCATAATAAATTCTTTTTCTTTCCCAGTTCTTTTTTTCTTTACTACTTCAACAATTTCTGGTATAACATCCCCTGCTTTTTGAATAACAACAGTGTCTCCTATTTTTAAGTCTTTTTCTTTTATAAAATCTTCATTATGAAGAGTTGTTTTAGAAATAATAGAGCCAGCAACTCTTACAGGTTCTAGTATTGCCATTGGTGTTATTGCACCAGTTCTTCCTACTTGACAAATAATATCTTTCAAAATTGTTTCTTTTTTTTCTGGTGGATATTTGTATGCAATTGCCCATCGTGGCACCTTAGAAGTACTTCCTATTTTTTCTCTTAGTTCTAAATTATCAATCTTAACAACTGCTCCATCAATATTAAATGGTAAGTTTTCTCTTTGCTCGCCTATTTTTTTTATTTCCTCTATTACTTTTTCTATGTTGTTGCAAAGTGCTTTAACAGGAATAACATTAAATCCCATTTTTTCCAAGAAAATAAGGCTTTCATAATGAGAGGTAAATGGAATTGATGTGCATTTTTGTACATTAAATATATAAATATCTAATGGTCTTTTAGCTACAATAGAATTGTCTAACTGGCGTAATGAACCAGCTGCAGCGTTACGAGCATTTGCAAAAAGAGGCTCTTCTAGTATTTCCCTTTCTGCATTTAATTTTTCAAAATTAATTTTGGAAATAAAAACTTCTCCTCTAACTGTAATATCAATTGGTTCTTTTAATTTTTTAGGAATACTATATATAGTTTTTAAGTTATCTGTAACATCTTCTCCAATAATTCCGTTTCCTCTGGTTGCTCCTCTAACAAGTTGTCCATCTTTGTACTCTAATGCTGCTGAAAGTCCATCAATTTTTGTTTCAACAACATATTCTAATGGTAAATTATATTGGTTTGAATATTCTTTCATTCTTTCATCAAAGCTTCTTAAATCCTCAAAATCAAAAACATCTTGCAAACTTTGTAGTGGAACCTCATGTGTTACTTTTTCAAAGCCCTCTTTTACAGTTCCTCCTACTTTTTGTGTAAGTGAATCTTTTGTAACAAGATTTGGAAATTGTTTTTCCAGGTTTTTTAATTCATTCATAAGCATATCATATTCAAAATCACTAATTTCTGGTTTGTCATCATCATAATATTTTTTGGCATGATAAGCTGTTATTTTATGTAATTCCTCTATTCGTTTTTTAGCCGCTTCTTCTTTCATCATAACCTCCATTGGATTTATTATTTAAATAATTCTTTGCCATTTTTTAAATAATCATAACCAGAAAAAATTGTTGCAAGAGTAGAAATTATCATTAAAGCTGTTGTTAATAAATTAATTGCAAAAGCAGATCCTTGTAATGTCCCAGAAAATATTGCCCCAAAAGGATTAATATCAACAAATGCTAGAATAATAGCTGTCATCTGTGTGGCTGTTTTTAGTTTGCCCCAAAAACTAGCAGCTATTACTTTTCCTCCTTTTTCTACTGCAATTAGTCTGTACCCAGATACAATAAATTCGCGTGCTACAACAATAATCGGTATCCAGGCTGGTAATTTTACTGCTTCCACTAGTATAATCATTGCTGCAAGTACAAGTATTTTATCTGCTAATGGATCTGCAAATTTTCCAAAAGTAGTAATTTCATTATTTTTCCTTGCTATATAACCATCTAGTTTATCTGTAATAGATGCAATTATAAAAATAAAATCTACAATTAGCCATGTAATTGGTATACCTAAAAAGTCTCCTTTTATACCAAAGAAAGGTATTATTACCATAATTGGCACTAATATAATTCTAAAAATAGTTAATTTATTAGCTAAGTTCATGTTTATTCTCCTATAATAATATATATTAAAATTATATTTAGATTATATTTTTTATTTAATCTTGTGTCAATCTTTTTATGGAAATTTTATTTATATACTTAATTTCACTTTGTTTGTTCTACAATATCTATAATGTCAGAAACAAATTGTCCAATAATTGGTATATTTAATTTTACAATTTGTTGTAATATTATAATTAAAATAGCAGTTATAATTGTAAAACCAATTCCAATTCCTACGCCTTTTGAAATTCCTGCTAAAAAATTTCTAATTAATATTTGTTTTTTGTTTCCAATAATGTTACTTATTTCTTCTAGTTTTGATTTTGTTAGCAATTCATTTATTCTATCTAATTTTTCATTTAAAGCATTCTTCTTTTTTCTTATTTTAAACATTGTTCTCCCCTTATACATGGCACATAAATATTAAAAATAAAACTAATGCAGATGCATTAGTTTTATTTTCTTCATATTCTACTAGTTTATACTATTTTCTATTTTATTTGTATAAATTGTATTATTTTCCACTATATTATTGTCGTCATCTTGTTTTGTTAGTTCTTCTAGCATTTTTATTAGTTCCTGCAATCTTCCGTATATCTTGTCCCATCATTTCCCAGTCATTATTTTTACTTGATTCATTTAAGTTGTTGTTAGCTTTTATAATTTCATTAATTAGTCCTTCCTGAGTATCTGTATTTTCTACTTCTATATTAACAGCAGATTTTGAAAGTAAATTTTCTATTGCTTCTTCAAGGTTGTCTCCAATTGCTACTTTATTTCCTGAGGCAACTACAATTTTTTTAATTACAGGTACTACAGATTCATTAGTATACACCTGGTAAATAGGTTCTACATACAAAAGTTTATCATCAATTGGTACTACAAGCATATTTTTTATTAGTTTAGTTCCCGGCGTGTTTAAGCTGTTAATAACTGTAGATATTGTTTCGTCTTCTTCTAATTGTTTGTCTAGTTGTGCAGGGCTTAAAATATTTTCGGACGAGTTAAATTTATATAATTTCAATTTCATTTCCGTGTTATTATAAGTACCCACTAAATAAGAAATAATGTTTTGTTTTCCATAAGCTGTATATGGAATTACTAGGCCTAATTGCGCTTTGTCTGAATCTAGTGTTTTTAGCATAGTATAATAACTTTCCATAGATGTTCCAACTCCAGTTGTAACTTTTGTGGTATTTGCTTTTGCCACTTCCCACAAATCATCATTTCTGTACAATACTTCTGTTTGTACTTTATGATATCTTTCATACATTTTAGCTTGAATATCGTATAAAAATTTAGGATATACAAAATGGTTTGAAATATCTTGTGGTATTTGCTCTTCTTTTTCTACAAATAATGTTGGATAAATATTCCTATAAGCCATTACAATTGGGTCTGTTCTATCAGTTATGTAGAATGTAACGGTTCCGTCATAGCTGTCAATTAATACTTTAACAGAATTTCTTATATAATTTATTTTTGTTTTTGTTCCATTAACTTCTATAGATGTATCCTGAGAATATGGGTATCTATCACTTGTTGTATAAGCATCTAATACCCATACCTGTCGTCCATCTTCTGTAATTACTAAATATGGTTCATCATCATATAGTAGATATGGCATAATTCTTTTTGCACGGTCTATTATATTTCTATTAACTATAATTTTGCTTTCATCTGTAATATTGCTTGAAAAGGCAAGGCTAAGATTATTAGTTGATATTCCTAGTGCTAATCTGTCCAAAAAATTTAAGTTTAATCCTGCTTTGCCGTCATAGTTGTTTTCAGTATTTGTAGATGTACTAGTAGGATAGTCAAATTCTGTTTTTCCTTCTGCATTTACTGCGATTGCTGAATTTGTTTCTAACCCAAAATATATTCTAGGTTGTGTAATTTTTATCTTTTCGTCTTTTTGGTCAAAGCTAGACTGAACATATTCTATATTTCCTCTTTCGTCAACTTTAGATGCATATGTAATAATACTACCATATCCATGAGTATAGTTGTATGTTTTATTATCATATGTTCTATTAACGCCATCAATTAAAATTTCTCTTGGCGAAACATAAACCAAGCTCTGAGTTCCATATATATTATAGCTTTGAATTTTAGTATTATTATAAGAGTAGTATCCTACCGAATCTTTATACTCTGTTAATGTTTTTAATGTCATGTCTTCGCTTACAATTGGAATATTATTAATTACATCTGCATATTTTTCCACTTCTTCTGTTTCAATTATTCCTGCATTTTCAATTTGTAGTTCTTCTATATTTAAATTATAAGCATCTTTTGTATTTTTTATATGATATTCTAGATAGGTTTTTTCCTTGTCCAATATATTTGGATTTACAAAGATCCATTGGAACAATGTCATAAAAACAAATAATCCTACTAAATAAACTGGAACTGTAAGAACTGATCTTATTGCATTTTTATATTTTTTCTTTTTTATAAATATAATAGTTAGTATCATTGCAACAAGTATAATAATTGACAATATTCTATATCCCCATAGTTTAACTGTAACATCTGTAAATCCCGCACCAGTTAGTTCTGTATTTTCAGTATCATTTAAAGTAATAAATTTATCGAAAAGAATGTCTTGTGTCTTTAAATATGTTATTCCTGAAATGCAAAATATTATAATAAATGCAAAAACTATCATTTGTTTTATAAGTGTACTTTTCTTTAATAGTTGGCTATCTACTCCGTCAAAATAAATGTTAAATACCGCAATATAGTAAATTCCCGTATATATTGCTAATGTAATTGACATTCCCATTATGTAGAATATAATTAATTCCATAAATGGCTTTTGGAAAATATAATATCCAATGTCCTGGCCAAATATAGGATCAAACATTTCAAAAGATGCACTATTTAAAAACAATATAGTTTTATTTATTAACATATTTGAAGTAAGAATTGCTATAATAGAGCCTAAAATTAATGCAATTGATTTATTGGGTAATTTTGGCATTTGTTTATTTTCTTCTATAAAAAATTTTTTTAATCCAGATTTAATAAATTTGTTAGTAACATAAATTGATAAAAACCATATTATAAAATTAATCGCTGTAATGCTAAACTGGTATCTCGCATTTTGATTAAATACATTAATATAATTTAGTCCAATTTCTTTTATTTGTAAAAATTCCCCTCTATAAGTTGTAAAAATATACAAAGCAAATAACACAATAAATATTAAAACTAAAATCACTCTTTTTTTATAATTTGATTTTTTTTCTTTTGTTTGTGTTTTTACTTGTTCTTCCATTTACTCTATCCTTTCTACACTAATAATTTTATAAGTATTTTGGTTTAAATAATAGCATCTAAAAACTCCTGAACATTAAATATTTCCATATCATCAATTTTTTCTCCTATTCCAATAAATTTTACAGGTATTTTATTTTGTTCCACAATTCCAATAACAACTCCGCCCTTTGCGGTTCCATCTAATTTTGTAAGAATTAACCCTGTTAAGTCAACAGTTTGTTTAAAAGCCTTTACTTGTGATATTGCATTCTGTCCCGTTGTTCCGTCAATCACTAGTAGTGTTTCTTTTGATGCACCAGCTAATTCTTTTTCTATTACTTTGTTAATCTTCAAAAGTTCTTCCATTAGATTTTCTTTATTATGTAATCTACCAGCTGTATCGCATATTAATACATCTGCATTATTACTTTTGGCAATTTGTATAGCTTCAAAAACAACAGCAGCAGGATCTGCTCCTTCCTCTTTTTTTACAATATCTGCTTTTGCTCTATTTGCCCAAATTTCTAGTTGTTCTACTGCTGCCGCTCTAAAAGTATCTGCTGCAGCGACAATTACTTTTTTTCCTTCATTTTGTAATCTGTTTGCTATTTTCCCAATAGAAGTAGTCTTTCCAACTCCATTTACACCAACTACTAATATAATAGAAGGTTTGGTGTTTAAAATTAATTCTGTTTGTCCTACATTTAATAGTTCTGCCATAATTTCTTTTAGAGCCTTTTTTACTGCTTCTTCCTCTTGTATATTTTCTTTTTTTATTTTATTTCTTAGTCGTGAAATAATCTCTATTGAAGTGTCTACACCTATGTCAGACATAATTAGAACTTCTTCTAGTTCTTCTAGTAAATTTTCATCAACTCTTCTAAAAGAAGAAAAAACATTATTAATTTTGTCGTTAAAATTCTCTTTTGTTTTTCCTAATCCTTGTTTCAGTTTTTCAAAAAATCCCATTATTTTCCTCCTCGTAAACCACTGTTGTTTATTGCACTATATAACTTAACCTTAGATTTATATAATAATAATATATTATTATTTTCTGATAGTCAATAAATCTTCCCCATTTTAGTATTATATTTAGTTAAAAACTCGAAAAGCAATTAGCATAATGTTTCAAAAATGAAGTTTCTTTGTTAATTTCTTGCATGAATAAAAAAAATACTGTATAATATATTTTATATGGGGGTGTAATTGGTTTCGACAGTTAATTAGAAATATAAGTAGCGAGTTGTGGAAGCTTGCAGTCCACATAAAAAATGTAAGCAATCAAAATAAACGCTGATAATAGAGAATTAGCATACGCTGCCTAAGCAGTGTCGTTCTACCTATAGTGCCTACGCTTTAGGATAGGGCGTATAATAGTAGGAAACGAAGCTATTTTTTCTTCGGAAATAGTGGGTAAATAGAAGATACTAAAAGTAATAGCCTGTTTGCTGGCGATTACCAGAGGGAATATAAAAAAACAAACTGCACTCGGAGAAGCTTATATTGAAAATTAATTGGACAGGAGTTCGACTCTCCTCACCTCCACCAATGACGTTTTTGTAAAAAAATAAGAATATATTATTGTTTTATAATAGCAATAATATATTTTTATTTTTTTGCTTTTTTAAAAATTAGCAGCCCCATTTAGGAGCTGCTAGTTGGTATTAAATCAGTTGTGTTCTGTAGCAAGATATCTCATAAGTTGTTTTTTCTTGCTCTGTTTCCTCATACTTCTTTAGGTATTTCCTTGATTGGAACCGTCCAATTAAAAAAATACAGTCATTTAGTGATGCATGTTTTTCTATGTAGTGTGCATCCTCTCCCCAAGCAATACAAGGTATCCTACAATACCTTTTTTGGTTGTCGTGGCAAACCACACTAAAGCTGATGATAGTTTTTCTACTAACAGGTGTAACTCTAATTTCTGAAATGTCAGAAATGAAAGCAGTTAATTCCACCTCGTTGCGATCTTCGAATGTGCTGCTAATAAACTTTGCTTTTATAGCAAACACATATATCTTCCCATAATATTTCCTTATCTCTCCACATAGGCTTAGCTTTTTGTTAGAACCAATGTCTTCTTCGGTGATAAAACTCATTGGAATAACAACTGGAATTAAATCACTATTTCCACTTGTTCTTTCAACCAACATACATGCCCTAATGAAATACTCGCCTTTGAAATAATATGCGTACTCTACTTTTGTAATCCTTCCAATCAAGTAAACCCTGTTAAAGTTCATGCCTATTCTCCTTTTTAGTTTTTTCCTTGTGTAGTAAAGTATTCTCCTATAGCCCTACATTTGTGTGTTTGTTCTTCTCCTTTCTGATTTAATATCTATAATAAGTCCTTCAATTTGAAGGCATTACATTATAATTATACCATATTTATCAATGTTTTTCAATTGCATTAACATAATCTGTTTATGTAAAATTTCATAGTTTTATTATTTAAGGTTAGATGCAAAACTAAATTACCGTAGGGGCTTTTCTAGAATTTACTTTTAAATTTAAGGAATTTAAGGTTATTTTTATTTTTCTATTGAATTTTTATAAAAAATATGTTAAATTATATTAGTAATTAATAGGGGCATAGTACATTGGTAGTATAACGGTCTCCAAAACCGCTGAGCTAGGTTCGATTCCTAGTGCCCCTGCCAAATGGCTTGTCTTTATAAAATATAAAGGCAGGTTTTTATTTATTGTAGATTTTCTTTTTATCATTTGATATAATTTATTAAATTATATTAATTTGGAGGCTTTTATGAATTCCATCATTTTTTATTATTTATTATTTATTATTTATTCATTTTTAGGTTGGTGTATGGAAGTAATTGTTTGTGGAATTCCAAGTAGAAAATTTGTAAATAGAGGTTTTCTAATTGGTCCATATTGCCCTATTTATGGATGTGCAGCTATTTTTATGGTTTTGATACTGCATCAATATAAAGATGATTTATTTATTTTATTTGTTGTATCTGCTGTTATTTGCACATTTTTAGAATATGTTACTAGTTTTGCAATGGAAAAGCTTTTTCATGCTAGATGGTGGGATTATTCTAATAAAAAATTTAATATAAATGGACGAGTTTGCCTTGTAAACTCTATGTATTTTGGTATTTTAGGTTGTTTACTCGTTCATTGGGTTAATCCATTTTTTAAAAGTTTATTATTGACTATTCCATCTATTATATTAAATATATCTGGGTTGTTTTTATTTGCAATTTTTATTATTGATAATATTATTTCGTTTAATATTATTTCAAAATTTAAAGTAGCTACAGATACAGTTCGTAAAGACAATACAGAAGAAATTACCGAAAAAATTAAAGGAATTCTTGAGCAAAAATCAATTCTTTATAAACGTTTATTACACGCTTATCCAAATATGAAGTCTATGTTAATAAAAAAGAAGGAAAAAATAAAAGAATTTATGAATAATACTGAAGAAGATTTAAAAAATGCTGTTTCTAAAAAAAGCTCTGAACTTAAAGAGTTGCAAGAAGATTTGCAAAAGTTTATTGATGAAAAACAGTCAAAGTTAAAAGATTTATTAAATAAGGATGATGAAAATGAAAAAAATTAAAAACTTAATAAAAAAAGTATGTACAAAAGAAGTTATATTATATGTTGTTTTTGGTGTTTTAACTACAATTGTTAATCTTGCAATTTCTTATGTTTTAGAGGGATATTGCTATATAGATGGTTCTATTGCTAGTGCTATAGGAATTATAGCTGCTGTTATATTTGCTTATTTTACAAATAGGAAATTAGTTTTTAATTCAGTAGCCAATACTTTTAAAAAAAATTTAAGAGAATTTGGTAAATTTATTTTAGGAAGATCTGGCACTATGATTTTAGAACAAGGTGGAGTTATGTTATTTTACAATATATTTAATTTTCCTTTTATTCCAGTAAAATTTTCTTTAACAATTCTTGTTATTATTTTAAATTTCTTTATTAGTAAATTTTTTGCATTTAGAAAATAAAATTCATTTTTGGGGGCAAATAAATTAAGTTGGAGGTATTTTCTTGAATAATTATTTGCTTCCTATTTATGGTTTTTTATTTATTTTTATATTTATTGTTACTTTATTTGTTAGTACAACTGTCCCTTTTTTTAATAATAATATTCAATTTGAAACTAGTTTAGATAATACATTTTTTATTTCTATTGATAATTCTAGTTTTGTTTGGCCCACTCCTCGGCTATTCCACTATTACTTCTTATTTTGGGTATAGAAAAGCTCCAACTGCAGGTGCTTCCACATACCATTCTGGGATAGATATTGCAGCTCCTACCCGGGTGTAATATTGTTTCTTTATTTTCTGGTACAGTTAGTTATATAGGCTTTAATGGTGCTGGTGGTTACACAATTACCATTAAAAGCAATGAATTTACAGCTTCTTACTGCCATGTTTCCCCTAATTTTAAAGTTTTTAAAGGTCAAAAGATATATAAAGGAGATATTATTGGAAATGTTGGACCTAAAAATGTTTATGGAATTCCTAATAATCCATATAAAGACAAAAATGGTAACCCCACAAATGGAGCTACCACAGGTCCTCATTTACATTTAACATTAAGAAAAAGTCGGAAAATTAGTTAATCCTTTAGATTATTTTTAATTTACATATCATCTTCATCAATATTATTTATATCTATGTTTTCATTTGTGTGTTCTTCCCATTCGTGGCAATGGCTACAATTTCCATTGCATTCTTCTTCGTTTCCGTCCCAGTCTAATTCAATTACATTTTTACATTCTGGGCAAGTTACTTCTTCTTTCATTTCATCCATTTCTATTACAAATTCATAGTTACAATAAGGGCATACAATCTGAAAGTCATAACTGTCTTCTTCTGTGTCTAGTTCATTATCATAAATATCTTTTTCAATTGTATTAATTACTTTTTGTATGCTTTTTATTTTTTCTTCTAGTTTTAATTGTTTTTGTTCTAGATTATTAATTTTGTCCTCATATTTTTTAGTAACTTCTTCCATTTCATTAATAAACATTGTTGATAATTTATACACTTGGTTTTTAACATATTCTAATTCTTCTGGATTAGAAATGTTTTTGTCTAATTCTGAAATTATGTTTTTATATTCTTTATTTAAATAATCTGTCATTCCAATAAGTTCCTTTCTAAATTCTTTCCATATATTCTCCGGTTCTTGTGTCAATTCTAATAACATCGCCAATGTTAACAAATAATGGTACATTAATATTTGAACCATTTTCTAATGTTGCAGGCTTTGTAGCACTAGTTGAAGTATTGCCACTAAAACCTGGTTCTGTATATGTAACTTCTAATTCAACAAATATTGGAGGTTCAACTGCAAATACTTTTCCTTTAAAAGATAAAATTTTTACAGACATATTTTCTTTTATGAATTTTAGAGCGTCTCCTAATTCTTCTTTATTAAGTGGTATTTGTTCATAATTATTATTATCCATAAAATAATATAGTTCTCCGTCATTGTATAAATATTGCATATCTCGTTTCTCGATCTCTGCTCCTTGCAATTTTTCTGATGGGTTAAAAGTTTTTTCCAAAACAGAGCCATTGATTACATTTTTTAATTTTGTTCTTACAAATGCTGCTCCTTTCCCTGGTTTTACATGTTGAAATTCTACTACTTTATAAACTGAATTGTCCATTTCAAATGTTGTTCCATTTCTAATATCTCCTGCCATATATACTTCTGCCATTATTATTCCCCTTTCTAATTTAAAAATATCCACAAAATATTTTACTACATTTTTGTAGCTAAATCAAGTATTTTACGTTATTTTCAATGTTTTTTGTCCATTCATATAAAAATTGTTTTTTATATTATAATATAATTTTTGTCAAAATTGGTTAAAGTTATGCAACCATTTTTTGTAATTAGCACTGTGTCTTCTATTCTTACTCCAAATTTGCCTGGCAAGTAAATTCCTGGTTCATTTGTTACTACCATGTTTTCTCTTAGGATTTGGTTGCTTTTAGAACTTAAAATTGGGCCTTCATGGAGTGTTAACCCTACTCCATGTCCTAATGCATGAAGTAGTACTTGTCTATTTATTGCAAAATTATTTTCTACTAATTTTGTAATAGTCTTTATACTTCCTCCATCACGTAGTTGTTCTAATGTAAACAGCTGGTTTTTTAAAACAATATCATAAATCTTTTTAATATCCTCTTTTATTTCTCCAACAAATATTGTTCTTGTCATATCTGAACAATATCCGTTGTATTTGCAACCCATATCAATTGTAATAGCATCCCCATACTCTATTTTCTTATCTGTTGGTACTGCATGTGGCATAGATGAATTCGTTCCGTGAAGCAACTATTGGTTCAAAAGAAATATCTTCTGCACCGTTAGACTTAAAATATCTTTCTATTTCTAGTGCTATTTCCTTTTCTGTTTTACCTATTTTAATATATGATAATAAGTACTTAAAACACTCATCTGTTATTTTACAAGCCTTTGTTATTTTTTCTATTTCAGTTTGATCTTTTATTATTCTATGTGTTTCTATTATATTTTCTGTTTCTTGTAAGCTTTCTACCTTATACATATGCATAAATTTTTTATATGTTGCATATGTTATATAATTTTCTTCAAAGCCAACATTTCCACAAAATAAAAAGAAATTTTCGTAATCTTCTGGTCTAATTGCCATTGAATCATACACAATAATTCCGTCATCAACAGTTAATGTACTATTTACTGTTTCTATGTATCTTGCATCTGTAATATAAATGTTTTCTTTTCTTGTAATTAATAATGTTCCTTCTGCATTTATATTAGTTAAATATTTAATATTAATTGGGTTAGATACAATCATGCCATCTAAATTAAGTCCTTTTAATTTATTCCTTAGCCATTCAATTTTTTGATTCATCTCCATCTCCTTCTAAAAAATATTTATAATCTTTATGTTATCTATTTTTTTATCCTTTATACATTCCTAGTGTAAAAATTTTAAATAAAATAACTAGTAGTAATTCTGAAGGAACTATAATTGTAATTAATGTTGCAAGAACAATAAATGGCCCAAATGGAATATATTCATCTGTTGATTTTTTCTTACTAATTAATAAAATAATACTAATAATTGCTCCTAATAAAAATGCAATAATAGAAATAACAATAATATTAACTAAGCCAAAGTATAGTCCTAGTCCCCCCATTAGTTTTACATCTCCAAAGCCCATTGCTTCTTTCCCTGCAATTGCTCCACCAATTAAAGTTATTGCTAAAAATATTCCTGCTCCTGCAAGTCCTCCTAATAGCATATTTATTGCAACTGTTATATTAGAAGTTATCCCATATAAAAATGTAAAAATAAGGCCAGTTTCAAATATAGTAAGGTTTAGTCTATTAGGTATAATTTGCAATTTAAAATCAATTACAAAAGCTGTCAATAGCATAGGTGTTAAAATTAAATACATTAATAAATTTAAATCTTTTGGAAATTCCCAATGGATACCATATTTATATAAAATAACTGAATATAAAATAGCAGTAATTATAATTAGAGAATAATTTGTTTTTATGTTTTTTCTTTCTTTAAAATATTCTTTGCAAAAAACTGTTTTTTCGTTTGGTAATCTATAATTGCACCATGATAGGAAATACCCTACTATTCCCCCTAAAATTATTATAATTAAATATGCTAAAATATGTGTATCATTTATATACATTGTTTTTCTCCTCATTTCTTGTTTTTTTCATATACTTTTGTAATATATAATTTTCTAGTGGCCTTTTTATAATTGTTAAAATAATGTCTTTTTCATCTAAAGGTTTTACCAAAATAGAAAACATTTTGCAACGGTTTGCACCTAATACGTCTGTAAAAAGTTGGTCTCCAACAACAGCTATATTTTCTGGTTCAATTTGTAAAATTTTTTGTGCTTTCATTAGCCCTATTTTAAATGGTTTCATACCAAATTTTATATAATCTATTTCTAGTTCTTTAGAAGTTTTTTCTAATTTTTCAGTTTTATTGCTATTAGATACAATTATTAGTTTAATACCTTTTTCTTTTAGTTCTTTTACCCACTGTTTAGCACCATTTACAATATTTACATTAAAATCTATTAAAGTATTATCCATATCTAAAATAATACCTTTTATATTGTTTTTTTCTAGAATTTCATATTTTATTTCTAAAATATTTTCTAAATATATTTTGGGATAAAAATTCATATTAATATTACATTCCTCTCCATTAATACTTTAATCTTACCAGTGTATCCTATTTTTGTCAATTTTATTTGCAAATATTTTTCTTTTTTGCTATACTATTAATTGGCTATTGAAAATAGCATATTAATATTTATATTTAAAATATATAAATTGGAGAATTAACTAATGATTAATATGTATGGTAAAAAAAATTTAAATATGAAATTATTTCCTATATACAAAATGTTTGCATGGGATTTGCTTTTTTATTATGCTATTTCTTTTTTATTTTTAACAAATGTAAAAAGTCTTAGTGCTTCTGAAGTAGTTTTAGTAGATGTTTCTTTTTATACTTTTTTTAAATTTATTTTTCAGCTTCCAGGGACAATTATTATAGATAAATTTGGTAAAAAATCTAGTTTAATAGCAGCTAATATTTTTATATGTATTGCTGTTTTATTAATTTTAATAACCCCAAATATATCTGTTCTTATTATAGCCGAAATCTTTATGTCATTAGGATATGTAATTAAATCTTTAGTTGAACCTAATCTTTTGTATGATTCAATACCTAATTCCGATTACCGTAGAAGATTATTTGGAAATATTGATGGCAAAGGTTCTTCTTTTTATTATTATTTAAATGCTATTTCTTCTATTGCTACTGGTTTTTTATATACGGTTAATCCTTATTTGCCAATTATGATTTGTCTTTTTATTTCTGTAATATCAACATATTTATCTACTTTGTTTTATGATATTAATACTAATGGCATCAATAAAGCCGAGTCAATTCCAAGCATTTCTCAAAGAATAAGTGAATATTTTAAAGAATTAAAATATATTTTTCGCCATATTTTAAAATCCAGTCGATTACGTTGTTTAATTATATTTTATGGCATTTTACAAAGTCTTATTTTTTTGACAGCAACACTAGACAGGAGTTTGTTACAAGATTTATCTATTCAGCCAGAATATTTTGGTATTATATATGGTTTAACTGCACTACTTTCTGGGATAGCCTCTTATTCTCAAAATATTTTTCATAATTTATTTAGGAATAGAGTATTAACAATATTTGCAAGTTTATTTGTTTTTTCTTGTATTATTTCTCGGTTTGTTTATTATTATGAATGTTCCTTTTAATATTAGTATTATAATAGTTTTAATTTCATTTGGGATAAGAGCTATAGTAAAAGGGCCATTTTATACATTAGCGAAAAAATATTTAAGTAGTTTTTCTTCTGCAAATACACGTACTAAAATTTATTCTGCTACTTATATGTTTGAAAATATATGTGGAGTTTTTATTGCATTTTTAGCTTCCAAACTACTTGAATTTACTTCAACAGCCTATGTTTTTGTAATTATTGGGTGTGTATTTTCATTTATTTTTATGTTATTATTAAAATACATGAAAACTCGTGTTGGTCTAAATCCTGAGCAATATAAAAAAGATGATATTTCTTTATTAGACTTAAAATAATATATAATTTTAAAAGAATAATCTTCCTAAAAACAACTTAGGAAGATTATTCTTTTAAATATAATTTTTAATTTTGCTCCAAATTTCTTCATGTATATCTTCTATGGATTTAATAGTATT
The DNA here is from genome assembly GCA_900554815.1 of uncultured Clostridium sp. Lineage (GTDB taxonomy): Bacteria > Bacillota > Clostridia > TANB77 > CAG-508 > UMGS1754. Next base: position 18,115 of record USIO01000008.1, read on the forward strand.
ATTTTCTACACATTTTATTTCGTCCCAATTATATAGTTTTACAAGACTGCATGCAGCATTGTAGCTGTCAATTATATGTTGTTTATCTCTTTCGTGAATATCCTTTTTAAGTTCATGTGTAATTTTGTTTTCTCTTTTTTCCATAAGTTTCCATGCATATTCAGGTGGCATGTTTAAGAAAAAGCATTTAGTTGGAACTGGAATGCCATATAAATTAAATTCAAAATCCCATAGCCAGTTTAAAAATTTTTCCCTTTCTTCTTTATTAGAAATCTTTCCAGCTTGATGTACCATATTAGCAGTTGTGTATCTATCTGCTAGTATAATTTCTCCGTTTTTATAAAACTCCTCTAGGTTTTTCTTATATGTTGCATATCTATCTGCTGCATAAAAAGTAGAGGCTATATATGGACTAATGTCTTTAGCATTTTCTCCAAATTCTCCATCAAGATACATTTTTACCAAGCTAGAAGATGGGCTATCGTAATTTGGAAATGATATCTTTTTAAATTTAATATTTTCTTTTTCTAGTCGTTCTGCTAATTTATTAAATTGAGTTTGTTTTCCACTTCCATCTGTTCCATCTATTACAAATAATTTACCCATATTGATTTTACATTTCCTTTCCCAATGCAATTTAAGGTTGCAAATTATGCAACCTTAAATTGTATAATAAGTTTCTATTTTTACTTTCCCCAAAACCAATCTAATCCAGCTTCAAAACTTCTTTTTTTGCCTAGTTTGCTTTCTGTATTGTCTACCCATAGGTATGAAAGGAATGATAATAATATCATTAAAAAGTCCACTGTAATGCAATTAGATAATGTTGATTTAAATGTTTCGAATTCTGTTGTTAAAGTCATTAGTTGTACAACATGTGTTACTAAAAGAATTAAGTAGATAAATAAAGATATTGCCGTAATATAACCCTTTTTTACTTCCTTTCCTAAGAATATTAATATTAATGTAATTGCTAACATTAATATTAAGGTAATTGGATTTGAAATGTTAAAAATAAACATTTAATTTTCCTCCTTTGTTTTATTATTTTATATTTTTTAAAAATTATAAACTAGTAACCAAACCTTCTTTGATAAGCATCTCCTCCAGGAGTTCTTTGAAGTTCTTCATATTCCTCTTGGACTTTTTCTATTGTTGTTTCCCTACCATATACTTCATATATAATTTCCTGAACATCTTCACCTAGCTCTTCTGCATATTCTCCGTGCTGCATTTTGTGAATTTTCATTTTCCTCTTCTGCACATTTAATTGCTGAAATTGCACTTACTCCAGGTAACATTCCCCCGTGTCATTGTATTGACTGTTTCCCCTATAACTGCACCCTTTGTTGCACCAGACATTATTGCTATATAATCAGGATTATTTGATTTTTCTTCATAGTATTGTTGTAATTCATAAAGTTTAATTACTTCTTTAAGTTTTTGCATTCTTTCTATATTTTGTTTTAATTTATGTATAAGTTCAGGAGGTTGTTCTTCTATTCCGAAAGTGCTTATCTGCTAGATCAATTGTATCCTCGTGAACATGTTCTTTGCTCATTGGTTCTAAAGTTCCATCATTTATTTGCTTAAAGGCATGTACCTCAGAATTATGTTCTCTATCTACGGTTAATACTACAATCTCATCTTGAAACTGATATTTTCTTACTTCAATATTTCTTTCTCCAGTTGTTTTTACTTCTGAACTTACTTCTCCATAATCTAATTCTACATTTTGCATATTATCTGTAATGCTTAATTCTTCGGCAATGTCTGCTAAAGGTTCTGATACTTTATCTTCTCCTGCAACTTCTTGGCAGGTTCCGATCCGCCAATATTTCAACGGCAACCCAATCATTAGAACCTCTTCCATCAGAATCTTGTTTTAGCTTTACAGTGTAAATTTCAGAATCCTTTTTGTCTTTGTCAGAAATAGCAGTTTTAGTATTTCTATCTTTAATTTGAATAATATTTAGTATTTGATCTTCTGTTACTCCTAAAGCTTTAGCAATATTTGCTGTTTTAGTTAATTTCTCTGCTTCTTCTTTGTCTTTTGCTTTTTCATCTGTTTTTGCCTTTCTAACGTTAAATAATCTGTTGCCTTCTTGTTGCATTTTTATTAACTCTTCTTTTGTCTTTGCAACTAAATTACCATTTTCATCTTCTGCTATTAAATATTCTCCTTCTAAATCGTAATTTTCTTTCTGGTTGAGAGTTTGTTTTCCTTGTTTACCAATTAGGTTTTCAAATCTTTTTTTGGTTAAGTTGCTTAATACAATGTTATTATTTTCCTGAATAGTAGCTATATGTTGTAATTTGCTATCTATTATTATTGTTTCAATTTTATTTGCTTTATTTTGTATTTTAATAGCATACACATCATGTGCTTCAAGCATTCCTCCTAATGGAATAGTGTCAATTCTGTCTGAAATAGATAATATTGTTGAATCTTTTTGAAGTTGTAGTGAACTATCAATTTTTTGCTGTAAATCTAAAACTTCTGTTTTAGCTTGCTCTATTTTTTGTTCTATTTCCATTTTATTGTTTAAGTCTGTTGCAGATTTATTTTCTTCGTTCATTAGCTACTCCTTCCATTAAATTCATTACTATATAAAATTATTTTAGTTTGCTTTCTATTAATTCTACTAGTTCTTCTGCTTTTTTTGTTATATATGCTTTGTCTTCGCCTTCTATCATTACTCTAATTACAGGTTCTGTCCCAGAAGTTCTAATTAAAACCCTGCCATTATTGGCAAATTCATTTTCAACATTAGCAATTGCTTGTTTTATGTCTTCATCATTTTCGAATTCATACTTTTTATCATTATTAACATGTGCATTTAATAAAATTTGTGGATATAGTTTTATTATTTTGCATAATTTTGAAGCAGATAATTTTTTTTCTAAAATAGTTCTTATTAACATTAGTGATGTTAATATTCCGTCTCCTGTTGGATTATAATCTAGAAAAATTACATGTCCTGATTGTTCTCCACCTAGGTTATAACCATTTTTTAGCATTTCTTCTAGAACATATCTGTCTCCTACCTTTGTTTGTTTTAATTCTAGTCCATTTTCTTTAGCATACTTATTTAGTCCAATATTGCTCATAACAGTAGCAACTATAACATTTTTCTTTAATTTGCCTTTTTCTTTTAAATAATTTGAGCAAATTGCTAAAATCATATCTCCATCAATTTCATTTCCATTTTCGTCTACTGCTAAGCATCTATCTCCATCTCCATCATAAGCAATTCCTAAACTCAAGTTATTATCTATTACATATTTTTTTAGATTTTCTAAATGTGTAGATCCACAATTACTATTAATATTAATTCCATCTGGTTTATTATTAATAATTTTATATTTAATTCCTAGGCATTGAAATACTTTTTCTGCTACTTTGTGTGTTGCACCATTTGCAACATCTAAACCAACAATAAAATCTTCGCGATTATATTTTTCAATATCATCATCAAATGTTTTTCTAAAAAAGTATACATATTCATCTATTAAATCTTCTCTAACTTCTGCTACACCAATTTTATCTTTGATTGCAGTTAGTTCTTCAATTTTGCCAGAATCCATTACTTCTTCAATTTCTTCTTCTAATTCATCTGGAATTTTCATTCCTTTATTGCTAAAATATTTTACTCCATTGAATTCAAATGTATTATGAGATGCAGATATAACTACACTTGCATCAGCATTTAATTTTTTTGTTAAATATGCAACTGCTGGAGTTGGAATAACCCCTAGAGATTTTACATTTGCGCCATAACTTAAAAATCCTGCTGTCATTGCACTTTCTATAAGGGTACCAGAAAGCCTAGTGTCCCTTCCAATTAATATAGTTGGTGCATGGTTTGTATGTTTTGAAAGCACATATGCACCAGCCTTTGCAACTTTATATACTAATTCTGGTGTTAAGTCTGTGTTTGCAATTCTTCTAATTCCATCTGTTCCAAAGTATTTTCTCATTGTTTTCCTCTTCTTTCATTTTTTGCCTCTACTTTTAATTTATATTATTATATATATTTATTTTATTTTTGGCAAGTAATTATAAAAATTATTCTACTTATTGTTTATATATTGTATCTATCATATCCTGTTTCATTTGCTCTGCATCATTTGGAACAAAATAATAAACTCCATCAATATAGTCTCCTGATGCTGTATCTGTACTTGGCACTTGTAGAGATGTTATATTTGAAAAATATTCATCAGTGCTCATTAAAATATCGGTTAATTGTCCAACATAATCCATTACATTAATATTTGTTTTTACCTCTTGTAAAAATCTATCTGATTTGTTTAAAATATTGGTTGTTCCCATAGATGCCATTTTATTCATAATTGCTTCTAGTACTTCTCTTTGGCGTTCTGCTCTTGTAAAGTCATTTCCTAGTGTACGATTACGTGAATGTGTTAAAGCTTGTTCTCCATTTAAAGTAACATTTCCATAAGACACTAATGTTTTATAAGTATTTCCTGTTATGTTATATGCATCAGAAACATGGTTATTTATATAATCCATTTCCTCTTTTGTTATATTCATTTGAATACCACCAATGTCGTTAATAATATGAATTAACCCAGAAAAATCTATTGTAGCATATTCTGTAATGCTTAAGCCAAAATTTTGGTTAATTGTTTTTATAGCTAAAGTTTCTCCACCATATGCATAAGCATGATTAATTTTTGTTTTTCCGTGTCCTGGTACTTCTACATAAGTATCTCTTGGAATACTTATTAATTTTGCAGTCTTAAATTTAGTATTAATAGAAGCAATAATAATTGTGTCGCTTCTTCCGGCACTTATATTACCTGTATCTCTTGAATCTGTTCCAAAGAGTGCAATACATATTACATCTTCAAACTCATTTTCTGTTAATGTATCTGAAACAGAATTATATAGGTCTCCATTAATTGCTAAATCGGATGTATCAATTTCTTGAATATTTAGGTTTGCCAATTTGCCTGCAATAAAATTGCCAATTGCTATTCCTAATCCAACTAGTAAAATTAGAATTAGTACTAATATTACTCTTCCAATTCTCCATTTGCTTTTTTTTCTTGTTTGATATGGCATTTTTTCCTCCTACATTCTATATAAATAGTCTAACATTTCTTCTTGCATTTTTTCTGTACTACTTGGTACAAAATAATAAGTTGGTCCAATATATTCTCCTGTTGCAATATTTTTGCTTGGGCATTGTTCAGAAACAATGCCATTTAAATACGTATCTTTGTTAAATAGCACATCTGTTATAATACCAATATAATCCATTATATTAATATTAGTTGTTACTTGTTTTAAAAATACATCAATATGTTCATTAATTTCGCTCATACTCATTTTAGATAATTTGTTTAAAATTGCTTCTAATACTTCTCTTTGTCTTTCGGCTCTTGTAAAATCGTCTCCAACACTTCTATTTCTAGAATGTGTTAATGCTTGTTCTCCATCTAAAGTAACTAGCCCTGCCGAATATAAATCCTTTTTTTGGGTATTAGTAAGTTCATAGGCTAATTGTGAGCTTTGGTTAATAAAATTTTTTTCTGCTTGTGTTATGTTTAATTGAACTCCACCAATATCGTTAATTACATTAATTAAACCCACAAAATCTATTGTTACATATTGTGTTAAGTCTAGTCCAAAATTTTGGTTTATTGTTTTTATTGCCAATTCCTCTTGACCATATTCATAAGCATGGTTTATTTTTGTTTTGCCATATCCTTCAATTTCTGCATAAGTATCCCTTGGAATACTTATCATTTTTAAGCTTTTATATTTTGGATTAATTGATGCTATTATAATACTATCTGTTCTTCCCATAAAGTTTGGATCATCTTGTCCATCTCCTTTGCTTTGTGTATCTATTCCAAAAAATACAATATTTTTAATTTCATTAAACTCACTTTTTGTTAAATTATCTGACACTTTTGCAAATAGTTCTTCATTAATAGCTAAATTTTTTTTATCTAAAGGTTTAAAAGTTAAATTAGATAATTTAGATGCTACAAAACTGCCAGCCCATACTCCTAAAAATGCTAATACTAAAATAATGTCAATAATTATTAATATCCATATTTTGCTTTTTTTCTTGTGTTTTAACAATTGAATCCTCCTCATATAATAGCTATTAGTACTTTATAATTCAATATTTTTAATTGTTTTTCTTCCGATTGATTCATAAATAAGTTTTTCATTTTCAATTTTATCTATTGGATAACAATTTCTTCCGTCTAATATGATTGGTTTTTTCATGTATTTAATAAAATTAGCTATATTATATTCTTTAATTTCTTTCCATTCTGTAAAAATAAAGCAAATATCTGTATCTTTAATTGTTTCATCAATAGTATTGCAATAAGTAATATCTGGAAATTTCTTTTTAAAATTATTTTCTGCAACCGGATCCCATGCTTTTATATTTGCTCCATTAGATTTTAAGTATTCTACATTAATTAAAGAAGGGGCTTCCCTTAAATCGTCTGTTTCTGGTTTAAATGCTAGTCCTAAAACAGCTACATTTAGTCCTTTTACAGTTTCATAATAGTTCTGTGATTTTTCTATTAATTTAACTTTTTGGTTTTGGTTAACATCTATTGCTGCCTTTATTGTTTTTAACTCACAATCATTAACTTTTGCTAACCAATGTAAAGCCTTTGTATCTTTTGGAAAGCAAGAACCACCATAACCAATTCCTGCATTTAAAAATTTGTTCCCAATTCTGCTATCTAATCCCATTCCTTTTGTTACATCTTGAATATTGGCTCCTAAAATTTCGCATAAATTTGCAATTTCGTTTATATAGGAAATCTTTAATGCCAAAAAGTCATTAGAAGCATATTTTATCATTTCTGCACTATTTATATCTGTTGAAATTAAAACTGATTTTTCAAAATTTTTATAAATATTTTTTAATATATTTTCTGCCCACTTTGAATGTGTTCCTATTACAATTCTTTGTGCCTCTAATGTGTCTCTAACTGCTGTTCCTTGTGCTAAAAATTCTGGATTTGATGCAATTTCCATTTTATATTTTCCATTTAGCTTTTCTTGAATATATTTTTCAACTTTGTAATTTGTTCCAATAGGAACTGTAGACTTTATAACAACTAAGCAGTCTTTATTTATGTTTTCCACAATATCGTCTGCTACTGCATATACAAAGTCTAAGTTAGCTGAACCATCTATTCTTTCTGGTGTACCTACTCCTATAAAAATAACGTCTGCATCTTTATATGCTAATTTTTTATCTAATGTATATATTATTTTTCCCTTATTTTTCTCCATTAATTCTTCAAGGCCATGTTCATAAATTGGAGATTTACCTTGGTTTAATGTATCTATTTTTTCTTTTACAACATCATAGCAAACCACATTATTTCCTTTTTCTGCTAAACACACTGCTGTAACTAGCCCTACATATCCTGTTCCGCTAACTACTATTTTCATTTTTTATACCTCCTAAATTTTAATTATTTTCTTTATTGTATCAATAATTAATTGATTTTTAAATATAGCTTTTAATATCATTGTAGAAGATTTCCTTGTTTTTTTAAATAGCATTAATACAAAAATATTACTTATAGCTTGAGCTACTAATGTTGCAAATGCCGCACCAAATGCTCCATATGTTGGAATTAAGATAGCATTTAAAGCAATATTTATAATACATCCAACCAATGTATAAGAAATAGTATATTTTTGTAAATTTTCTGCAACTAACCAAACAGACCTTGCACTTCCTAAAGTTGCAAATAGTCCTGCCCATACACTAATTGTTAATATTTCTGCTGATTGTGCATATGCCTCGCCATATAAAATATGTATAGCAAGTGGTGCAACAACTGTAATTCCTATTCCGCATACAACCCCAATAATTGCTACTATATCGTACAGCCTTTGCATAAGCCTTTGGTATTCTTTTTCGTTATTCATATTTTTACACTTCATTATAGAAGGTTTAAAAGATGCTATTAGTGCTAACGGTATAAAATACCACATTTCTGCAATTTTTACTGCTGCAGAATAAATTCCATTTTGGCTTTTATCTGGTAACATGCTTCCTAGCATAACTTGGTCTATTCTCATATAGATTGTAATCATTAATCCTGAAATTGCAATATATATACACTTTTGTAATAACTCTTTTGCATATTTTTTATCGAACTTCCATTTTATTTTCTCATGTAGTCTAAAATAAATAAATAATAGGATTCCCATTACTGCGGCATCTATTAAATATGTAAACATATAACCAATTTCGCCTAAGTTAAAAACTGCAACTAGTATTTTACAAATAGATACAATAAATAATGTAATTATTTTTATTATTGCATTAACTTTTAAATTCATTTTTGCCTGGAAATAATACTCTATTATTTCAAATGATTTAAAAATCATGCAAGTTCCCATAATAATTCCTAAAATTTGTATTATTATATCATTTGGTGATAATATGTAAAGAGTAATTTGAGAAATTATTATTAGTGCAATACTTCCTACTAATCTAATAACAAAACTAGTTCCAATTACATTTCCAACATTATTTTTATCGTTTACAACATCTTTTACTAAAATTGTTTCCATCCCTAATGTAGAAAACGATGTAAATAATGTTACCACAGATACAACATAGTTAACTAATCCATAACCTTCTGTTCCTAAATATCTTGCAATAATTGCAGAAACTATCATACTTACCAATAAAGTTATAATGTTTTGAGTTATTGGCCACATACTATTTCCTAATATTTTTTTAAAACTAAATTTTACTTCTATGTGTTCAGCTTCTTTTTCTTGTTCTTGCAAATTCTACAACTCCTTTTAGTCCTAATGATAATAAAATAGCCTTTAATGTTCCCTTCCATCCAATTTTATACATCTTTTTAAAATTTTTTACAATTCTATTATCTAACTGTATGTTTTCTATAAAGTTTCTTTTTTCGTTAGAAAGCTCAACTGAAAATTCATTATTTGTTCCACTATGAGTTCCTGTTCCATCTAATCCACCATTATACACTAATGATTTTGTAGGGTAAATTGTATACATTTCTCTTTTAGATTGCTCATAACACCAGCGAATGGCCCATGAATCTATTAATCCAGACATCTGCATATCTAGCATTTGTGCCATATCTTTTCCACCGCGGTTAAGTTTTTTTCTTTTTTTCCTATCGTTTTTAAAGATTTCATAATCTTTAACTTCCCAATCAACTATATTCCATCTATCAGCCCAAGTAGCCCATCCCCAGCTACAACCACGATACCCCAAGTATACATCTGAAAGATAGTTTTTTGGTATTTTAATTGGCAGATTATATCCACTTATTGACCATATTCTTTTGTCATTTTCATAAAAGTTTAGAGCCTCATTCATGTATTCTATAAAATTATCTGTTACAATTAGGTCATCTTCTACAACAATTGCTTTTCCATATTTGTTTATTACTTCTCCTACTCCTGCTATTACTGAGTTCGCTAGTCCTTTATTCTTTTGTGCTTCTATAATATGTAACTTTTTAAAATACTGCTTTTCTTCAATGCTATGAATATATTCTCTTACATTTTTTACTTTTTCAGCAGCTGTTTCTTTTTTTGCAGCATCAGAAAATATCCACACTTCTGAGTCTTTAGCTAATTTATTTTTTGCTAATGATTCTATCATTTTTTTAGTATGTTCTGGTCTTGAATATACAAATGTAACTATTGGTGCTAATGGTTTTATCATACCCTATTTCTCCTCTTTTAATATTTTTTCATATATTTCTATAACATTTTTTGTATTTGTTTCAGGATTATGTCTATTTAATGCTGTTGTTCTTGCTTTTTTACCATATTCTTCTGCTAATTCTTTGTTTTCGAAAAGTTGTTCTATATAGTGCGCAAGTACTGCCGGTTCTGTATATGGATATAATAGTCCTTCTTCTTTATGTTTTAAGATATCCATTGTTCCTCCTGAATTAGATGCAACACATGGCATTCCCAATAGCATTGCTTCTCCTAAAGAATTAGAACTATTTTCTATTGATGAAGGTAATGCAAACACATTAGTTTTTAGTAATCTTTCTACCATTTCATTTTCGTTTAATATCCCTGTAAATATAACATTGTTTTCTATATTATATTTTTTTATTTTATTTAATATTATTTTGCCATATCCGCTTGTTTTCGATTTCTTATGTATAATATCATTGCCAGCAATATATAATTTTACATCTGGATATTTTTGTTTTAGTATGTACATAGCATCAAGCATATAATGTAGCCCTTTTATAGGATAACTTGCTTGACTGCAAAAAATAGAATGTTTTTCTATTTTATCGTAATTCCATATATTATTATAAAATGCTTTTCTTAGTGTTTCATTTAATTTGTAATATTTTGTACTTGGGTTTATTGCTTTTACATTTGCATAGTCCCATGTTGTTCTTCCAATAATATTATTTACTTTTTTTATTAATGCTATTTCAAATTTGCCTCGTTTTATAAATTTTTTTCTAGCTTGTATGATTGTATCAAATCTAACTATATCTCTTAATGTTATGTTTTTAATAATCTCTGATATTGGTAAATTTGCATAATATACTTTGGCATAAACTGATACCATACCCTGTATTTCCAAAATAACTCTTGTGTTTTGGCACGAATTAACATATCCTAATCCATGGGTAAACTCGCTTCCATGTATATGTACTATATCCGGCTTAAATTCTTTATTTACTTTTTTCCAATATTCTTCTATCTTTTTATTATATTTTATTGCTGGTGCTCCAGGAATTAAGTAATATGTAATTTTTTCATCTTTAAATTCCTTAAAGTCACTGCCTGAGTAAACAGTTGCAATTGCTAGTTCTATATTTTCCTCTTGTATACATTTATTAGCAAGTCCTATTAGCCACCCTCCAAATGGATTTTTTTTCATACCCAGTTGTTGAGATGGATATGGGAATATTGTATTAACTATCCATAATATTTTCATAAATTCCTCCTGCTACTATTTTTAAATAAATTTTAAAATTTTTAGTTTTTTTGTAAGTTTATATATTAATATGTTAGTTTCTATATTTCTTTCCACCTTTTTCCTTTTTTTATTAGTTTATTAGAATTTAAAAGCAATAAGACTATTAGTATAAAAGTTGTTGCACCTGATTGATAGTTCCATCTATATATAGTTGATATTGTGTTCATTACAACAAAAATCATCAAAATTTGAGAAAAGGCATCTTGTTTTTTTAATGATTTTTCTACACACCATCTCGTAAAAATTGCATATAATGTTGACAAGATAATAACTCCATAAACGCCAAAATCGCAATAATAATTCATTACACCTGTATATAAAGCATTGAAGCTTATATTATCTCCAATTGTTATGTAACTTTGCAAGTCACTTCCCACAATTGAATTAAAATAAGGATAATCTATACCAACAAATATTAGTGGTAAACTAATAATTTCATCTACTCCTCCTAGTGTAGCCCTTCCATAAGAGAGTTTACCTTCAAGAGAAGGTAATCCATTTTCTATAAAATAGTCTAGGGCTCTAAATGGTCCTTCAAAATATATAATAAATTGCTTAACTTGTTCTTGTAAAATTTCTTCATAAATTGTTTTAAAATCCCAAATTTTTACACCAGTCCTAATTGAAGTTAATGCTAATATTACTATTAAAATAATTATTAGTAGTACAGCTCCTGTTAATATTATGCGTTTGTTAATTTTTTTCTTTTTAAATATAAACATAATAGCATAAGCTATTACAATGTACATTAAAAATTCAAATAATACTTTTCTGCTAAATCCTATTGAAACATATAATATAATATTTGCAATTCCTACAAAGAAAAAAATATTTTTCCATTTTTTATTAACTAATAATATAGAAGTAATAATTGAAAATATTGTAAAAGCCCCCATAATAATATATTCAAATATTACTTTTTCTTTGTAAGAGTCAAATAATGTTGTAAAACGTACCATTCTCCATAAAGCAGGGTCTATAATTTCTGAAATTATGTTGTTATATTTAACAACATAATATATTAATAATATCATAACTATTATGTTTATTGTATTCCATATTTTTGATTTTACTATTTTGTCTAATACTTTGTCGAAATTATTATCAGTATATTCCTCTATAATTTCTTCATTTTTTTTTCTTAGTGCAAGTAAAATATAAACTATTGTAAAACACATTAAGTTTATTAACCATATTATATAAGTTTTATCTGAAACAGGGAATAATCCATATGGGTTAGTAGTAGAAAAACATAACAGTATTGTTATAATCAAATTAAAAATTGTTAAAAATATTTTAGAAAATTTATCTATTTTACACATAGTTATTATAACTTCTAGCATTATTGCTATAATTATTATTGTAAAAAACATATTATTTCTCCTTTGTAACAGTGTTATTAATAAAGTAGATTATTCTTGATGCTTGTTTTTTATTATTTTTATTTTTTAGCATAAATTCTTTTGCCTCTTTACCTTTTTCAAATAACTCTTGTTGTGGTTTTTTCAATATTTGTTCTAAAGATTTTTGGTATCCTTCTAATGTTTCGTTTTCAAAAAGATATACATATGGAATATATTCATTTGGCATTCCAGGAAGCTTAGTTGTTAGGATGGGCGTGCCAGATACCATATATTCCATATTTTTTGAAGGAAATGAATATTTAGTATATTCTTCTTTTGTAAATCTTGGATTAATTAAAAGTGTTGCTTTAATTTCCTCTTCTACAATTTTTTTATTTTCTACTACTCCATAGTATTTTATTTTGTTGTTTTTTATGCTAGCTAAATATTTTTCTAAGTCTCCAGTACCATATAAGTGTAGCTCTGCATCTTTTATGTTTAAGTTTTTAAAAGCGTCTACTAGTAATTTTACTCCATATTTTTCGTAAATACCTCCAGCATATATACATACTTTTTTTGTATATTTGTTATTTAAAGTATTAGACAATAATTGCATATTACTGTCCACTAGTCCTTCCATAACAATGAAAGGTTTATTTTTCAAATTTATTTTGTCGTTCATTTGTTCTGTTAATAATACGTACGCATCACAATCATTTTCTAAAAAGTGGCTTAATTTCGTAGCATTACTCATGTTTTCTGGTAAATCAGTAGCAATTCCTATACAAGTATACTTAAAAATTTTACTAAGTAATAATGTTATATAAGAAATAGTCGTATCTAATATATCACAAACAAAAACTTTTTTCTTTTTTCCAAAAATTATTTCTTTTGTTATTAAGAAAGCTGTAGCTAGTGCAATACAAATTTGCCTAATTCCTTTATAGTTAATGAAAGGTACATAATGATAGCAAATACCGTCTTCTTTTTCTTTTTTGTCTAACCATATTGTTTTGTTACTAATTTTTCTTGACATTGGAATAGCACTAATAGTTTTAACTTTAATATTGTTCGCAATAAAGCCTTTGCAAAGAAGTCTATGGAATTTTTGTATTGATTGAAGTGGCTTTTTATTAGCTTTTTCAATGATTTTATTCATTTTTGACTCTGATATTAGATTTGATACGTATATAATGTTCATTTCTTCACCTTTTCATATAGTTCAATATATTTATTATACTGGTCTCTTTTTTCAAATTTTTTAGCCTGTTCTATGCAACCAGTATAATTTTTTTTATTAAATTGCTTTATTACTTTTACTAATTCTTTAAAATCTTGTTTTTCTACAACTACTCCACTTTTTTCATTAACAGCTTCTGGGCTTCCTCCAGTTTTATATGTTATAACCGGTGTTCCACAAGCTAGTGACTCTATATTTGTTGTTGGGAAATTATCTTCTAAGGTTGGATTAATAAACATGTCTGCTAATGTATAAAACTTGGCTAGTTCTTCCACATTGTTTGTTCTTTTAATTGTAAGTATATTAGCTGGTATCTTTTTCCTATCATTTTTATTTATTCCAATTAGTATTATCTTATAAGAGTCATCTAACTCTTGTGCTAATTTGCCAAAAGTGTCCAAACCTTTTCGTAGTTTCCAGTTGTTTGCAACCCCTAAAATAACTTTTTTATTTTCTAAATTGTACTCTCTCTTGAATTCACTTGGCGTTGGCTTAAAAACATCTAAGTCTATTCCATTATAAATTACTTCAACATTATATTTGTTTAAAAAAGACTCTTTTACTAATTTCGCTAGCCACTTAGATGGTGTTACTATTGTTAAATTATTTATATTAGTAAATAGTTTATGTTTTAAGTAGAAATTTTTTTTAGAATTATCTATGAACATACTATTAGGATAACTTCTCTTTTGTGGGCATTTTTTACATTGATTTTTCCACTTTGTACATTGTATATAATCAAAATGTGCACAATGTCCTGTAAAACTCCAGCAATCATGCAAAGTCCAAATTACCGTTTTATTGTTTTTTTCTAAATAATTAAATAAAATTTCTAAATTAATATAGTATCCATGTATATTATGAAGATGAATTATATCTGGATTATATATTTCTATATCTTTTATTAACTTTTTAGTAGCCTTTTTAGAACCATATCCATGTTTGTCGAAAAGTTTAGATAATATTGCATGCAAATATATATCCATTTTATTTCCAATTTTTATTGTTTTAATTCCATTTGGCGCTGTTCCTCTCCCATAAGCAATTACGCAGTCATGACCATTTTCATTTAGTGTTTTATATAAGTCTGTTACAATTCTACCTGTACTTCCATATCCACATACAGAGTTTATTTGTAATACCTTCATTTATTTCCCCCAAACAGTTCTATTTACTATATCTGTATAACTTTGTATAATTTTTACTACTTTTACAGATACATTTGTATCTGCATAGTCTTCTGCCATCACAACTTCTTCATTATTATCCCTCATAGAAACAGCAAGTTCTAAAGCTTGCTCTACTGTTTTATCTGTAATTCCACCAATTACAACTGTTCCTTTGTCTAATACTTCTGGCCTTTCTGTGGAAGTTCTTATTAATACTCCAGAAAAGCCTAGCATTGCACTTTCTTCAGATAATGTTCCACTATCTGATAATACGCAATAAGCATTTTTTTGTAGTTTATTATAATCCATAAATCCAAATGGTTTTAAATTTTGTACTAATGAATGGAATTTAAAGTTTCTTTTATCTATGTATTTTTGGCTTCTTGGATGTGTTGAATAAATAACTGGCATTTTATATTTTTCTGCAATATCATTAATAGCATTCATTAAAGACATAAAGTTTTCTTCATTATCTATATTTTCTTCTCTATGTGCAGACAAAAGTATATACTTATTTTTTTCTAAATGCAACCTATTTAATACATCACTTTTTTCTATTTGTTCAATATGGTCACGAAGAACTTCTCTCATTGGAGAACCTGTAACAAATATTGTTTTTCCATCAATTCCTTCAGATAATAAATACCTTCTAGAATGTTCCGTATAAGGAAGATTAATATCCGAAATATGGTCAACAATTTTTCTGTTTATCATTTCAGATACATTCCAGTCCCAGCATCTATTTCCTGCTTCCATATGGAAAATTGGAATTTTTAGTCTTTTTGCAGAAATAGCAGAAAGCGCTGAATTTGTATCTCCTAGTAAAAGTACCGCATCTGGTTTTTCTTTTATCATTACATCATAAGATTTAGCAATAATGTTTCCTATTGTTTCTCCCAAATTTTTCCCCACACTATCTAAATAATAGTCTGGTGCTCTCAATCCTAAGTCCTCAAAAAAAACTTGGTTTAAAGTGTAATCATAGTTTTGCCCTGTGTGTACTAATATATGGTTAAAATATTTGTCTGCGCATTTTATTACTGCTGAAAGTCTTATTATTTCTGGTCTTGTACCAATAATTGTCATAAGTTTTAGTTTTTCCATTTTTATACCTCCAAATAATATGTGTCTGGTTTTTCTGGGTTAAATAATTCATTTGCCCACATTATTGTTACCATGTCTGTATCTCCAATATTTTCTATACTATGAGTGTACCCCACAGGAATGTCAATCACTTCTAATTTTTCTCCGCTTACGCAATACTCTATTACTTCATCTGTTCCTACTTTTCTAAACTTTATTTTTCCTTTTCCACTAACTACTATAAATTTTTCGTTTTTAGTATTATGCCAATGGTTTCCTTTTACAATTCCCGGCTTAGAAATATTAACAGATACTTGTCCTCTTTCTTCTGTTTTAAACAATTCAGTAAAAGATCCTCTAGCATCTATATTCATTTTTAATGGATAATTAAATTCATTTTCCGGCAAGTAGCTTAAATAAGTGCTATATAGCTTTTTAGAAAATTCATCTTTCATATTAGGTAACATAAGGTTTTTTCTAGTTTCTTTAAAACTGTTTATTAATTCTACAATCTCTCCTAATTTTATTGTATGAGTTACTGGTACATAAGCAAATTTATCTTCTTTATGTTCATTTCCATTTAATGCATAAACGAATTCGGTTACTACATCATCTATATAGACCAAATTCATTACAACATTGGGATCGTTTACTGTTATTTCTAATCCTCTTGCTATATTATTGCAAAATGTTGCTATTACACTATTGTAATTTGGTTTACACCATTTGCCAAAAACATTTGGTAGACGATATACAAGTACTTTTGCACCAGTTTCTTTTTCGTAGTTAAACATTAAGTCTTCCCCTGCTTTTTTGCTCTTTCCATATGGATTATCTAATTTTGCCTGTATGGAAGATGTAATTAGTACAGGACACTTATTATTATGTTTTTTTAATTTTTGTAAAAGAATTGAGGTAAAACCAAAATTCCCTTTCATAAACTCTTTTTCGTTTTGTGGACGATTTACTCCTGCTAAATGATAAACAAATTCACAATCTTTTGTATATTCTTCTAGTTGTTCATCTGTTGTATTTATATCGCATTCATAGATTTCTATATTGTCTTGATATTTTAAGTCTTCAATTAAATTTTTTCCAATAAAACCATTTGCACCTGTTACTAATACTTTCATACTATCCCTCTTTTACTATAATTTTTATTATTAAAATTAGTTTGTTCCAAATAGTTTTTCTCCTTTTGTTATTGCGTTATCTTTACTCCAATTCTTTAGCTCATTTTGTATATAGTCTAATTGTAATAATTTTTCTTTTACTTGTTCTATAGTTAAAAGTTTTGTATTGTTAGAATTAAATTCCGACAATTTAGTTCTTTCTTGGTTTCCATCTACAAAGTATTTATCATAGTTTAAATCTCTTTTATCGCATGGTACACGGTAGAAATTTCCCATATCTATTGCATGAACACATTCTTCGTTTGTAAGAAGTGTTTCATACATTTTTTCTCCATGGCGAATTCCAATAATTTTTGTTTCTTCTTTTTCTGCCCCAAACAACTCTTTTACTGCTTGTGCTAAAACTTCTATTGTACATGCTGGCGCTTTTTGAACCATAATATCTCCTGCTTCTGCATTTTTAAAAGCAAATACCACTAATTCCACAGCTTCTTCTAAGCTCATTATAAATCTTGTCATTTTTGGTTCTGTAATCGTTAGCGGTTTTCCAGCTTTAATTTGTTCTATAAATAAAGGAATAACAGATCCTCTTGAGCACATAACATTTCCATACCTTGTAGCACATATTGTTGTTTTATTTTGCTCTACTGTTCTAGACTTTGCTACAATTACTTTTTCCATCATAGCTTTAGATGTTCCCATTGCATTTACTGGATATGCTGCCTTATCTGTAGATAAACAAATAACTTTTTTTACTCCTTCTTCTATTGCAGCTGTTAGAACATTGTCTGTTCCAATTACATTTGTTTTTACAGCTTCTAGTGGAAAAAACTCACAACTAGGTACTTGTTTTAGTGCTGCTGCATGAAAAATATAATCTACTCCATGCATTGCATTTTTTACACTTGCTAAATCCCTTACATCTCCAATATAGAATTTAATTTTATCATTATGATATTCTTTTCTCATATCATCTTGTTTTTTTTCATCTCGAGAAAATATTCTTATTTCACCTATATCTGTATCTAAAAATCTATTTAATACTGCATGTCCAAACGAGCCAGTTCCTCCTGTAATCATTAAAGTTCTTCCTTTAAACATTGTTTATCATCCTTCCATATTTATATATTTATTTATAATATTAACCGATTTTGTCACATTAAAATTTTCCTCTAAGTATTTCCTACCATTTTGTCCCATTTCTTCTCTCAAATGTTTATCTGATATTAGTTTATCCATTTTTTTGGTATAGTCTTCAATATTTCCTGCTTCTGTCCAAAAACCTGAATTTGAAATCTCTAGCATATCTTTAAAGTCATTGTTTTTGTCGACTGCAGCCATAACCGGTATGCTTAAGCTAAAATAGGATAATACTTTAGATGGATAATTCGGAATTGTAAATCTTTTGTCTAAAAAAATTAAACCTATATCACATTCATTAACTATTTTTTGATAGTCTTGTCTAGGCATTAAATCATATTTATATACATTCCTAATTTTATTTTCGTCAATATACTTATAAAGATTATCTTTTTCTGTTCCTCTTGCCACAATTAGAAAATTGATGTCTTTTCTTTCTTTATACTTTTCTAACACAATTTTAAAAAATTCTACTCCCTGTGGTTTACCTAAGTTTCCTCCATATACAGCCAGTACACTATCTGTTGGTATATTGTATTTTTTTCTAAGTAAAAATTCATTGTTTTTTTCCATTGCTGTTTCTATTTTTTGTGTATTTGGAAAAATATCCATTTTATTTTCTGTTAGATATTTATTATGTTCTAATAAATATTTCTTGTTTTGTTCAGACATGCATCCAATAGTTGTAGCTATTTTATATAATTTTCTTTCTTGATATTTAAAGTACCAATAAATAGGAGTATTTTTTTTGATAATACCTATATCTACTCCATTTTGTGGAAAGATATCTTTCATCATGAGGTAAGAATGGCATTTAAACTTTTTCATAGCCCATCTTACTGTATTTGCCAAAGTTACTGGCTGAGACATAAATAATATTAAGTCATATTGTTTTGTTCCAAGAAATTTAGAAATTGCCCTTTTGACTAAAAAACCACTTTTCAAAAATGTAATTCCCTTTTCTAGTATACCTATATTATAAATATTTCCAACTTTAACTCTTAATACTGGAATATCATTTTCAATAAAAATGTCTGTATGTTTTATATTTTTACTTTCTTCAGTAATTACTACCGTAATATTAAAACCATAATTTTTTAATGCTTCTGCTAAGTCTGTATATATATTACAACTTTTTTCTATATTTGGGTATTCTGACGAAATCATCAAAATATTTTTTTTAACCATTTGCTATACCTCATTTACTTTAATTCATATTCCTTAAATTTTGTATAACTATTTAAATTATTTTCTATTTCAAATTCATTATTTTGTGTTAGAGCAATAATTTTTCTCTTTATTTTTTTTAGTATAGAAATTGAACATAATTTAATAGTAATATTAGTTAGCCACATTGGTATTGTAATTTTTATTACTCTTTTTGCACTACTTTTTATTAATATGTCATTTATTTCATTTAGAGTTAAAACCTCAGTTCCACATATTACAGTTTTGCCTATCATGGCATTATTTTGAGCAATCTCTATAACCATTTTTATTAAATCTCTATAATAAATAACTGTCTTTTTATTATTTCCATTTCCAAATTTTATACATAATCCCTTTTTTATCAGATTTTCCAATTTTTTAAAGTTTCCTACGTCTCCTTCTCCATATACTGTTACAGGTTCAATTATTGTAACTGGCAATTGTTGCTCATTATACATCTTATTTGCAATTTTTTCAGCTTCTAGCTTACTTTTTCCATATATTGTATCTGGTTCTTTAGCTGTATTTAAAGTTATTTTTTCGTTTGTTGTTTTATATACAGAAACAGTGCTAAAAAATATTACTCTATCTACATTATTTATTATGCATTGTTTAAAAAGTTCTTCTGTTGCTTTAGAATTAACTCTAAAAAAATCTTCTTCTTCTTTTTGGTTAGTAGGAATTGCATGTACTTTAGCGGCTAAATGGTAAACCACTTTTACCCCTTGTAACTCTTTTTTAATTAATTCATTATTACAAATATCTCCTATAATTATATTTAGCTTTTCACCATATTTTTTCTTTAGATTCTCAAGTCTTTCAGTATAAATGAAATTTATTGCTCTTACACTTTTACCTTGAGCCAGTAGTTGCTCTGTTAGTTCGCTTCCTAACCATCCACCAGCACCAGTTATAAGTATATCGTTGTTACTTGCTTTCACTTTCATTCTTCTCCTTTTTTTCTTGTTCCCCTTCTACAATTCCTTCGTGCCTAAATACATTAATAATTGTTTTGAAAAATATTTTTGTATCAAATATAAATGACATTTTTTCTACATATTCGCCATCTAGCTTTGCTTTAACTGGTATTTCTAATTCGTCCCTTCCATTTACCTGTGCCAAGCCTGTAAGTCCTGGTAAAATATCGTTTGCATGGTATTTATCTCTTTCTGCAATTAAATCATCTTGGTTCCATAATGCAGGTCTTGGTCCTATAATACTCATATCTCCTTTTAATATGTTAATAATTTGTGGAAGCTCATCTATGCTAGTTTTCCTCATAAATCCGCCAAATTTTGTAATATAGCTGTCAGCATTTTTTAGCATATGAGTTGGCATATCTTTTGGTGTGTCGCTTCTCATTGTTCTAAATTTGTATATATTAAAGTATTTCTTGTTTTTTCCAACCCTTTTTTGTTTAAAAAATACCGTCCCTTTTGATTCCAATTTAATTATTATTGCTATTATTAAAAATATCGGCATCAATAATATTATTGCTATTAAAGATAAAACAAAATCCATTAATCTTTTTATACATAGATATATTTTTTTTGCTTTCATTTTTCTCCTTTCTTTAATGCTCTCTATTATCTTTATTATCTTTATTATCTTTATTATAAAGCATGTTACTGCTATTCCTAACATAATTCCTAATGAATCAATAATAACATCTTGTATTTGCCCTGCTCTTCCGCGGAATAAATAGTTGATGTATTTCATCTGTTATTGCATATATAATTCCTATTAGAGTACTTATAGCAATTTTTTTGGTTTCTGTTATATTATATGAGTTAGTGTAAGTAAATAAAAGGAGTCCTCCTAGAATGTAAATGCTTAAATGTGCTAGTTTTCTTGCTATTGGTTGTAGTATTTCAATTAATTCTTCTTTTTGTATATTATTAAATTCTTTTAAAATTGGTATGTATTCTATAATAAATCTAATAGTATTTCCACTAGTATTGCTAGAAACTTCTGCTGGTTGGTGCGAAAATATAAATACAGTAATCATCCAAATAATTACAAGTAATAAAAGTACGCTTCTATAAATTTTCATGGTTTACTTCCTCTGGGTTTTTATATGTAGGTACTACTTCTTTCATAATTTCCTTTATATTCTCTTTGTTATAGTTTTCATCATATTCCAATTTGCTTAATATGTCTAATTTTTCTTCTAATGCTTTCATTTCCAAATGCATTGGTTCAGATATAAATATTTTATCGTGCTTAGTTGCTGTTAAGCCTTCTTCTGCCATTAAAATTTCTTCATATAGCTTTTCTCCTGGTCTTAGTCCAGTTATTTTAATTGGGATGTCCACATCAGGCTCTAACCCAGATAGTTTAATTATTGATACTGCTAAGTCATATATTTTAACTGGTTCTCCCATGTCTAATACAAATATTTCCCCACCTTTTGCATATGTTACCGCTTGCAATATTAGTTGCACTGCTTCAGTAATTGTCATAAAGAATCTAGTTATTTCTTTATGGGTTACTGTAACTGGCCCACCATTAGCAATCTGTTTTTTAAATAATGGTATAACAGAACCATTGCTTCCTAAAACATTTCCAAATCTAACCGCTGCAAATTCTGTATTGCTTACTTTGTTTTTAGCTTGTACAATCATTTCGCATACTCTTTTTGAAGCTCCCATTATATTAGTTGGGTTAACTGCTTTGTCTGTGGAAATTAGTACAAATCTTCTAACATTATATTGGTCTGAACAAT
This sequence comes from uncultured Clostridium sp., assembly GCA_900554815.1. GTDB lineage: Bacteria > Bacillota > Clostridia > TANB77 > CAG-508 > UMGS1754. Next base: position 40,193 of record USIO01000008.1, read on the forward strand.
TTACTACATTATACGTTCCAAAAATATTGTTTTTAATTGCTTCTAATGGGTTGTTTTCCATTAGTGGAACATGCTTATGAGCTGCTGCATGAAATACCAAGCTTGGCTTAAATTCTCGGAATAGTTCTTCTAGCCTTTTTTTGTCTCTTACACTTCCAACTAAAGCTACTATTTTTTCTTCTGGGTATTTTGATTTTAGTTCTAATTCTATATCATATAAATTATTTTCATAAATATCAAATATAATAAGTTGTTTTGGTTCATATTGCATAATTTGTCTGCAAAGTTCTGATCCAATAGAACCTCCCCCACCTGTTACAAGTACAACATCGTCTTTAATTAATGAACTAATATTTTTATTGTCAAGAACAATTGCATCTCTGCCTAATACATCTTCAATTTCTACATTTCTAAAACTTTGCACAATGTTTTTATTTTTAATAATATCTACTGTACTTGGTAATATTCTAATTTTTGCTCCCGTTTCTTGGCATATATCTATTATTTCTTTTTTGTTTTTATTATCAATTCTAGAAATACAAAAGAATATTACTTCTACTTTATAATTTCTACATACTTCTTGAATTTTATATCTATCTCCTACTATTCTAACACCAGAAATTGCATAATTGAATTTCTCTGGATTATCGTCAATAATGCCAACAATATTGTAACTTTTTTGCATATCTGTTTTAATAATTCTAATTACATCTTTTGTTGCTCTTCCAGCTCCTATAATTAATAAATTTTTTTGTGTTTTTGCACTAATAATTTCTGATTTATGAACAATACTATCTGTTAGAAATAATCTAATAATTAGCCTATATGTAATCATAATAACAGAAACAAGTACACCTGCTAATAAATTAGATCTCGGTCCCATCATATCAATTTTAAATATGCTGCCAATCATTGAAGTAATAACACAAGAAACCATACATCCAAAGCCATATATTAAATAATCTTTTCCATTTTCATATCGAATAATATTTTTATAGCTATCAAATAAGCTTAAAAATGTTTGGTATACGAGTATAGATACAATGATTGTATTTACAAGTATATTTGTATTTGTGCTTGTAAATATAGATAATGTCTCACTTTTAAATAGTTCTACAAAAATGTAAGCAATTATTATTGCTAAAATATCAATTAGTCTAAGAATAAAATTTCTATGTCTTTTCATGAATTCTACAAATTTCACTATTTATCCCCTTCTCTTGAATGTCTTTTTTGAATAAATACATTTTTTTATAATATAAAAGATTTTATCTTATTTTTTTTAGAATAGTTATATTATATATTCATACAAATAAATTGTAAAGTTTTTTAATAAAATTTTTAATTTATGGAATTTGAAATATAAAATTCATTATGTTAAAAAATCCAGTAAATCTCAATTTTTTGTACACCCTTTTTTCTATTTTTAAAAAAAATACATAACTGAAATTATGTATTTTTTGTATATATTTACATTTTGTCTGGCATTTGCATTCCTAATAGATTTGCTCCTTCTTTTAATACTATTCCACAAGTATAAGTAAGCATCAGTCTTGCATCTTGTAGAGTTTTGTCTTCTACTATAATATGATGTTCATTATAAAAGCTACTATAGCTTTGGCTTAAATTAATTAAATATCTAGCTAAAATAGATGGCTCGTTTTTTTCTATTGTTTGCTCTAGTATATTACTAAATGAGCTCAATAAAGTAATTGTTTGTATTGCTTCTTTATCTAAAAGTTTAGAAAAATCAATTTCATTAATATTTGGTATACATCCTGCTTTTTCCAAAACACTTTTAGTTCTTACATAAATATACTGAATGTATGGTCCTGTTTCTCCATTAAAGTTTAATGCCTGGTTCCAGTCGAATATTTCATCTTTTATTCTGCTATTAGATAAGTCATTAAAAATAACTGCTCCTATTCCTACTTTTTTTGCAATTTCTTCTTTATTCTCTAGCTTAGAATTTTTTTCTTCAATAATTTGTTTAGCTCTTACAATAGCTTCATTTAGCAATTCTTCTAGTTTAATCATATTACCTTGTCTAGTAGACATTTTACCTTCTTTTAGTAAAACCATTCCAAATGGAACATGAATTAATCCTTTTATATATTTTTCATCTAAATCCAATAATTTTGCAACTTCAAATATTTGTTTAAAATGTAAATTTTGTTCATAAGATGTAACATAAATTGCTTTATCATAGTCATAAGTTCTAGCACGGTAGACTATAGCAGCTAAATCTCTTGTTGCATATGTTGTAGAGCCATTGCTTTTTTCAATAATACATGGTGCTGTATCTTTTCCTAGTTCAATTACTTTCGCTCCTTGTGATTCTACTAATTTTCCTGTTGATTCTAATTTTTGTATTATCTCTTGCATTTTGTCAGAATAAAAGGCTTCTCCATTCCAAGAATCGAATTTACTCCCTAGCATATCGTACACTTTTTGAAATTCCTTTAAGCTTAATTTTCTAAACTTGTTCCAGATTTCTAAACAATAAGGATCTTTTTCCTCTAATTTTTTAAAATTGTCTCTACATGCTTCTAATACTGTTTCATCTTCTTTGCATAAATTATTAATTCTAATATATATTTTTGTTAATTCATTTATTGGTTCTTTATCAATGTTGTATTCTTTCTCCCATCTTTTATATCCCTCTATTAGCTTTCCAAATTGTGTACCATAATCTCCTAAGTGATTAATCCCAATAACATTGTATCCAAGCTTTTTATATATATTATATAGCGCTCCTCCAATTACAGTAGATCTTAAATGTCCTATATGAAATGGTTTAGCAATATTGGGAGCAGAATAGTCTATAACAATATTTTTTCCGGTTCCTATGTTATTACTGCCATATTTTTCTTTTTTATTATTAATTTCTTCCATTACAGTTTTTGCTAATGTTTGTTTATTAATATAAAAATTTAAATATCCATTAACAATTTCTATTTTTTCAATTATGTTGTTATCTACAATAATTTTTTCTTTTATTTCGTTTGCAATAAGTATTGGTGATTTTTTTAGGTCTTTTGCTAGCTTAAAACATGGAAACGCATAGTCTCCATGTAAAGTATCATTTGGAATTTCAATTGCATTTTCAATAATGCTTAATTCTATATTTATAGTATTTTTTATGTATTGTGCAATTTCAGTTTTAAAATTTATCATTGTTGTTTCTCCATTTCAAAATATTAAAAATTAGTATGCTTATAAAATAATTTTTAATAAGCTATAATTCTTGTTCAAACTAGTATATTTTTTTAAATAATTCTTCCTGATGTTCTTTTATATATTTGTTTAGAAAATATATTGCTAAAATTAGTATAAATGTTGTTACAAAAAATGCTAATATTTCGTTAATATTTGTTATCATAAATAATATGGTTATTCCTATAATAATTCCTATAAGAATCATGCTAAATATCATTGTCCACATTAAATTCATATTTTGCTTTACAACTGCATATTCTGTATCCCATTTTAATTTTGGTTTTTTTAAATCTATTATTAAATTTAAAAAGCTTTGTATAATACTTAATAATGTTGAAAATATTAATACTATAATTAAATATAAAATTGGAACTGGTATTATAAGCCTTACAATAACAAATATAATTAAATTCATTATAGTATTCATTATTACACTTGGTATAGTTTTATAGAGAAATTGTCTATAAAAAGAAAGTGGAATATATTTTATAAATACTGCATTTGCTCCATCTCTTGAAACAGCTGTAACAGAAATATAGTTCATCATAGCGAAAAATTGTGTTATTCCTAATATAATTGCTACTATTAGAATTGCTGGTGTTGTTCCAATAAAACTAGCTAGGCTGAATGTATCTTCTCCGTGTTGTACTATTATTACTTCCTATTCCAGCTATTAATGCTATTAAAAATATTATAGGCATTAATATACTTGGCAATATGCATTGTGTAAAATATATTGGATTTCTAAATAATATTTTTAATTCTTTTATTACATAACTTATACCTATTCTTTTTTGTCTATAAGCTTTTTGTGTATTTATTTTTTGTTTTTTTGTTCCTCCACCGCTTCTATTTCCAACTACTCCTTTTAAATATAATTTTTGTCCTACTAAAATAAATATTGTATAAAATGCAGCTGTTATTATTACAGCTTTTAGTATTTCTAAAATACGCCCTAAAGTTTCCGAAATTGTTAAAGCATTTCTAATAGGTTGCAAAGTAGGAATATATCCACTAAACATATCTGCCATTCCATTTGCTTCTACTAGTTTTAAAGCTATTTGTTCATCTGTTAAATCTCCTTGTTGATTTAGCACAAATTGCATTCCTATAACAATTGCTATAATTAAAATTGTAGCAATTACCTGAAACTTGTCTTTATTTTTCGTAAGTTTTGCAAAACTCATAATAATCATTACTAGTATACCAGCTATAACAATTGGCACAATTGGAAATATTAATAATGTAATTAGTGAAATAATATAATACAATATGTTTGCATTAGTTAGTATTCCATATATGGTAAGTGGAACAAGTCCAAACACAATTCCTACAACATATTCTGTAATAAGTATTACATTAAATTTTGCCATTATTATTTGTCTTGGCTTTATTGGAAAAGGTAATACATATTCTATATCATTAGAAAAGTAAAATATATTCATACATGAAGCAATAGACTGTATTAGAAATAGTAATCCTAAACTTAGAAAAAATAAGCTTAAAAATACCTGTTCTTGTCCGAATGGCTTTTAGGCTATTAATTATCCCAAAACTTAATGACCCAATAATCATACACAAATATATAATTAAAAATCCATATAGTAAAATCCATTTTAAAGAATTTTGGTTCTTATTATTTTTGTTCTTTTTACTCTCCATGTTGGTAAAAGAGCATTTAAGGAAAACTTTTGTTAGTGACCATACTTTACTTTTCATCATCTGTTAACTCCAAAAACAATTCTTCTAGTGAAACATTTTCCTTAAATTTTTCTTTCATTTCGCTATATGTACCAACAAAAATAAGTTTTCCTTTATTAATAATTCCAATTCTATCACACAATTTTTCTGCTACCTCTAAAACATGTGTAGAAAAAAATACAGAATTTCCCTCTTTAGTGTGTTTCCTCATCATTTCTTTTAGGTCGTAAGATGATTTTGGGTCTAGTCCGGTCATTGGCTCATCCAAAATCCAGTTTTTAGGATTATTTAATAATACACCACAAATAATAATTTTCTGTCTCATTCCATGAGAATATGTTTGCATTTGATTTTGTAGCACATCATGAATTTCAAATTTATTTGTTAATTCTTCTATTCTTTTTTTCCTTAGTTCTTCTGGGATTTCATAAATATCTGCAATAAAATTTAAATATTCTATTCCCTTTAATCTTAAAAACATGTCTGGGCTATCTGGAACAAATCCAAAGTTTTGCTTAGCCTCCAAGCTTTGTGTTTTTATGCTTTTACCATCAATTAAAACATCCCCTTCATCAGGGTTTAAAATTCCTGTTATCATTTTAATTGTTGTTGTTTTTCCTGCACCGTTTGGTCCTAAAAATCCAAAAATTTCTCCGTTTTTAATTGTTAAGTTTAATTGGTCTACCGATTTTTTGTCCTTTACATAAGATTTTGATAAATTTTGTATTTCTATCATTTTTTGTATTTTCCTTTCAAATAGAATATAGCTCTTTATCTTTAATTATTTAAAAATATCCATCATTTCTTGTGATTCTTTTTTATTATTTTTGTTTATAAAATATATAGAAATTCCAGTTATTACAAAAGTTATTGCATAAATTGCAATAGATATATGCCAGTTACCTCTTGTTAATGTGTCACCAGCCAGAGTAGAAGAAATAACAGAAGGGAATCTAGCTAATGTTGCAATTAATATAAACCTAATAGGTTTTATTGGTAGCAATGCTCCAATATATGTTAATAAATCTTTTGGAGTACCCGGAATTAAAAATAATATAATCATAACTGTTTCTATTGTGCTTGTTTTTTTCAATAATTTGCTATTTTCTATTTTATCAATTTTTTCTTTTGAGAAAAAATTGTATAAAAAGCTTTTCCCTAGCTTTGCTGTTAAAAAATAGATTCCTGATGTTGTAATAAATACACATATAAGAATAAATAATGCTCCTCCCCATGCTCCATAACACATTCCAGCCAAAACTTCTAGTGGTTCACCTGGTAATATAATTAACAAAATTTGAGCTAGCTGTAATCCAAAAAGCAAAAGTACTCCTCCAAATCCCATTTCTCTTATTTGGTCTTTAAATTCAATTCTACCTGTTTGAGTTGATAAATTCATTATTAGAGGAAACAGTCTAATAACTAATATTGTTGCAATAATTGCAAAAACAATAAAAAATATTAATCTGCCTATAAATGCTTTATTTTTAAATTTGCTTTCTTTATTTTTCATTTTTTGTTGCTACATTACCTTTCTAATAACTGTTTTTAATTTTTTAGTTATTTTGCTCTTTTTTAATGGTTCCCATAGTCCTATGCCTTTTAATGTTTTTACTGTTATACGGTAAAATGGATTTTTCCATAAATTTGATTTTAAATTAGCTGTTTTTATGTTAGATCTTCTATTGGTAATTCCTCCAACTGGTATATTGTATTTTCTTTCTTCAATTACATTATATAGCACTAGATATTGCTTGTATAGTTCTATGTCTTTTACTGTCTCTGGTTTTATTCTAGTTCCCTTGTTTATTAAATCGTGAAATTCGTTGTCTAAAGTTTTTACCATATTATCAACTGAAAATGATTTAGTAATTTTTTCTCTACAGTTTTCTTGCATTTTTTTATAATCTTTTGAATTTACAATTTCTATAATAGAATTTGCATATAACTGTATTTCTTCTTCTGAGTATTTTCTTTTAAATAAATCATTTTCCGCATCTTGCATTAATGGTATTACTTTTCCAACAGTTTCATCTATTAATTCGCTTTGTCCTCCAACATCAGAAGTAATTACTGGAACTTTCATAGATAATGATTCATATGCAGTAACTGCAAGCCCCTCTGAAAAAGAGCAAATTATTGTTATATCAGACATTTTATAATATTGTTTTGTTTGAGTAACATCTTTCATTCCCGTAAAAACAATGTTTTGAGTTAAATTTAATTGTTTTGCCATTTTTTGCATTTCTTGCATTTGTTCTCCATCGCCTACAACTAGTAAAATAAAGTTTTTGTCTTTCTTTAAAATTGCTTCTAATACTCTTAGCATAAATATTGGCCTTTTTATTTCTACAATTCTGCAAATAAACAAAATTACTTTTTTTCCTTCAAGTTTGCTTTTTGTTTCTTCGTCTGAGATAATTGTATTTTCTCTTTTAAAATCTTCTGAGTCTACACCAATATAAACTGTTTGCATATTTTCGTCTTTTCTTCCCATTTTTTCTGTCATTACTTTTTGAACAAAATTATTACAAGTATATGTTTTATCAACAATGTTAGAAACTGCTATTGATTCTCTTGCATATCCACCATTTCTCCAGCTCCAGTCGTGTGCGTGAATATAATCTACAAATATAACATTTGGAAATTGTGATTTTAGCCAAGGTAGTGCGTAATATCCATAATAACTATTTGTTTGCATTACAATATTAATCTGTCTTGTTTTTATAATATAATGAATAAAAGCTGCCCAATCTTTTCTATGTAAAAATGTAGTTAAATCAAATATAGTTGCATGTTTTTCAAATTTTTGTCTCCATACATAATCACTAGGTTCAGTACTTATTATTGTTATATTATATTTTTCTTTGTCTAGCCTTGATATAAGGTCATAATTAAATTTATCTGCACCTCCAACATTAAACCATGGTACAATTAGTAATAAATTAATTTTACCATCCATTATATAGTTTAGTTTTCTATCCCAGTTAAATGTTTTTGGATATGTATAGTATCCATACCCACTAGATACAGGGTATTCTATTGCATCTATAAAATGTTTTATTTTTTTTGCTTGTCTCTTAATTACTTCTGTTGCATGTTTATCTTTTTTCTTGTTTCCATTAATTGTGTTTCTAATACTTCCCTGTCTCTGTCTATACCAAAAACCATAAAAATTCATTTTAACTGGATATTTCCCTTTTTCCAATAAGCGTAGCCATAAATGCCAATCTTCATGTACATCTTGGTCTACTACATTATATCCACCTACTTCTAGTAAATCTTTTTTTACAATAAATGAGCTTCCAATAACTAGGTTTTCTTTTTTTTCTTGTTCAGAGTCAAACTCTGGTTTGTATAAAAATTCTTTTTTATCAAAATTTACACAATTACAGTAAGCCCACGAAGCTGTTGGGTTAGTTGTTAATGTCCAATAACCACATTCTAGTAAAGTTGGGTCAATTACATCATCTGAATCTAACATATAAATAATATCTGCTGTAGTTTTAGATATTGCTTCGTCTCTTGCAACTAGTCTTCCCTGATTTTTTTGGTTGTATATTTTTATTCTATCATCTTTTTCTTTTAATTCATTTAATATTTCTTCTGTTCCTTCTTCTGTACTTCCATCATTAACAATAACCCACTCCCAGTATGGAAATGTTTGGTTTAAAACAGAATTTGCTGTTTGCATAATATAATCTTTGCAGTTATAATATGCAGTTATTATACTAATTAATGGTTTTTCTGTTGGTATTGTTATATTCTTATTTAAAAATTTCCCCGGTTCTAAAGTATAGTCAAAATATTTTTCTTCTATATTCATTTTGTTTTTCCTTTCTTTTTAGATTTTATAGTTCTTCTGCAAACCCCTTTTGAAATTTGTTAAATATTAAATACCCTATAGCACATCCTAAAATTGCAATTATAATAAAAATTATAATTCCAACAATGTCTGGCATTGTTTGGTTATAAAATATATCTCTATATCCATTAATAATATAAGTCATTGGATTTAATTTTAAAATCCAACTTAAATTAGCTGGTATTCCGTCTAATGAATATACAATTGGAGTTGCATAGAATAGTAATTGTAAAACAATACCAATTAAATGTTGTAAATCTCTAAAATAAACTGTTACTCCAGCTAGCATGAATGAAATTGCTAAAGTTAATAAATACTGTGCAAGTAAAATAATTGGATAAAATAGCATATATATATTAAATCCCATTCCATTAACAATAACAATTCCTAGTATAATTACTGTTGAAATTATAAAGTTAATTGTTTCACTTGTTACAACAGAAATTGGTAATATTTCTCTTGGAAAATAAACTTTTTTTATAATATTTCCGTTTTCAATTATTGTAAAAGCAGCTCTAGAAATTGCTGTTGAGAAAAATGTCCAAGGAATTAATCCTGTGCACAAGAATACAACATAGTTCTCTTTTGGGTTTTTTAAAATTACTTGAAAAACAATTGTATAAACAAGAATTTGTAATAGTGGATTTAAAAATGACCAAAATACGCCTAAAACAGAATTTTTGTATTTGCCTCTTACTTCTTTTTTTATATTAGTTTTTAATAACTCTCTATAATTATAGATATTTTTAAATATGTTCATCATTTATCTCCTAATTTTTATTCTTTATGTTGATTAAATTTTTGTTATGTTGTTTCTTTTAAGTATTGCTCTGTAACTTGTTCTGGCTCTCCATCCATTTTTATTCTTCCTTCATGTAACCATACAGCCCTTGTGCAAAATTCTTTTACTGAATGCATACTATGTGTAACAAAAACCATAGTTTTCCCCTCTTTTTTTAATTCTTTCATTTTTTCAAAACATTTTTCTTGAAAATGTTGGTCTCCAACAGAAAGTATTTCATCTATTAAAAGTATATCTGCATCTACATTTATTGCAACCGAAAAGGCTAATCTCATATACATACCAGAAGAATATGTTCTAACTGGATTGTCAATAAATTCTTCTAGTTCAGAAAATTCTATAATTTTGTTAATTCTTGAATCTATTTCTTTCTTAGTTAGTCCAAAAATTGAAGCATTAAAATAAATATTTTCTCTTCCTGAAAAATCTGGGTGAAATCCGGCACCTAATTCTAACATAGATGTTAGTTTTCCATTAGTAATAATTTTGCCTTTATTGGGATATATAATTTTTGTCATTAATTTTAAAAGTGTAGATTTTCCACTTCCATTAATCCCTATTAATGCAACCGCTTCTCCCTTTTTTATTTTTAGATTTATACCTTTTAGTACTTCTCTTTTTTCTTTTTTGTTTCTGGCAAAAAATAATAGTTTTTCTTTAATTGTATTTGCCTTGTCCAAATATACATTAAAAGATTTATATACATTATCTACAATAATTTTATATTCTGTTTCTTGCATTTTAGCCTCCATTTTAAACTAATACCATATGAATTTATATTATATCATAATTGCCCTTCTTGTCAAAATTTTTTAGAAAAAAACTTGCCAGGTAAATATAATATTATGTATAAAAATTTATTTAAATTTCCTTTTACATATTTAATTGGACTTTTTGCATTAGATAAGTAAGAAAAAAGTATATAATGTTTTATTACATATAGCCTTTTTTTTAAAGGAACATTTTGCATATTGTGCTCAAATATTTCTTTAAAATAAGCATAATAGCCTTTTGGATTTTTTTTAAAAATCTCTTTTATATTTTTAGTATATCCATCTTTATGGTATTTGCATACCATGATTGGCTGGTTATAGCATTTTATTTTATATTTGCTATCCATTTTGTGGTATAGTCTTGCTTCTGTTACAAATTTTTCGTTTTCTTCTAATTGGTGGAAATATTTCTTGCGAATTTCTGTATTAAAAACAAGGGCTTTTTCTCCATCTTCTCCTTGCTTAAAATATAAGTCAAACATTGTATTTTCCATTCCATCTGCCATAAATAGTCTTCCTATGTTGCAATTATCTTGATTATATTTTAGAAATGCATATGCATATATTTCATCATCTACTATACATTTTTCTTTTATATATTTAAAAGCTGCATCTGTAAAATAATCGTCTGAATCGCATTCAATAATAAATTCTCCTGTAGCCTCTGGAACTAAATTGTTTAATGCTTTCATTTTTCCTTGGTTTTCTTGAAAAAAGTATTTTATTTTTAAAGCATTTTCATTTATAAATTTATTTATAGTTTCTTTTGTATTATCTTTTGATCCGTCATCCATAATTAACCATTCTATTTCTACTTCGTTTTTTAAATTCATTTTTAAGCTTTCGTATAATTTATATAATTGTGTTGCTCTATTATATGTTGGTGTTAATACAGACACTTTCATTTTTTTCTCCTTTAATGCTCCATTTTTTGTTATATTTACATTATACATATATATTAAGACAGGTACAATACCTGTCTTAATATTTTATGCATAATTTAAAATATTTTTTTTATTTGTTCTATAATATTTGAATTATTATATTCTTTTATTTGTGGTGAAAATTGTTTTTTATTTTTTAATATATCTTCTAATCCTTTTTCTATTCCGTTCTTCTGTGTTTTCAAATATAGTTGCATTAGAATAGCCCCCTACTGCTTCTCTAGCAGCAGTATTAGTAATTAAAATAGGTTTATTTAATATTTTTGCTTCTTCTAGTACCATTCCATAGCCCTCAAAGTAAGAGAACAAGCAAAAGTAATCTGCAGCTTTTATATATGGATATGGATTTTGTTTTTTCCCTAATAAATAAAAACTATTTTCCACATTTTGCTCTTTTATTTGTTTTTCTAATTGTTCTTTTAGTGGCCCATCTCCTATAACATAAATATTGTTATAAATTCCTTTTTGCATTAATTTAGAATGTACTCTAATAAATCTGTCAATTCCCTTTTGTTCTACAAGTCTTGCTACGGTTACTAAGTTTGGTACATCATTTTTAAATTTAAAGTTTATCTGCTCTTTAGATTTTTCTAAAACATTTTGGCTATTTATGTAATTATAAATTACCTGCATATTTGCTTTTGTATTATAACTTGCTTTAAATTTTTCTAAATTATCTTTACTAACAAATATAATTTTTTGATACTTATTATATAAATTTTTATCTAATATTTTTTTTATTTTTGATTTTAGCCCTTTTCCAAATACCTGTAAAATGTCGTTATGTATCCAAGCAATTTTTTTTACTTTATCATTTTTTACGCTAAAAAGTCTGGTAATAGGGCCTTCTAAAAAAGAAACTTCAATATCGTAGTTATTATTTATTATTTTATTATATATTTGTTTTTTAAAAAAGAATATTCTAAATGGTACCCATATTTTTTCTAATTTATTTAAATCATTATATTGTTTTTTATATAAGGATTTTAATTTAATATTGGGGTTTAAGTGTTTTTCAAAGTCTCCTTTTGCATATATAGTAAAAATTGTAATATCGTAATCATTTAATTGATTAGCTATGTCTACTAGTACTCTTTCAGCTCCACCTATTGTTAAACTTGTTATTCCAAATATTATTTTTTTCATTTTTTCTCCTAAACATACCATTTATGTTAATCGCAATATTTTAATTTGCTTCTAGTAATCTAGTGTATAATTTATAAGTATATTTGTTAGTTGTTCTCATATATAACTTTTTAAACGAAAATCCATTTTTTAAAATTTTATTTTTCTTCCAATTTGGAAAAGTTGTATTCAATTTTTCCCAAGTTTCTTTAAATAATTGTTTTTTTAGTTCTTCGTCTTGGACCTTTGCCATTCTTTTTAAAGAACTGCAAAGTAAATATCTTGTAAAAGTGTATTCAAGTTCATCTTTATATTCTTCATAGATTCCTTTTTCTTTATAGTATTTAAGTACATTTTCTAAAACTGTAAAAATATCTCTGGTTTTTTCGTTTTGTGTATTAGATATGGAATTTTCTCGTTGCATATAATAAATAAGAGGTTTTTCAACAAATCCTATTTTATTTAGTTTTGGTAATATTTTGTAAAAGAACTCTACATCTTCGTATTGTAGTCCTTTTGGAAATAATACATCAGAATTTGTAATAATTTCCCTTTTATATAACTTATTCCAGGCAACAACTCTTGCCTTTTCTAATGCTTCTTTTTTAGTACTATATATTTCTCCTATATCTTTTTTAACTCTATTGTCTGGGTATTTCCAGTAAAAGTTGCATTCCACCATATCATAATCGCCTTCTTTTGCTTTTTCATATAAGTATTCGTAGGTTTCAAGTTCTGCATAATCGTCAGAATCTAAAAATGCAATATATTCTCCAGTTGCTTGTTGAATCCCATAATTTCTTGCATCTGATAGTCCTCCATTTTCTTTTTTAAAATATTTAATTGCTTTTTTAGGGTAAATCTCTTGGTATTCAGTAATATATTTTTCAGATGCATCTGTAGAACCATCATTTACAAAAATTAATTCTATATCTTGTAGGCTTTGGTTTACTGTGGAGCATAAGCATTTTACAATATACTCCTCTACATTATATACTGGGATAATTAAACTTACTTTTGGCATTTTTTCTGCTTCCTTTCTACTTTAATTTTAAATATAATTTGATATTCCATAATAAAATTAGTTTTTTAAAAAGTTGTTTCAAGTTTCTTATTTTTATGTTGGAAATCATTTTTCTTTGTTTTATTTCATGGATGAAAATGTTTTGATCTTTTTCGTTTAGTTCCTTTAGTTTTAAAATAATTGCATTTGTATAATATATTTTAATATTTTCTTTTGTTGTTTTACTTAAATTATATTGTTGTATTTTTTTTAACATATTATCATATTGTACTAAGCTGTCTTTCATTTTCTTTATTGTTTTTTCATAGTTTTCATTTCTAGTAATACTATTGTTGCTTTGTACATAGTAATATCCTTCATAATCTATTGAGACAATGCTTTCTGCTTTAACAATAATTAATGGAATTAATCCAAAATCTTCATGATAAGTGCCTACCTGAAACTTAAATCCATTATTTAAAATGTAGTCTCTTCTAAATAGGTATACACATGGTGAGTCAAGCAATACATCAGTAGCATATAATTGGTTAAATGCAGTTTGTCCATCTGTTTTTTCAAAAGTAGCCCCTTTTACCTTTTTTATTATCTCCCCCTTTTGGTTAACTATATTTAATTTATATTTAATTACATCTATTTGTTGCTCCATATATGAGCTTAAATAGTTTAATAAATTAGCATCTATATAATCATCAGAATCTACAAATAGTATGTAGTCTCCTGTTGCTTTACCGAATTCCAAAATTTCTTGTGTCTGCAACACCAGTATTTTCTTTTGAGTAGTAAATTATGTTTGAATATTTTTTTTGGTATTGCTGAATTATTTTTTCTGAATTATCTGTAGAGCCATCGTTAATTATTAATATTTCAGTATTAGAATATTTTTGTTCTACAAGACTATTTAGGGTTTTATTTAGTTCTTTTTCTGTATTATATACTGGAACAATAATTGATACTTTCATTTTTTAAACGTTCCTTTATTTTTAAATTGTTTTTTTGTTATTTATTAAATTTTCTAGCTTTTCTAGTTGTTGTTTATTAAATTCTTCTGAATTGAATTCTTCTTTTATAATATACCCTTTTTCGCAAAATTGCTTCATTGCATTATATATATCCTCTGTATTTTTTTTAGTTACTATTCCCCATTTATTTTCTATAATTTGTTTGCTATCTGATACATCTGTTGTAATAATTGGGAGTCCTAGCACAAATGCTTCTTGATATACAACTGGGTATCCCTCATAGTCTGAAGTTAGTATAATACAATCACTTATTTTAAAATATGGATATGGATTTTTTTGTTTACCTAAAAATATAATTTCTTTTTCAAGTTGATATTCTTTAACTTTATCTTTATATTTAGTTGTGTCTTGTCCATCTCCTATTAATAGTATTTTAAAAGGGTATCCATTGTTTTTTAGTTCTCTTGCAGCTTCTATAAGTCGCATTAATCTTTTTGCTACTTCTTCGTGTCTTCCAACATTTAAAAAAGTAGTATAATTTTCTTTTCTAATTAATGTAATTGCTTGTTTTGATAATTCTAATATTTTCTTTGAATTAATTAAATTATATATAATAGTTGTATTTTTAAAATCCATTATTTTGTTAAAATTATTTTTTGCAGTTTTTGAAACAAAAACAATGTTTTTATACTTTTGGTATTTTAAATTTTCAAAGAATTCTTTCATTTTTGAAATATTATTTTTAAAGATTGTTACATAATCTGAGTGCACCCATAATGCACAATTACTACTTGCTACTTTTGCAGTAAAATTACAAGCAAGAGAATATGTTGCATAGCATGCTGAAAAATCGAATTTATTTTTATATTTTAAAATGAATATAACCCTTTTTAACATGTTTTTAACTTTTTGAACAAATATATTTTTAGAGCAATTTGGTTTATATTCAATTATTTTTATTTTTTTATTAATTTCATTTAAAAAAATGCCTTCTTTTTTTTCTAAACAAAGAGTAATTTCGTATTTCTCGCCTAGATTATTTAGTAAAGTAACAAGTGATGTTTCAATTCCTCCAATGTCTAGAGAATAAGATGCAAAAAATAGTTTTTTCATTTTTTTCTTCCTTTAATAATTCTTTTACTATTTTACATTGAATTCTAAAATTTGTCAAATTTTTACAGAAAAAAATAGGTAAGAATTTTTTCTTACCTATTTTAAATTATTCTAGTGTTGTAAAATATAGCGCATTTGCCACTTTTCTATATGAATATGAACGTTTTATGTATTGGTTTCTCATCCATAATTGTGTAGATCCTCCTCCGTCTAAGTTAAATAGGAACTGACAATTTAAACTTTCTCCCATTTGTGCTAAATTTTTATAAGATAATTTATTGTCACAATTTACAATAATTATGTAGTTATTGTCATTAACTTGTCCTAAAGCTGTTCTATGTTCAGTTTTTGAATTGTCTACATTTACCCATGCTGAATTATAGTTTCCATTTTCTATAAGGGCTCCTGGCCATGATCCAAATGTATTAACAATTCCCATATTAATCATTTCTTGAGCTGTTTTGTCTCTTATTTCTTTATAAACTAGCTTACCATCTCTATAAATTCCCATTATTTGTGTGTTATGTTCATTGCTTGTGCTTATAATTCTTCCTTCTGTTATAATTGCACTTCCTGTATAAGAGGTAGGTGAACTAAAGTAGCCTCCATTACTTCCAATAATTGCATTAGGTATTTGTTGTAAAGTGTCTCCTATTTCTGCATAATTATCAATTTTCTTTATTTGTTTTGAAGGATCTGCAATCCATATTTTGCAAACATACATTCCAGATATTTTTTCAACAGATACTTCTATGCTATCATCTTTGTATGAATTTATTACTGTTCCTTTAACAGCATAAGTATATGGTCCATATTTTGCATCATATTTTTTCTTTATTATGACTTTATTCCCAGTATTTGCTAGTTTTATAATAGATGCAGTATTTCCCGCAATATCTGTAATGTTTCCTCCTGTGTAACTCTCTATTTCTATTTCTCCACTTTCTTGGTCTGTTACTTCGTAATTATAGTCTATATAGTCTTGTGTTCCTGCTGGGTTATTTCCTTTTGCTGTTACTACTTTTTCTCCAATCCTTAATTTTAATGTTGGTGCTATTCCTTTTATTTTTTCGCTAAATTGCACCCTTATTATTATTCTTTGTCCTGCTTTATATTCTCCACTTGTTGGGCTTATTATTTTTATTGAACTTATTCTTGGTATTCCACTATCTATTCCATTTATAATTATTTCTTTTATTTCTATATTTCCTACATTATCTTTT